>NZ_JBFRKI010000021.1:0-154364 GCF_041469245.1 Vibrio sp. 10N.286.51.B11 | reverse complement strand
ATAAACTTAGCTCAACTGCAATGATTTCATGAGTGCTTGTATCAACTTCAATATGAAGCTTTCTCGAGACACTACTCCTACTATCTGTCCCGTGTTTTTTACTTTCCATTCACCTTCGCCATAAACCTTAAGACCAGTCGCATCAATGGCTAAGTGTTGCATCGCCCCTCTCGTTTTTGTCTTAAATGAAATCTCAACTTGCTTGGTTCTTCGGCTACTAAAAGTGTAATGCGGACAATTTAACGAACATGGATGTAGTGGCATAGTAAATTTAGCCACCTAATTAGAGGTAATATCATCACCTCATAAGTTAACAGGTGACACAATGACAAAACGTAAAGAAGAATATTTAGTGCTGAATTTAAGGTAGAGGCTGCGCAACTCACGCTCGACCAAAACTATACTGTTGTTTCAGTAGCTCAAGCTATGAACGTCGGTAAATCCACAATGGATACGTGGGTTCGTGAGTTGAAAAAGAAACTAGCTCGCCTTTAAGAGCAAAACAAAATATTAGAAAGTGCAACAGCTCTCTTGATGTCGGACTCTCTGAACAGTTCTCAATAATCGAGAAACTCAGGAAGTGCTATAGCGTAAAACGTTGTGTAATGTGTTCAATGTTCATCGTAGTAGTTATAAGTACTGGCGAAAGCGGCCTATTGTCTACAGAGTCGCCGTTAGAAAATACTACTACTGATTATTCAGCGGAGCAGAGATTTTTCATAGTGATTGAAACTGCAACAATGTCTGAACGCGAGTTAGCTGAATACTGTAAGGTCTAAAGGGTTATTTGTCGATGACGTTAAAGCCTGGCGAGCACTATCTATCAAGGCGCTGAGCACAACATCGACTTCAATATCACACAAAGAAAAATATCACACAAAGAAAATAAGCAGTTACGTGAGGAACGCAGAAAGGTAAAAGCGTTGGAGAGGGAGTTGGCACGTAAAGAGAAAGCACTTGCTGAAACGGCTGCGCTACTGGTTTTGCGGGAAAAGTTCAATGCCCTCTGGGAAACCAACGAGGAAGACTGATTCCTATCTCAGAACGGCTTAAAATAGTCACACTTGTTGATGAAGCTGTACGTAAAGCGGCAACAAAGACAAAGGCTTGTTCCACCGTTGGGTTATCAATACGATTGCGATATTTGACCTGAACTGTCTTCGAGCGTTTGCTGATACAGGTGTAGTCCGTGGAACATCCAATAACTCAAAGATAGAATCGATAAAGCCTTGAAGAGCACGTAATGGAAGAGAGAAAATTCCCTTAATCATCAAGGCAGTTTCAATCGCGGTATCAGAATACTGGAAACCTCTACCACGCTTGCACAGAGCCTTATTGTATTCCGCCCAGTTAGTTATCTTCTTTTCCGCTTTACCCATGTCATCACCGTTCTAATCATCACAAAGGATAAGATCGCAGATCTTGGAAAAGGTTCAACTGATTTAAGCAACAACGCCTCTTTGGAGCGAAAACATCATGTATCTAAAATGTAATGAACTTATATAATCGAGATTCTATTTCCAATAATATCACCTAACCTTGTCGATAGAAAAAGTTGTTTTAGTGTAACAATGCTCTCTAAAGTTAAGTATATTCTCTATAAAATCAGGTTTTCCAGTTAAATACCCTTGGCATATATCAACACCTAGGTTTTTCATCGCACTGTATTCCTCGTAAACTTCAATACCTTCAGCTACAACAATCAACCCTAGTTTCTTAGCTAAACTTACAGATAACTCTAATGCATGCTTATGCTTTAGACAGAGCAAGTAATTTTTTACAAACCTTCTATCTATTTTCAACTCTGTAAATGGTATTTCAACCAAATTTATCAAATTGGAATGACCAATACCAAAATCATCAATAGATAGTCCAAATCCGTTAATTTTTAATCTAGTGATATTTTGTAACATTATAGGTTCAAGCTCATAAGCTATATTTTCAGTTATTTCAAATGTGAATCGATCAGGAGACAATTTTTTTGAGTCTAATATATCCAATATGTACCCCACAAACGTCTCATCAGATAAGTCTTTGGATGATATATTTATCGAAAATTTTAATTCACTTGGATATTTAGCAATTTTTGAGGTTACCATATTAAACAAAGCATTAAAAATAACTCTTGTATTACCGCTTTTTTCTAGCATTGGCATAAAAGATTTTGGATATAACAATCCATCACTAGAATGATCCCAACGAATTAAAGCTTCAAAAGAAACCAGTTCTTTTGAGTTAAAACTATATTGAGGTTGATAATGGACAATAAGCTCATCACGTTCAATTCCGCTCATGATCTCTTTTAATGAATATGATGAGATATTTGAGACAAAATCATTTGAATCAACCTTTGATTTTAATTTAGCCGCACATTCAACTACCTTTTTCAATGCAATATCATTGATTGGTTTAACATTAGAACATATAATGTTTAAACCATATAATCTAGCGACTTTCTCTGCCAAGATTATAATATCTTCTCCCAAACCACTTAATATACACAAAGGTTGCTCAAAGTTAATTGCACTAAGTTTGGATAATACAAGTAAACCATCTTCCTCAGGCATATCAAGATCAATTATGACCAAATCCACAAAATTATGCCTTAAGTATTCATAAGCCAAACTCGCATGATTAAAACATAATATCTCATAAAAATCGTATTGATTAAGTTTGGACTTTATTATTTCTGTCTCTAAAGGGTTGTCATCCAATAATAAAATTTTCATTTACTCCCCCGTATATAGTGTTTGGCACTATATATATGATTATTTACATCATTAATTAAATCTTCTATTAATGTTGGAATAACTTTATTTTTAGGACTATGAATTCCATCTTCGAGCTCTTGAGCTAATAAAACGATTGATTCAATACCCAATATAGAAGCTCCTCCTTTAATTTTATGCGCGATCCTTTTAAGGTTATCTCTATTTTCTTTCTTCAACTCTATTAAATCATCAGTCATGGTAGATATAAATAAGCTTCTCATTTGCTCGACGTCTGATTCAGGAACATGATCTAACCAGTGGTCATCTGGAATTAAGTCATTGATAATTCTTGATAATTTTTCAATCCCGTAAGGCTTATATAATACTTTATCAAAACCGACCAAATTTGCGGTGTCATGTACAACTCTAGAATCTTCGGCAGTACAACCGATAATTTTCAGAAAATGAGAATCAGGAGTCATTTCCCTAACATTCCTCACTAACTCAAAACCGTCCATGATGGGCATATGACAGTCAGTTATCAACAAACGATAGTAATTAGGCTTTGTCATCAAAGCATCTAGAGCTTCTTTTCCGTTTGTTACTAATTCTGCTTCTATCCCTAAATTTCGTAATTGATTTATAATAACAATCTGGTTTATTGGATTATCTTCAGCTACAAGAACAGGGATACTAAGTGATCTCTTAGTCTGTATAATTTTTTCTTTGTTAGGTTTAGCAACTTGTAAAATAGTATCTAAAAGTAAATCAGGGAAAAATGGCTTGATACTCAAATTTGTCTTTGTACCTATAGTTTCTTTAAATGCTACCTTTTCCGAATCAAGTAAAATGGTACAATCAAACTCTTTGCTTAATGATACATTATCCATATCACTGATTAGGACTTTGTTAATTGGATTTAATATATTCTCATTACAACCCCAAACAGAGAGCCATTCTGAAATAATTTCGAAATTGCTCTTATAGTGAATATAATATCCAGATAATAATTCCCCATAATATGAGACAAATTCATGACTTAATTCCAAATCTACTTTCGTCCCGACCCCTTCCAAACTTGAAACTTTTAAAGTTCCTTTCATCAGACTTGTTAATTCTGAAACAATAGTTAACCCTAAGCCAGTCCCACCATATTTTCTTGCAATTGAGTTATCAGCTTGTACGAATGGACTAAATATGATTTTTTGCTTATCATGCGACATTCCACAGCCGCTATCTGCTATAGAAATGAAAATCTTATCATTATCAATAGAAACATCAACTAATACACTTCCTTTATCAGTAAATTTGATAGCATTAGACAAGAGATTATTAAGGATCTGTGCATATCGAAGTGAATCAATAGATATGATATTAATAGGAGTCGGTGAAAAGTTATATTTTAATGTTAAACCTTTTTCACGAGCTGCAGCTAAATGTAACCTTACAACCTCTCCAGTTTCACGTAAAATATTGCATTCCCTAGGCTCTAATTTTAATTGACCAGCGTCTATTTTTGAGAAGTCAAGTATATCGTTAACTAGAACGTTAAGTTGGCGAGCTGAAGTGGAAACATTTGATAGTAACACTCGACTTTCTTCATCTGAAATTCGGTTTGACAACATCTCCAATAGACCAACCATACCTGCAATTGGAGTTCTCAACTCATGGCTCATTGAAGCTAAAAATTTATCTCGTATTGATATCGCCTTTTCTGCTTTTCCTTTGGCGGTTATTAATTCTCTTTCTTGGAGTTTTTTTTCGGTGATATCAGTAATTATTGATAATACATAGTTTTTGTTATTAGCTTTTATGCGCATACAAATATATTCAACGGTTTCCATTTTCATAGCACAGTTATTTACATCTAAAGTATAATTTATAGTATTACCGTTATTCAACACGTCCCTTCTATTTTCCTTCGTCTGTAAAAATTCGTTAGAGTCGCTAGTAGAACGTATAAGGCAACTATCGCAACGTCCACTCTGAAACTCCTTACAACTAGAGAGTAATAATGTGTCTGTGTCATCGTATATGAACACTTGAGACGGGAATTGAGTAATAACACATTGAAGGAAGTTTTTTTCTAATTCGAAATTTTTCGCATCATTTTCTTTTATTATAAATTGAAGATTTAAATTCTTCTGCCTTAAATATATTAACACACCAGCTACCGCTATCAATATAAATAATATTGCAATAATCCTGATGAAATGTTTATAATCAACTCCGTAAACAACGTTAAAGGGGTCATAAGAGTTCTTTATTTTGTTTATCTCATTAGAATCCCATGTTTTAAATGCACTATTCAATAATTCTAACAATAATTTATTGTCATTTGAAACGGCCATTGTTGCATCCACACTTCTATAATCTTTCCTATCAACGATATAATCATCTGTCGCATCAGACGAAGCAATTATGTCGACGAGGTCCTCTCTTATGTAAGCTTTTTTTATCTCACCAGACTCAAGTGCTCGTAAGATAGATTTAGGATTAGAAAAAAGTAAAACACTCTCACCAAAAACTTGCGTCTTTATTCCTAGCTTTTCTTTACCTTGTGCAAGTAAAACACCTTCTAACACGCTAGTAATTGACACACTTTTTGCTAAAGATAATGCATAATAACGAAATGAAATGACCGGATTTGTAGAACTAGCCAACCCAAAGTAATCACTGGTACTTAAAGTAAACGGTATTAGATTTATATCCCCCAAAGTAAGCATTTCAACAAGACTTTTACCATTATCATTAGCAATGTACTTAAACTCTAGTTCAGTTCTACTTTCTATTAATTTTAATATATCATATAAATAACCAGTTAAATTACCGCTTTGATTACGAAAAAGAAGAGGGAATACATCATCATCAAATGAATACTTAATGACATGATCACTGCGAGTTTTGTATTTGTTATTGTTTACTTCTAAAGTGTAATAATAGTTGTTGTTATCGTTAATGGAAACTTCCCGATCTGACCTTAAATTCCCTACTACTTCATCAACAATTTTTGTTAATCTGACGTTGTCCTTCTTTGAAAAAAGCGTCAAATTTACACTCCCTCCCCAATCTGGTGATTGTAGATTTCCACTTAATTCATCGGAGTTATTTAAAAACTTACTCAATGTAACATAACTTGCTAGTACAGCATCTATTTCTTTTGATGAAACGCTTTTCATAGCACTATCTATACTAATATACTTTTGGAAATTTTGAATATTTTCTGACTCTAAAATGTTACAGTATATAGTTCCCACAACGCAGGCCCATAGGCCATTTTTTTTAACTTCTGAGGTTGAAATAGACCAATATGCCACACTTTTTTTTAAGATTGGGACTGAATATAATGATTTATCATCTAGAGTTCCTGTTCTTTTAAAGTATAACGCCAGATCAACTTTCTTATGATTTAAATTATTCTTTAAACTATTAATTTCATCAAAAATTACATATTCTACATCTAATCCAATTTTATTGAAAATTTCCTCTAAGGAATCCAATTCTATTTCATTGAATCCATTCATCACCCCAACTTTAAGTAACTCACCATTTTCTAAAGGCTTTATCTCATTATTAGGTATAAGATCCTTACTTAAGGATGGCAGGGGTAAACATAAAAAAGCTAATACGACTAACAGTTTTTTGTATGACATTAACAGATAACCAATGACAGAAATTTTCCATATAATCGCCTACAGGAAACATGCCGTCAAATATAAGCATATGATGGATTTATTATAAGCTTTTGTATTATATACTAAAAATATCACCAATCATCTCATAGCCACCCGAAAATAAGACATTTCGCACGCACCAATAAGGCACTTCTTACGCGCAAGGTAAGTTTATCAACAGTCACTGTTGCAAAAGTCCTTCTTAACTTGCTTAAGCAAACACGACGACAAATCCTTAAGGTGCCCTGAAATTTTTTCACCGCTCATAAATATGTTGAGTTCAATGGGACAATAAAAAGTAATGTTCCAATGGCCTTGGTTAGGATTCATAGTGATCCGTGCCAGAAGTTTTGGACACTGAGTTAAGTTCCAGTACTCTGATACAGCGATTGAAACTGCCCTGATGATTAAGGGGATATTCTCTCTGCCATTACGTGCTCTTCAAGGTTTTATCAACTCTATCTTTGAGCTAATGGATGTTCCGCTGACCTCTCCTGGCTACACATGTATTAGTAAACGCTCGAAGACGGTTCAGGTCAAATATCGCAATAGGTCTAGAGGGGCTATTCACCATATAGCCATTGATTCGACAGGCCTCAAAGTCTTTGGTGAGGGTGAGTGGAAAGTAAAAAAGCATGGTGCAGAAAAACGAAGAACATGGCGTAAGCTGCACTTAGCTGTAGATGTGGATACTCACGAAGCGATTAGTGCGGAAGTCAGCCTTGTAAATGTTGGCTATAGTGAAGTGCTACCAACATTACTCAACCCTTTACGCAGAAAGGTTCATACCGAATTTACCTATGGAGCATATGACACAAAAAGTTGTCATGAAACCCTGAAAAATAAAGGCTGTACTCCGTTGATACCACCTCGAAAGAATGCAGTACATTGGGAGGATGGTCATCCCAGAAACGAAGCAGTAACGGCTCTGAAAAATGGGACAATATCGGAGTGGAAAACAGAGTCTGGTTATCACTATCGCTCAATATCTGAGACCGCAATGTCTCGATACAAGGGATTAACAAGCGGTAAATTGAGTTTGAGAAATTACAACGCTCAAGTGGGCGAAGTCTGAAAGTAATAGACTCAGAAAGCGTATTAATAATAACCAACAAAAGTCTGGTGAGTGTGTTACCTTGGTTGTTATCCCTACCGCTTAGTAGGGACTTCTTTTCTTTTCCGAACTCGCAACTCGGCACTCCTTAGTCGCCCTCCTAAGCCATACTGCAGGCTTTAATTATGTCCATCTCAACCGAAAAGTTAAGAAATATATTCAGACTCTCTAGAATTGAAAATGTAGATACCAACAACGTACCCCATTTCGCACCTTGGTTACCACTTGCTCAAAAAGTAAAACCTGTCATCCCTTCTGCGATTATATATTGCGAAGGTAATTTCGGTAAAATTGATGGTAAAACCGCTAATGGGTTAGTGAGACATTCGTTAAGCTATCGTATTTTATCGGTTATTGATAGTGGGTCTGCTGGCTTAGATGCTGGTGAAGTTCTTGATAACAAAGCCAATGGAATACCTATCCTTGCTAATGCTGAAGAAGCTATCATTCACGCAGAAAGCATTCCTGATTACTTCATTTTTGGTATTGCGCCATCAAGTGGCTTTTTATCTGACTTAGATAAAAGTATCATTTTAAATGCCATGTCACTAGGAATGAACATCGTAAATGGCTTACATGAATTCCTAACCGATGATCCTCTATTTTTAGAAGCCAGTTTAAAGAATAACGTTCGAATATTCGATACTCGCAAACCCAAAAGTAAAGGCGATCTGAAAACGTTTAGCGGGAAAATACACAACGTTAAATGTCCGAGAATTGCTGTAATGGGGACGGATTGCGCGCTAGGAAAACGAACAACAGCAACAATATTGGCGAATGAACTGACTAAAAAAGGCCTTAACGTCGTTCTGATTGCCACTGGTCAAACAGGTATTATGCAAGGCGCACAATACTGCGTTGCACTCGATGCTGTCCCTTCACAATTTTGTGCCGGTGAGTTGGAATCTGTCATTGTACAGGCCTATGAAAAAGAAAATCCGGATCTGATAATTATTGAAGGGCAAGGAGCCTTGAGTCACCCTGCGTTTTCAACCAGCGCTTTTATCTTACGTGGCAGTTGTCCAACGGGTGTGATACTGCAACATGCCCCTAAACGTTTATATCGTAGTGATTTTACTGATTGCCCAATGCCTTCGATTGCCTCAGAAATCAATCTTATCGAAACGTTTTCTAATACCAATGTTATTGGACTAACACTGAATCATGAAGATATGTCGTTGGATGAAACACGTTGTGCGATAGACACTTACACTACCGAATTTGGTCTACCGGTTACTGATGTCTTGTCACAGCCTGTTGAACATCTACTGCACATCGTAACGTCAGCCTTTCCTATAATAGCAAGTAAACTGGCCGAAAAAGGGTGAACTACCCTAGGTTAGACATCGATTGTGGAAAAGTTCATCATAACGCTCAGTTCCTGATTTCTCAGCTATCACTGAAAAATATATCCGTTACGCCTGTAACAAAAGTCTTCCTCGGCCACCCTATCATCGCACAAGTTCTTATTGATGCTGGCGCAACAATGTTAGCCGATTCAAGAATCGAAAATCTTCAAAAGATGACTGAAATTGGCATTGCTATCCCTAAAATGCTGATACGTACACCCATGCTCAGTCAAGTGGCGAGCGTAATAAAATACAGTGATATGAGTTTAAACTCTGAAGTTGAAGTGATTCAGAGGCTTTCACATGCAGCGGAACAACAAAATTGCTGTCACGGTATCATTATTATGGTTGAGCTTGGCGATCTCAGAGAAGGTGTGATGCCAAATCGCGTGATTGATTTTATCCGAGAGATTATTTCTTTACCAAACATCACGATAAAAGGAATTGGTACGAATTTAGCCTGTCGGTATGGTGTCGCTCCAGATGATCAAAATATGAGTATTCTTTCTGAGCTTGCCGATGGAATTGAAGCTACATTTGGGGTCAGTCTAGAAATTATTTCAGGGGGTAATTCTGCTTCAGTTAACTGGGCTCTTCAAAGAACAGGCTTAACTCGAGTCAATAACCTTCGTATAGGAGAAGCAATTTTTTTAGGCTGTGAGCCTTTAGAACACCAAAATATCAAAGGCTTACATACGGATGCGGTTTCTTTGACCGCTGAAGTGATTGAATCCAAGACTAAACCGACTTTGCCTTGGGGGAGTCGGGGGTTAAATGCTTTTGGTGAAAAAGAAAACCTTCAAGATAGAGGGGAGGTCTCACAAGCTATTCTAGCATTAGGCCGCCAAGATGTTTGTGTCAGCGGGCTTAAGGCTCCGAATGGGATTAAGATCATGTCTTCAACCAGTGATCATCTTGTCCTTGAATCCTCACAGAAACCACTACTTGTAGGGGAAAAAGTCACATTCAGTTTAGATTATAGTGCGCTCTTATCTTCTATGTCTTCACGTTATATCCATAAATATTTTAAGGCACCTAAAGGGAGAAGAAAGGAAGAAGGAGCGTATAATGCTACGAACAACTGTAATTCTCTTCGTCAGTGTCATGCTTAACGGTTGTCAGATAAGCCCAATAAAATCTAATGGGCTTGCCGATTATAGAGCGACGGTTATCTCAAGCCAACTTCCACAAGAGTTAGGCTCAATCACACTCGTAAATGCTCAGTCAGAGGGCAATAGTGTCACTCTTGTTTTCGTAAAAAAGAAAACTTTGAATATGGACAGCTTAGTAGAAAAAGTCGCCATTAGTTTTTGTGACAACATCGAAATAAGACCACTATTAGAGAGTGGGATCTCTTATCGAATCATAACCTTAGGAAAAAATGAGAAAGTAGAAAGCCTTAACGTCATTTCTCTAGCTAAGTGCTCTAATTGAATGCTTAGCAGTCGAATGGATAAAAGCCAATACGAGTTGTTCAATGTACTCAATGACACTATTTTATTGAGGTTTGACCGTCTTACGCCTTGGGAAAAAAACTTTATCACAGAGTTACACCATAAGGTCGTAACGAGACAACTCATTTCAATTAAACAAAAACAGCTTGCTTTAAAAATTTCAATGAAAGCCTATAAATCAAAGAAGAAAAACGCGCGTTCCAACGTTTGATTTAAGCTTGTGTATACCTAATCTGTTCAAGGTCCTCTAAACCTTGGGCAGATTAGTAGTATTTGCACTTAACGTATTGAAAACAATCAAGTGTAGAGGTGAATGGGTAACAACTTTCAGCGTAATGGCAATTGAAATAGTCTTTCGAGCAGTACTGACTACCTCGATCGCTATGAGTTATAACCTGCTCAGGGAATCCTCGACGGAATAAAGCCATCGATAAGGCATCACAGACCAGTGAGGCCGTCATTCTCGTATCCATAGACCAACCAATTACTTGCCTTGAATATAGGTCAATAATGACAGCTAAGTACAGCCAGCCTTCGCTTGTGGCAACATAAGTAATGTCTCCTGCCCATTTTTGATTCGGAGCCGTTGCGTTAAAATCTTGAGCGAGCAAGTTCGGAGCAACGGGCATTTTATGCTTACTGTCCGTTGTACACTTAAACTTGCGTGCTGCTTTCGCTACTAAATCCTGACGTTTCATACTGGCGGCAATGGTCTTAACATTATGGTTATCACCGCTCTCTGCCAGTTCTTTCTGAATACGTCTGAGCCATCTCATTCTTTGCTAACGTCAAAGGCTTCTTTTACCTTGGTATCAAGCTTTTGGCGCTCTGTTTCACGTTGAATCGCCTTGTGGCGGTTCTCAACCCAATAATAAAACCCACTTCAAGAAACTCTGAACACCTTAGCCATACGGGAAATACTGAAACTCAGCAGGTGTTCGAGCATAAATTCATAGCAATTTACTTTAGATTTTTCGCGAAGTAGGTGGCGGCCTTTTTTACGATGTCTAGCTCTTCTGCTTGCTCTGCCAACTGCCTTTTTAGCTTAGCGACTTCAACGGCCAATTCTTGTTCTCGTTGGCTAATATTAGAATTCTTCTTTGTGGCTTTTCGCCAACCATAGATCTGAGATTCATGTAACGAGAGCTGTCTTGCAGCTGTAGCGACTCCCACTTTCTCTGCCAACTTCAGGGTTTCAGCTTTAAATTCAGGAGAATGGATAATACGTTTCTTCTTGCTTGTTATGGTTCACCTCATTAGTGATTGTACTCACTTAACTCAGTGTCCAAAACTACTGGTGCGGATCAGCAAGCTCGGGATCTGATAGCCAAAACAATTGAAGGATTAGGTAACCCGATTGCCTACCACCTTAAAGAACGAGACTACTTGGACTATCGTGCAACACGAATACCTTACCGTGGCAAAAATAAATCTGTTGAGATTTCACCAACAACACATAACATGGAATTGATTTATCTAAAGGGAATGTTCAAGAAACTAATCAAGTACAATCAATGGAAATACCCCAACCCGATTGAAGCTATCGATACAATCAAAACTAGCGAGAAGAACCTGGCATATCTAACCAAGCCACAAATTGAAGAGTTCCTATTTAACCTGAAGAATTTCAACCGCGTAATTACAGTCTCGATTCCACAGCTCATTGTAATCTCTAAGATTTGCTTAGCCACCGGTGCTCGTATAAGTGAAGCTCTCACTCTTACCCGTTCACAAGTAGCTGAATTCAAGCTAACTTACACCGAGACAAAAGGTAAGAGAAATCGAAGTGTGCCCATCTCACCTGCTTTGTATCATGAGATCTTAGATATCGCAGTGAACGACCATAAGATTTTTGACACTACTTATAAGGATGCCTGGCGCTACATTAAAAGGGCTTTACCTAATCATGTTCCAAGTGGGCAAGCAACGCATGTTCTACGGCATACATTTGCTTCGCACTTTATGATGAATAAAGGGGATATTTTGGTGTTACAGCGGATTCTAGGTCACACAAAAATTGAGCAGACAATGGCGTATTCTCACTTTGCTCCCGAGCATTTGATGCAGGCAGTTCACCTCAATCCTTTAGAAAATTAATGGCGACAAAATGGCGACAGCCACTGTAATCGAGCGTTATTTAGCGGTTTTAGACGTAAAAAAGGCGACAATTTAACCTGTCGCCTTTTACTAATGAGAGCCTAATTTAGACTATTCCCAATCAAGGATAACCTTTCCTGAAAGCCCGCTACGCATAGCGTCGAAGCCTTTTTGGAAGTCATCAACCTTGAAGTGATGCGTGATAATTGGCGTTAAATCTAGGCCTGATTGGATTAGTGAAGCCATCTTGTACCAAGTTTCGAACATCTCACGACCGTAGATACCTTTGATAACCAAGCCTTTAAAGATTACTTGGTTCCAGTCTACTGCCATATCTGATGGTGGAATACCTAGTAGAGAGATCTTACCGCCGTGGTTCATGTTAGTCAGCATGCTGTTGAACGCAGATGGGTTACCAGACATTTCTAGGCCTACATCGAAGCCTTCAGTCATGCCAAGATCAGACATTACGTCTTCAAGCTTCTCTTCCATCACGTTTACTGCGCGAGTCACACCCATTTTCTTAGCAAGATCTAGGCGGTACTCGTTTACATCAGTGATTACAACGTGACGAGCACCAACGTGCTTAGCAACAGCTGCAGCCATGATACCGATTGGGCCAGCACCAGTAATTAGCACGTCTTCGCCAACTAGGTCGAAAGAAAGTGCTGTGTGTACTGCGTTACCAAACGGGTCAAAGATTGAAGCTAGATCGTCAGAGATTTCTGCAGGGATCTTAAATGCGTTGAACGCAGGAATCACAAGGAACTCAGAGAACGCACCAGTGCGGTTAACACCAACACCTGTTGTGTTACGACAAAGGTGAGTACGGCCGCCACGACAGTTACGACAGTGACCACATGTGATGTGACCTTCGCCAGATACACGGTCGCCGATTTCAAAACCACGAACTTCTTGGCCAATGCCAACAACTTCACCCACGTATTCGTGACCTACTACCATAGGTACTGGGATTGTGTTTTGTGACCACTCATCCCAGTTGTAGATATGTACGTCAGTACCACAAATTGCGGTTTTCTTAATACGAATAAGAAGATCATTATGACCCATTTCAGGTTTTTCAACCTCGGTCATCCAAATGCCTTCTTCAGGCTTAAGCTTAGAAAGTGCTTTAATTTTCATAATTTTATCCAGTTCATCTCGCCTAACTGTAAGGCGAGAATCAAAAATCTATATATTCTACTGGGTGTTGCTCTATCTAATTAAAGGATGCTCGTGGCATCCCTTTAAAATTAGATGATACCCATGTCTTTACCAACTTGAATGAACGCATCGATTGCGCGGTCTAGTTGCTCACGAGAGTGTGCAGCAGACATTTGCGTACGGATACGAGCTTGACCTTTTGGCACTACAGGGAATGAGAAACCTACTACGTAGATGCCTTTCTCTAGTGCGCGCTCTGCGAATTCAGCCGCTACTTTTGCATCACCCAGCATGATTGGGATGATTGCGTGGTCAGCACCGCCCATAGTGAAGCCCGCTGCTTCCATGCGAGTACGGAAGTGAGCAGAGTTTTCCCATAGTTGAGTGCGTAGGTCGCCTGATTCCGCAAGAAGATCTAGAACACGGATAGACGCAGATACGATTGCTGGTGCAACAGAGTTAGAGAATAGGTATGGACGAGAACGCTGACGTAGCCAGTCGATCACTTCTTTCTTACCAGAAGTGTAACCGCCTGAAGCGCCACCCATTGCTTTACCAAGCGTACCTGTGATGATGTCGATACGGTCAACAACGTTGTGGAACTCGTGAGTGCCCGCGCCGTTTTCGCCCATGAAGCCCACTGCGTGAGAGTCATCAACCATTACTAGTGCGTCGTACTTGTCTGCAAGGTCACAGATAGCAGGAAGGTTAGCCACTACGCCGTCCATTGAGAACACGCCGTCAGTTACGATTAGTGTGTGACGAGCGCCCGCTTCTTTAGCTGCGATAAGTTGTTGCTCTAGCTCTTCCATGTTGTTGTTCGAGTAACGGAAGCGCATTGCTTTACATAGACGAACACCATCAATGATAGATGCGTGGTTTAGAGCATCAGAAATGATTGCGTCTTCTTTGCCTAGAATCGTTTCGAATAGGCCAGCGTTTGCATCAAAGCAAGATGTGTAAAGGATAGTGTCTTCTTTACCAAGGAACGTAGATAGCTTTTGCTCTAGTTCTTTGTGAGAGTCTTGAGTACCACAGATGAAACGTACTGAAGCCATACCAAAACCGTGCTGATCCATACCATCTTTAGCTGCTTCGATAAGAGCTGGGTGGTTAGCAAGACCTAAGTAGTTGTTTGCACAGAAGTTTAGTACTTCTTCACCAGTCGAGATAGAAACCGCTGCTTTTTGTGCAGAAGTGATAATGCGCTCAGACTTGTAAAGACCTTCTTCTTTAACTTCTTCGATTTGAGTTTGAATCTGTTGGTAAAATGCAGAAGACATTGTCTATTCCTTCCTAATTATTATTCAGCAGCATCGCGCGCTGCTTTATGTAGGGATATAAACGATCTCAAAACGATCATTTACACTGTAAAACTTATGCCTATATTCTAGTTGAACATCCCCGTTTCGATTATCCCTTTAGTTGGAAAAACATTAGTGAACCTGAGGCACGAATAATGGTTCACCCCAGTGACACAGGGCACATAAACGTGTCTTACTTGTTCTTTTTAACGACAAATCACCCTCCATTCCGGCCTAATTTCGCTTTCATATCAAATATCAATTTTTCATCTCAGAATGCGCAGCAGCAACGCCGCTATACAGATGAGCTTCAAACACAACAACCTATCAGAGCAATCACGTCAATCAATTAATGAAATTGATTCACAAATCAAAGTAAATCGCTCACAATTACCATTAAGTTCATCGTTGAAACTAGCTTAACTGGATACTTATGATTAACCCAAAACTCATCGCCCTGCTTCCGGATCTCGCCTCGTTCATTTTGGTGGTTAACGAAGGTAGTTTTACGGCTGCAGCAAAACAGTTAGGCGTGACACCATCAGCCTTGAGTAAGCTCATCACCCGCTTGGAAAAAGCGCTATCGGTGAAACTGTTTGAGCGTACCACTCGTACCCTTATCATTACGCAAGCGGGTCAATTGGTTTATGATCAGAGCGTGGTGATGATCAACGCAGCGCAACAAGCCGTTGAACTGTCTACCTCCGACCATACCGAACCTGCAGGCTCGATAACGGTAGCGGCGCCTGAAGCCTTCTTGAATTCGGTATTGCAGCCTTTCGTTGTTCCATTCTTAAATCAGTATCCAGAAATCCAACTTAAATTGAGAGCGGCTGACGGCGACATCGATATTTTACGTCAAGGCATCGACATTGCTTTCCGCCTGACTGATAAGCCCGACGAAAGCTTAGTATTGAAAGAGTTAGGAAAAACAAACCTCGTGTTGTGTGCAAGCCCTGACTATTTAGATGCCAAGGGGATTCCTCACCACCCTACCGAGCTGTCTGAACACGACTGTTTGTATCTTGCAGAGACAGACAAAGATCACATTTGGGATTTTCTTAAAGATGATGAATTTCACACGGTACCCGTCAGTGGGCGTTACGCAGTTAACCATTCGCAAATGCGACTAAAAGGTGTGAAAGAAGGTCTAGGTGTAGGTATTTTCCATGACTTCGTGATTCAAGATGCGTTGGCTGAAGGCTCCGTGGTACAAGTGTTGGAAGATTGGACCATCAAGAGTAACTACCATGGTGCTATCGCGATGCAATTTGCTCAAACCAAGTATATGCCCGCACGACTGCGTGTATTCATTGATTACGCCATGAAGCACTTAGGTGACAAGTTGGCAGGAGAAATAAACTGATGCTGAAAGGAATACACCACGCGGCCATAATCTGTTCAAACTACGACGCGTCGAAACACTTTTACACTGAGATTTTGAAACTTGAGATAATTGCCGAAAACTATCGTGAGGCTCGCCAGTCGTACAAACTTGATTTAGCGCTACCTAATGGTGCTCAAATAGAACTATTCAGCTTCCCTAACGCGCCAGAAAGGCCTAGCTTTCCTGAAGCTCAAGGGCTAAGACACTTAGCTTTTTGTGTTGATGACGTTCAACAAATCAAAAGCTATTTGGAAGAACAAAGAATCGAAGTCGAACAGATCCGAATTGATGAATTTACAGGTAAAGCATTTACTTTTTTTGCCGATCCTGACGGGCTTCCGTTAGAGCTTTATGAAATCTAGAGCTTTATCAAATATAGAGCTGTACAAGTCTAACGTCTTCTTAATAAACAGAGCATGTCATCTGAATAATGAAACTGACCTCCTCAAAAAGGAGGTCAGTTTGTATATCAATTAACTCAATGCCGTCTTGAATTTCTCAACGCGTGAAAATAGTAACCAATCCAGCAGCATTGCTGTCACGATCGTCGCTCCCGCCAGTGGAAACAGTACTGAAATAACTATCACGATCACTAAACCTGTCTTCCAAAGCCCTGCATCGCCAAACTTCGGTGGCGTGCCAAGCTTTCTTTGACCTGAAGGTCTACGTATCCACCACATCACACCGCCAGTCACGGACACAACAATGAACGCCAAACAAAACAAAGCATTTAGAAGCTTGTTAATGATGCTGATGTCACCTTGATGCAATGAAATACCTACCGCTAACGTTTTGGCAATGAAGTTATAATCTTGCCATGTCACCTCACCCAGAATACGACCTGAGTATTGGTCGAGGTGCGTAGTACGGTCCTGCGTTGGATCAATGATGTCACCGCCCATAGTGTTGGCTGTGACCGTGTAAACACCCGTTTCTGAACGCGGGAAATTCACCTTGTATCGTGTAAAGCCAAGTGAGTATGCTTTTTCAGTAACGTCATCAATGTCGAAGTTGCTTGCTGACAACACATGTTGAGAGTGATCTTCACCCATCTTAGAGTGATCATGAGGTTCCGTCGCCTCTTCCACATGATGAACGTGTTCTGCTGGCTTATCTTGAGACAAAGGCAATAGTGTTTGCTCCAAGTTCCAAGGTAGCTCTTCTTCTGAGCCATGGTTGAGGGAAGCGTGCGTCTTATCAGACAACGGAATATCGTCCCACATTTGAGCAGGGAAAGTGCTCCATGCTTGAACAAGCTTACCGCCCCAAAAACCTGTCCATGCCAATCCAGACAGAATAAACAACAACAGAACGAGCGATAACACACCTCCAATGTTCGCATGCAGATCACGCATTAAAATACGCGTTCCTGAACCAAATCGAAGCTTAAGAAAACCAGCGCGGCTCGCGTTATCTCTAGGTAACCATAAGTAAATACCACTGATGAGCAACAGAATAGACAAGCTTATTGCGACTTCAATTAGATAATCACCCCAATCACCAATCAACAAAGTGCCGTGAATGTCATTCGCGAGTTGGTACAGGCTGTCGCTACGCGGAATCTCTCCGACCACTTCGCCCGTATATTGATTTACCGTGGCGAAGACCGATGTGCCGTCTACAAGTGCTACCGAAAAGCGGTTAGCCAGATCAGGAGCTTTGCTCGGAACAAACTGGGTAACCGAACCTTGTGGGTATTGAAGTTGTACTGCAGCTAACTGTTGTGACACTTTAATCGACTCGCCCGATGCAACAATCTCTAGGGCTTCGTGGTGGAAAGTCAATTCGATTTCATCATCAAACAGCATCACCAAACCTGTAATGCTCAGCATTAACATAAACGGGATAACAAATAGCCCAGCATAGAAGTGCCAGCGCCATGTGAGGAAATAGAGGGTTTTATTGCGGTCTTTGCTTTTTATATTGGTTTCCGAACCGGTTGTTGCACTGCTTTTAGACTGCGAAGTTGCTTGTGCTTTCGCAGGGGTTTGAGATTCATTTCTCAACATTATAATTTCCTTTGACACACGCAAACATACCTTCTGAAAAATCAGAAAGTAATCTGAGCATGTTTAACTTTACTTAATACTTTATTTTTTAATTATTTTAATGGGTTAGGTTTAAGCAATAACAAAGGGAGGGCCGCGCGGGGCTTGCCTCGTGTAGCGTTCGCTTAGAGCCAAAAAAGCGTAGCTGTCGGAGACAATAGAACTCAGTCGAGTTGTCAGTAGTGTCGTGGGAAGTTCATCTTGGTGAAACGTGGAAAAATGGCTAAACGGACACGGCTTTCCTTTATGAGTATTAGGTTCGCCTTCTTCGATTTGAACCAATTCAAAGCCATTGACCGTACATAACGACGCCCATACTCCCGCACTATTACCATGAGCATTGATAACAGGCATTAATGTCACTAGCGCCCAGCTTAATGCTGTTGCAAGTAACATGAAGAAGTTGAACGAGGTTCGGCGCATTATTCCAAGTCTTTATAAATTTCCCTTATTATGAGGGACTTGGAATATAGGTAAACGTAAAGATTAACAGCAAGTTAAAAAATTGAAGCTAACGCACACTCTTTTTCGTTAAATACTGGTTACAACACTAAAACTAAGAAAGTAATACTCATCTCTTTGCAGCAGGCTTTCGATAAAAGAGACAATAAAAACGCCGCCTTACACCTTCCTCGAAAGAGGGTAATGTAAGGCGGCGTTTTAGAAATCGAATCTTGAGGTTTGCTCTTTGTTACCTATCTAGCAAACGTTCATGATTAACGAATTAACCGAAGATCTTGCTCCAGATGCTTGGGTTACGCTTCTCATGGTACTCTTCACGAAGGCCATCAATAGTACGAAGTTCTTGCTGTGCCGACGCTAAGTCACCTTGGTCTAGCTTCTGCTCAATGCTATCCAGTGATGCACTGATCTTTTTGAAGCCTTCCATGAAGTTGTCTTCTTTCTCGACTGGGTAAACACCCGTTTTCAGCTCTGCCACTAGCGTATCTAAACGAACGATAGGCTTTTGCATCTCTTCAATGCTTTGAGCTTCTGCCGCTTGTTTGAACGCAAGCTTCATTTCTTGCATGTTTTTCTTAAGGTCTACATTAGCAAATGCGTTGCCAGACAATACTGAAGCAGCGATTAAGCCAGATAAAAGGATTGAGCGAGTTTTCATTGTTTCTCCAAGTGAAGCGGTGTCTTTGAAGTTAGAGCCGTCATTACTGTGGCACTTCGACTTTATTATTTTCGGCTAGTGTATACAAAAATCTTTCAGGCACAAAAATTGATTGTGTCGAAATGCAAACCCGCCGACATTCTCTTAAACAAGATCTGAATATTCTGGGATTTCATTACGACCGCGCAAGGCCAAAAAGGCTAGGAACTGCTTTGGCGAATGGGTAATCACTTTACTCGAATCTACGCCCACTTCATCTAACAATGCTGCGACTAAGTCTAAGCCACCGACATCTAAACAGAAATGCGCATCGCTGCCTGTTGTAATAAATGCACCCTTCGCTTTCGCTATTCTTGCAATCTCATAGCAGCGGTCAACACTGCCAACTCGGCTATTGCCTTTGAGTGTGGTGTTGTTGATCTCAATCGCCACGTTGTTCTCAACCGCACATTGAATAACGGCTTCGAAATCGAAATCAAAATTAGGATTGCCTAAGTGACCAAGCGCATCAATTCGACCGCCCTTAATCACATTCAACAATGCTTCTGTATGGGTAGCGACATCCGATGGGCGAAATACTGGCTCATGAAAACTCGCGATCACCCAATCCAAGTTCTTATCCACACTCGGATGAATGTCGATTTCACCCTGTGTGTTCATGATGTTTGACTCAACACCTCGAATAATTGCGACATCTTCAATAAAACGAGGGAGCACACGCTGATTGCTGAAGAACCAATAGTGTGGCGCGCCCGGCATTGATTCTGAATGATCAGTAGTACAAAACATGGCTAAACCATTTTGCTTTGCCGACTTGGCGTTTTCGATCAATGTGCTGTAAGCATGACCACTTGCGTATGTGTGGGTGTGAGTATCTACTTTGAGTTCCATGAATCAATGCCCTCTTCGCTCGGTCAAAATACGTTTTTCAGAAAGTAACTCTGAATCTCTTTCAGGAAAAGAATACTTCAGAAAATGAATGCCTAATGGCAACAATTCGGCCAGTTTATCAGCTGAAAGTGACAATTAGCACCCAAACATAAAGGTTTATTACTGGTTCATTTACACGACACGGGAATACGTGGCTAACCAGAGCCAGCCAGCGCTTGGCCTTATCTAAGTAGAACCGCACACACTCGGTAATTGCGCCAATTTTTTGCAACCTACCCAAGTTCGTCAATACTTAAACCAGTCTACAAACCGGAGTGTTAGATGAGAAGAAGACGATATCCGCTGAGTATCCACATCACTAGCCTTTTCCTAATTTTGACAACACTTGTCGGTGCGGTATTGATTTCGATTAGTTATCGGCACTCCCAAGAGCTGCTGCTAGGCACAGTGCGCGAGATCAGTAATGAGCACCGCGACAAACTGGAATCAGTATTTAAACAAGCCATTGCCCCTGTTATCACAACCTTAAATGTGATGGCGGTGAGCCCGTTTGTTGCTCATCAAGCTTCCGCTGTCGAAAAAGACTCTTGGCTTGCTTCGGTCGATATCATCTTCAAGCAAAACACCAATTTGGTCGCTCTATTTTATGGTTCTGAAGATGGTGACTTCAGAATCTTTCGTCCATTAAGCACCAATAAACAGAGAGCCGAAAACAGCGCGCCCGCTAAAGCGACCATGATGGTCAGCAGCACCAATCTAGACGGTGAAAACTTTATTACCTATCTTGATGGCGCACATCAAGTGATCAGTACTCGACAAGCAGAGAGTAAGTTCAACCCCACCACTCGTCCTTGGTTTCGTAACGCAAAGCCTGATGGCTCAATACAACTCTCTGAGCCCTATCTATTCTATTTCCTGCAAACCAATGGCATTACACTCTCTAGGCGTTCTGCCGATGGCAAGCATGTGGTTGGTGCCGACTTTACGTTGAGTTCCCTCTCTTCTCAGATCAGTGAATTAGCTTATTCTCCGCAAACCCGACTCGCCTTGTTCGATCAACATTTTAATCTTCTCGGTCAGCATCAACTTGAGCTATCAGTACCCAAGCCTGACTCCCAATCTGATGACACAAGTAAAACTGAGCAAACGAACAACCAAACGACGGGGAATCTCTCTGGCAGTGAGCAAGACCAAAGCTTCTTTAATGTGCCCAAACGTGAACAGATGGAAGCATTGAAAGCGTCCGTTATTGCGCCGCTTATCTCTGATGAAGAGAAGTTTAACCTCAATCTAAAAAACGTTGAGTACAACTTAAACACTTGGGCACTAACGCTAACGCCGGTTCAACTGACTCAAAATGTCACCTTATACTTGGCAGAAGCGACGCCACACAATGAGCTGCTCACTGATCTTATCTCGATGCGAGACAAGCAAGTAGCGGTCGCGATTGGGATGTTGTTCATCTGCTTCGCTATCGTATGGTTTGTTGCTAATCGACTGTCTCAGCCACTCAATACGCTGATGCAACTCACCGACAACATCGCTCGATTTGACTTCAGGCGTACTCATTATCCCAAAAGCATGATTCAAGAAGTGGCTAACCTTGCCCACTCGATTGAGCTAATGGAACACACGCTTCATGATCTGATTACCCTACTTCGAGACACCGCCGGGAATCAGGAGTTTTCGATCTTAGCCAAGAACATTGCTCATCAAAGCTATTTAATTACCAAAGCAGAAACCATTGTCCTTTTCACTCAATCCAAAGAGAAAGACGTGTTTGATACGGCAGCCAACCTTGCCATTCTTCCTTTTAAGGCCGACATCAATGACTTCATCAAACACACGCCTTGGTTGCTGTGTCAGCTTAAATCTGGTGAGACGATCCATTTGAACAGAGAAGACAATGTTCTCAACTATTACCAAGATTCGATCTTCAATTCAGACCTGTACCTATTTCCACTATTAAACCGAGAGAAACTGTTGGTAGGGATTGTGGCAATTGGCTATGAGAGACCAATTACCAAGATGCAGGCAGACAAGCACGCCTTTTTAAGAGAGTTGCTCAGCTTTGCGGAAATAGCGAAAGACAACATCGACCAAATGCAGCAACAAAAAGACATGCTTAATGCCTTTATTGAGCTGATTGCATCGGCGATTGATACCAAGTCACCTTATACGGGCGGGCATTGCCAACGAGTGCCTGAGCTCACCAAATGGCTAACTCAAGCAACCATAGATGATGACCGCTATTACCCGCAATTCTCATTGGACAGTAAACAGTGGGAAGAGTTGATGCTCGCCGCTTGGCTTCATGACTGCGGCAAGGTGACCACGCCTGAATATGTGGTAGATAAGGCAACAAAACTGGAAACCATTTACGACCGAATCCACGAAGTGCGAATGCGTTTTGAGTTGTTGAAACAGCAAGCGGAAACCGATTACTGGAAAGCGATGGCGAACGGTGCACTACAAGAAGAACAACTCAAAATACTCGAACAAAGCCTGTCTGAACTGGATGAGGAGTTTGCCTTCGTTGCTGAGTGTAATCTTGGCGGCGAATCTATGACGGAAGAGCAGCTAGAACGCTTAGATCAAATAGCCAAACGCCAATGGAAACGTACACTGGATGATCAATTGGGTTTGTCTTGGTCTGAAAAAGAGAGATTTAACACCCAAAAAGAGTCGGTTGAGAAAGAGAGAACTGAGCCAACAAGTCAGGAAAAGGGTTTGCCTGTCATGGAGCCTCTGCTTGCAGACAAACCGGAGCATAAAATACCTTGGGACAATGGCTTTAACCCTGCCGATGTATGGCAAGAAGCGTTTGTACTTAAGCCCGGAGAAGTTAAATACAACCAAGGTGAACTGCACAATTTGAAAGTACGCCGTGGTACGCTAAACGATGAAGAACGTTTCATGATCAACGATCATATTATCCAAACCTTCACCATGCTCAACAAGTTGCCTTACCCGCCTTACCTTCAAAACATTCCGGATATCGCCAGCGGACACCACGAACGTATCGACGGTAAGGGATACCCAAGAGGCTTAAACGAAGACCAGTTACCTCTGCCGTCCAGAGCAATGGCAATTGCTGATGTCTTTGAAGCGCTCACCTCTAGTGATCGCCCTTATAAGAAAGGTAAACTCTTAAGCGAATCACTCAACATCATGACCGACATGGCCACCAGCGGTCATATCGATCCCAAGTTGTATTTACTGTTTTTGGAAAACAAAATCTACGATAAATACGCTGAGCGATTCCTAGAAATGAACCAACGCTGCGAGATTGACCCGCACGAACACATCGACCGAGTAAAAGAATACATACGCTCATTGTTCTAAGTTTTAAATTAACCATTCAGAGGATAAGCCATAACTCAATGGTTAGCTTTTAGCTGCCGACTCCAATACCGCAACGTCCACTACAGTCGCTACAGCCACTGTGGTGTGCGGTTTTTGTTTGGCTTTCGCCTTGCTGTGTCTTTTTACCAGCAATGTATTGGTGATGCTCGCCACGACAATCAGGTTAATGCCAATCATCTGCTGTGTAGAAAACACATCATCAAAGAACAAGCCCTGCCAAAGCGCGCTAAACAGCATGTTAGTAAAAATCAGAGGTGCCAACTGGGAGCCACTGTCTGCAAGCTTATACGCCTTGGAACGGAAGATTTGGGTATTGATGGTAAACAGTGCAAGACCAAGTGATCCGAGAACAATCCAGCGTAAATCGTCAAAAGACAGCAACGCCGACACGAAGCCTTTTTCAGCACTTTCAAGAACATCAGGCACCGCAGAAACTGAAGTAAACACCACCATTGGAATCACAATGATTGCCGCGACTAAAAAGGTCCACGCGTTAAGCTCTGCTGGTGTCAGGCTAGTTTTAGACGCTCGGTACAAACTCACTTGCGAGCCAGAATTAAATACCCCCGCGAGAAGCCCAAGCAGAAGCGCAGGTCTAAAGAACTCCGAACCCAACTCAAACTGCGACCAATCCCCCGCCATCATCACTACGCCAACAAAGGTGACAGCTAAACACACTATCGTCGTTGTATGAATCTTGGTTCTAAATATTAACTTTTCTAACAATGGAATAAACAGAGGCCCCGTACTGAACAACACAACCCCTTCAACAAGCGTTAAGGTTTGCAGTGAAGTAAGGAAACACCACTGACACGCCACCATAAAGATCGCCCGCATCACCAAAGGTTTCCACATTTCTCGTGTCGGCTTGCTGATTTTGTAAAAGGTCAGGAAAAGAAATAAAAACAGACTGGGTAACAAAAAACGCACAAAACTGAGTAACGAAGTGGGCATCACTTCAGATAGATACTTGGCCATTAAGCCACTTAAAGACAAACTGAACGTCGACAACAACATGAAAGTCGTCGCCTTGGTAATATCAGACATAATTATCACCTCCTATGACATCTATTTTAGAGGCGTGACGTAATGAAAAATAGCGAGTAATATTAACTATAACTGTAAGGAAAACTTACCAATGAAAAAACTCGTTCCGCTTAAATCCGTTTATGCTTTCATTGCTGTTGCTGAGACTGGCAGCATGACCGACGCCGCGCGGGTATTGTACGTCAGTCACTCTGCGGTAAGCCAAGCGATAAAGTCGTTAGAACAACTGGTCAACAAGCCTCTGTTTCAACGAGTCGGTCGTCGTGTTGTTCTTAATGCCGCAGGTAAGCGATATTACCGCAAAGTTGCTCCCGCACTTGAGCAAGTGATAGAGGCGACCGAAGAGCTTGCCAGAACGCCTAACGACCACCGCATTACCCTCAACATGGTCAATTCGCTCGCGATGCACTGGTGGATCCCACGAGTTCCCGACTTCCAAGCTTTCGCTCCCTCACTTGATATCCGTATTTCGACGCTAACTGGCCCTTTCGATATTGAACAGGAAGGGGTCGATGTTGCGCTCGTACATGGCAAGCCCAATGAGTGGGAGCAATATTACAGCGAGAAACTGGGCGACGATGATCTGGTCTTGGTGTGCAGCCCTACTCTATTAAAAAACCAGACCGGATTGAGCGTCGAGCAACTCGTCAAACAAAACCCGACCATTGGCGTTTTTAACCTCAGGCGGCAACACGACTGGCAAGTGTGGTGCGACAATTACCAAATCCCAATGCCCACATTCCATAGCAATTTGACGTTCGATGTCTCCATTCAAGCGGTGCAAGCTTCAATTCGTTCGTTAGGCGTACTAGTAACGCATCGCTTGTTTGTGAAAGATGATATCAGCCATGGGATGCTTGTCGAATTGGGTAAACCGGTTGCTAACCCGCACCAAGATTTTTACTTTGTTTGCCCAAAAAACAAATTAAAACAAGAAAGTGTGCTAAAACTGAGAACATGGTTAAGACATGAATTCACACGCTCAGAGACAGCACTGAACGATGACATTCAAGAGCAAGACCAAACTATCAATCAATAAGCGAGTGACAGCTCAGCAAGCTTACAAGAGGCCATTATGATTATTACCACCACACAATCAGTCGAAGGCAAACGCATTGTCGATTACAAAGGGGTTATTGCCGGAGAAGCCATTCTAGGGGTGAACGTTTTCAAAGATATGTTTTCAGGAATTCGTGACTTTGTGGGTGGACGTTCTGGCACCTACGAGAAAGAACTGGAAAAAGCACGTAACTACGCGTTCAAAGAGTTAGAACAGAAAGCGATTGAAGCGGGTGCCAACGCGGTGGTGGGTGTCGACATCGATTATGAAGTCTTGGGTACAGGTAATGGCATGTTGATGGTCTCTGCTAGTGGCACGGCAGTGGTGGTTGCTTAATCAGTGGCAAACCTATCGCTCAATAGCTCTATCCATCGAATAACGGATTCAGTCGCTTAATCGTGTGATTCTTTAAAAAAACGCCCCTTAGCTAAATCGCTAACTAAGGGGCGTGATTGTATGCGTTGCCAAGTTAGATATGAATATCTCTAACTCGCGCGATCTGCGGGCTCAGAGAGCATGGCATCAAAAGAGGCAATTCGAGCCAAAAACTCTTTTCTATCTTTAGGCATAATTGAGCTTGCCATTGGTAAGTTCGCCTTCATCGCATCGACGGCGCGACCACGAACCAATACCTCAAAGTGCAAGTGCGGGCCAGTAATACGACCAGTAGCACCCGATAGCGCAATTTTCTGACCTCGCTTAATTTGCTGACCTTTCTTAACTAAGAAGCGGCTCAAGTGAAGATAACGCGTCGTATATACGCTGTTGTGTTCAATCACCAAATATTTACCAGCATACGGGTGGTCACGAAGTGCCACCACTCGACCATCACCAGTTGAGTAGATAGGTGAACCAACAGGTGTCGCAAAGTCGGTACCATTGTGCGGTGAGATTCGCCCAGTTACTGGGTGTCTTCGTGTCGGATTGAACGAAGAAGTGATTCTTCGGAATTTTCTGTCGACTGGGTATCTATCAAAGGCTTGCTCTAGACTATTTCCCTCTCTGTCATAAAAAAGACCATCTGGTGCTAGAAAAGCTGCGACTTCTCGGTTTCTTAATTGAATTGAGATACCTTGAATTTCTGTTTTACCCGTTAGGTGATCATCCGTGTACTGCTCTTTGACCAATACATTGAAGCTATCACCAGCTCTCAGCTCTCGAGCGAAGTTGACTTTGTCTTTTAGTGTGCGGGTGATATTGGCTATCTGGTTAGTAGTTAACCCCGCTTTGTAGGCTGACGTTGAAAAGCTACCGTGAACACTACCCGCATAGAGTTTTTCTTTCCATTCGCCTGGGATCTCGTGGAATTTATAGGTGAAGCTACCATCATCGTTTCGAGTAAAGGCTGCTTGCTCAACCAAACTCTCGTGATAAATCAGCTCCACAAGCTGTTTTGAGTCACTATCCAAAAGCAACTCTAGATGGTCACCAGGTTTTATTGTGTCGAGTTTCAAAGACTCCAGATCCGCTTCCATCACCTTTTGAACGGTTCCATATGGCAGTTGCCATGACGAAAAGATGTTGCTTAGCGTATCGCCAACTTTCACAAAATAATGGACCTTAACCAAAGAGTTGGGAGTCGCTTGCGAGTCGATGACTTCCTTATCATTAGGTTGAGAACCTTGGTAAGGTGTTATTTTGATAGAGATTTCTGGTGCTGGTTTGGAGTGAAAAGAGAGCAAAGCAGCAAGGGAAAATGCGCTGATCGCAGTAACGATCAGACCAATACGGAGGAACTTCATAAAATACTTAGCGGTTATAACGAGGAACTTAGAAAGTGTTATAACATAACAATTAAATCAAAAAAATAAATGAAATGTAAAAAACCATAGCGCGATAGGTGTGAAAGTATGGTGAGCATGCAAAGCCCACCACCTTAGTTAACACGGATCTTTACCTCATATTACTCTTCACGAAGTACTTCGAAGCGTTCTAAGCCTCGCAGCATCTCAAAGTCCGGCTCTTCAGTTAGCAGCTCTCTCATGGACCCACTGGCTTCAATAGCGCGCTCTAAGTCATCGATAGCTTGACCTTCTGCCCCTAATCGAGCATAGGCGCAAGCACGTTGATACAAGGCATGAGCATTTTGGTCATCGACTTCTAATACACGGTTACAAAGACTCATTGCCCAGTGGTATTCCTGTATATCCATAGCAGCGTCAGCTTTGGCAGTAAGTGCTTCTAAATCTCCAGGACGAACCTTCAGTATTTCATCGTAGATTTCAATTTTTTGCTCTGCCGTTTGTGCGTTCTGTGCTCTCAACCATAGGTTATGAATCTCATTGATAATTTCAATTTCGCGGTTGTTGTCGGAAATGATTCTGGTCTTGCGCTTAAGATCCCGTTCAAGAACATTAAACTTCTTCTCATAGTCTTGAGCGATAGAATTAAGTCGCTTATCAGCCATGTCTTGAGTTGTGTGTTTAAGCTCTTTGATGGATTGCCAACCCACCAGCGCGATAAGAGAGGCCACACCAGCAATAATGTAGAAGAAGTAGGTTACGGTTACATTGGCGTAATTCAGAGACTTGTCTGCCACAGTCAGTTCCCGGTCAGTCATCTGAATGGTCAAGCGTCTTTCAAGATCCTGCTGTTCCATTCGAAGCTGCTTCAACTCATCCAAGATATAGCGTTCCATCAGCGGTCTATCCAAATACTCTTGTTCCGAGTACTTAACCTCTTCGCTTGCAAAACTCATCGTGCTGAACACCGAGATAACTGCAATCAATAAGATTCGAAGCATTATACATTCCTTATATATTTATCTTTAGACTAACTGTATCTCGTAATAGGCATACAAGCTAGGAAGTCGACAAGTTTGCTATGTCCATATTGGAATTAACACTCTAAAACATCATTGATAATTATAAAACACCTGAAGCAACATCATTAATTTCTAAATTATAAAAATACCGCGTAATACTGTTCTATATGATTAATTTGCGATGCGAATATACCGAAAAATGGTTTATTGCATCGAGATGAATCTTATATTAATAACGATCAGAACGAGGTTAATTTGAATAATCCACGATACGATTTAGTAAGCCGTGTACTGCACTGGGTAATGGCTTCTGTAATCATCTATGCAACAATCGCAGGGTATGTGATGCACTATGTCACCAGTCATCCAGAGCTGTTTTCTTTTCTGTCAGTGCTCAACATGTCATTGGCGACCGTTGCGACGCCACTGCTTGTGGTTCGTTATATCTGGAGCCACTTTCGCTCGTCGCCAAGCATGCCAACCTCTGTGCCTGAAGGGCAAAAATGCGTTGCCAAGCTTGCACACTCTTTGATGTATCTTGTGATGTTTATGGTTTTCAGCACCGGCTACTTAATGCTAAAAGAACCGTACTCTTTATTTTGGTTAGTGAGCGTAAATAATCTAATTACCGACTCTGCAATCAACGGCTTCTTTTTCTATTTCCATCGTGCCAGTTGTATTGCCCTAGCCTGTTTAATTGTGCTGCATATCAGTGCCGCACTTAAACACCACTTTGTCTCTAGGAACTATGTATTGAAGATGATGCTCTAGATTCAGAGAATTCAACACGGTTTGCACAAACAAAAAAGCCATAGCATGTTCGCTATGGCTTTCTTATTTCAATTTGATTACTTGGTTTGAGTATCAATCATCACTTGCCAGTATTCACATTTAGCCAAGAACTCTTTTAAATAAAGCTCTGGGTTAGCAAGTTTCTCACCGCCTTTAACATCAGCACCAGTCACACGCCAAAAGCCACGAGTGACCAAGTTTCGATGATAAATAAAATCGTTGAGTTCATTAGCCTTCAAAGGAAGTTGTTCACCAAACGTATTTTCGTAGCGGCTCAGAGTCGAGGCTTGTTCACTTGGCTTCTCCCTTAAAAAGGTATCCAAATCCAAACCTAATGACTGTTGCTGCTCTTTTGATAGGGCTTTAGCTAATTTAGAGATCACACTGAACAGAGCCAACTCAACTTTTTGAGACGCTAATAACGATGCGCCTAAAAGCGCATGTTCGTTGGAAATATGTTGTTCTGTTGATGAAACGGTTGCTGTTGTCACTGTGT
Source organism: Vibrio sp. 10N.286.51.B11 (assembly GCF_041469245.1). NCBI lineage: Bacteria > Pseudomonadati > Pseudomonadota > Gammaproteobacteria > Vibrionales > Vibrionaceae > Vibrio > Vibrio sp. 10N.286.51.B11. The sequence continues at coordinate 124,526 of NZ_JBFRKI010000021.1, read as the reverse complement.
TAACCTCAAATAATCATAACGGGTGTTACTGAACTGGATAGAGTCTTTTCACTAAGCTGAATCTTATTCTTGTCATTAAGAAGAATCTTGCAGCTAAGCAGAGCCTTTCAACTAAGCAGAATCTTTTAGCAGAACGCGGTCAGCATCAATAATGGTGAAGCCCGATGCATCTTCATTCTTTTCGACTTGCACTAAACCTTTAAAACCAATCTGCGACAGCTTCTTCGCAAGTTGATCTGGTGCTGTTTCAAAAACAACATTCATAAAAGGTAAAGACTCAGTATCAACAAAACCATGCTCGTTAAACAGTTCCATTGCTTGAGATAAATGGTCTGAGTCGGTTAATTCGATAATTTCTACAACTTCTTCCAACAACATTTTCGATTCCATATTCGCCAGAAAGTGACTGACACAAGCCGGTTCTTTTTGCTTGCATACATCCCGATGCCCTAAGACACCCCTTTAGTAGTAGGGATATCATAACATATTAATAATCGTAAAATATGTTTTATTTTCCCTAAGCTACTGGGAATACTAGAAAAGAATAGAAATTGGTGAAACATAAGCAACACCAATTCATAGTATCGATAACGGTAAACCTGATTTGAGGTGATCAGGCAACCGTTACTTGAGAATCGCCCGTTTCTACAATCGATTCTTGTAACAAGCCAGCATAAATACCATTGTGTGCCACCAGCTGTTGATGATTACCTTGCTCAACAATTTCACCCTTTTCCAACACCAAAATCGTATCTGAGTGACGAACGGTACTCAAACGGTGTGCAATCGCAATCACGGTTTTTTCCTTGAAAAGGCGCTGCATTGCTTTTTGAATCAGGTCTTCAGTGATTGAATCTACCGAACTGGTCGCCTCATCAAGCATCATCAATTGACCACCCTGTGCAACCGCTCGAGCGAACGAGATAAGCTGCGTTTGCCCTACAGACAAGTTAGAGCCGTTCTTTTCCAAGTGGAAGTCATAACCTTGTGGCAATTGTTCAATAAACTTATCGGCATAAACATAGCGCGCCGCCTGTTCAACCTCAGTTCTAGATAGATGCGTTTTGCCCAGCGCGATATTGAATTGGATGGTCTCTTCAAATAAGTGCACGTCTTGCATCATCATTGAGAACAAATGAGCAGAGTCTTCACTTGAGATCTGTGACAGCTCTATTCCATTCAACAAAATGCTGCCTTCATAGTCTTGGTAGGCTTTAGAGATCAGACGCAGAATCGTCGACTTGCCCGAGCCCGTCGAACCCACAAGCGCGATTTGATGCCCTTTCTCCAATACAAACGAGACATTCTTTAGAACGTAGGGAGAGTCGTCTTTGTAGCGGAAGCTTACGTTCTTAAACTCTAGGCTCACAAACTGTTCAAGCTGCTTCTCAACCTTGTTAGATGACAACAGGTTGCGCCCTTCTTCTTCAGTCGGCTCAACAAACAGCTCTTCAATATGGTCAAACGCTGCAAATGAACTCTGAATCGAAGCGATCTGCGAAGTAAAGTCTCGGATCGGAACAAACACTTTCTCTAAAGTATTGATGAACGCAATCAGCACACCCAAGGTGAGCGCTCCTTCTATCACTTGCTCAGAGCCATACCAGATCATAATCGCGATAGTGATTGAAGTGATGCCGGAGATAAACGAGAACAAAATCGCATCGTATTTATTGATCTTCTTCTGCGCTCTTAAAAACTCATCGGTATAGCCTTGGTAGCGTTGCTCGACTTGCTCTTCCGCTCGGTACATCTGAACGGTTTTCATGCCAAATAAGACTTCTTGTAAAAAGCCAATACCGCGAGCCAACGAAGAACGAGTCACCTTATAGAGTGCACGAAGTCGGTTTCGTACATAAACCGTCAAATACATCACTGGTGGCATAATGATCAATACAATCATCGTTAACTGCCAATCAATAAAGAACATCATCACTAACAGAGCAATGGTATTGATGCTGTCTTTAACTAGCCCGACAACCGACTGAACAAACGTCTCGCCGATGGTTTCCAAATCACTGGTTAATCGTGAAAGCGTTACGCCAATCGGTGTGTTATCAAAATAGCTGCGTGGCAGTTTGAGCACGCGAGCAAACAACACTGAGCGCATGTCAGTTATCGTGTATTGCCCAGTTTTACGAAGGTTGTACGAATAGGTGGTATCCACCACATAACTCGCCACCAGCACGGCAACGAGATAGAAGACGTATTCGAGCAGACCATCCATATCCCCATGACTCAGGTGAACATCGATCACTTGAATGATCAGCCAAGGGAACAACAAGCTCGTGATGACAGAAAGAGGAAGCATAGCGATGCCCAGAATCGCAGAGCCTTTGTATTTCTTAGCAAACTTAAAAAAGTGCTTGAGGTATTTGAGATCAACACCTTTTAACATGCTGCTGCCTCCGTTTCATTCTGCTGTAGTTGCCATGTATCGTAATAGTAATCACAGGTTTTCAATAACGTGGCGTGGTCGCCCTTCGCGATCACTTTACCTTCGTTCAACACGATGACTTCATCCATATATTCAAGGGCATTAACGCGGTGTGAAACCACAAGAACCGATTGATTTTCCAAACGTTTAAACAAACCTTCCAAGATCTTACGTTCTGTTTCATAGTCGACAGCCGATAGAACGTTATCCATGATGATCAGGTCGGTGGGTTGCAATAAAGCACGCGCAATACTTAAGCGCTGCTTCTGACCACCTGACAACATGATCCCTTTCTCACCGACTAAGGTTTGATCGCCGTGTTCAAAACGTGTCACATCACTGGCCAACTGGCTGAGCTCTAGCACTTCATCAACCTGACTCTTTGCCAAATCGGTATCTAGGCTACCAAAGCGGATATTGTCTTCGACGGTTGCTGAAAACAGGTAAGGGTCTTGAGTCACGGTTTTCACGTAACGGCGTAAGTCACTGCGTGAGAAGCTAGTGACATCTCTTTCACCAAGGAAAACAGAACCTTGTGGTACATCCAAGTGGTGGTTTAAGCAGTTCACTAATGTCGTTTTACCCGCTCCGATCCCGCCTAACACACCCACTTTCTTACCTGTTGGAATATCAAAGCTGATGTCATCGAGAATCACGCGTTCTTCACCTGAATAGCTGAAGCTGAGATTGCGAACGGAAAACGTTTTTCCCTTCAGCGATTCAACATCTAATTCAGTAAGCTTATCTTCATCTAGCTCTGGGACTTTGGCATTAAGAATGGTTTGTGCACTTTGGATACCGACCATGCCTCGCTGATAAATGGTCGCGATTCTGCCAAGTTGCATCAATGGCATAGCGAGCAAAACTGAGTAAGTCAGAAAGGCGGTAATCTCACCAAGTGTGAGTTCCTGTCTCATTAACATGTAGCCACCAAGCCCAAGAATGATGATTTTCATCAGGTCATTGGCGTAGTCGAGTACCGGCATAAAGAAGACTTGAATGCGTGTAATTTTAAGGCGGCATTCAAGCAATAACTGGTTCAGTTTTTCAGTTTCAGCTTTCACCCAAGGTGACATCTGCTGGCTCTTAATGAGATCAATCCCAGACAGGTAACTCATTAGCTGAGCAGACAGATTTTGTAGGCGCTTCATGTGCTCTAAATGCAGCGTTTTCATACGCTTGAAGCCCACACGGAAAATCACAAAAGCGATTGAGATAGGAATGATCGAATACAGTGTGAGTTCTGGCGATATGCGCCACATGTAAAGAGGCGTCAACGACAACGCAAGCAAGGCATTGAAGAACTGCAAGAAGCCGACACCAAACAGCAGTCGAATGCCACTAAGGTCATTGTTGATAATCGAGATCAGTCGACCCGAAGCAAAGCGTTCGTGAAAGCTGCTCGGTAAGCGATTCAACTTTTGTAGAAGTGTACTTTTAAGTGCGGCCTCTGTAATTCGCCCCGGATTAAGCGCATAGATACGAGACAGAATTCTCACCACCACCATGGCAACCGACATCCCGACCACAATCCAAACATAGGTTTGAAGCTGTTGGTGGCCAGTTGAAGAGGCATCATCAATCAAATCTATCGCCAATTGGATATAACGAGGGATCTCTACTTGTAACCAGTTGACGAGAAAGATGAACACAATCGCCAATAAGTACGAGGTGCGATTCATGCGCAGATAATGGGCAATAAACTGTCTTTTATTCATAGTATTCTTTGTTTAGGGCAGGCTCACAGCGAGATTTAACGATATAACCGGGCAGTTAAGCTAGATAGGTTCATCGCTGAGGTAAAGATACATCAAAAACACTTAGTTGACAATATCAACCATATTCAATAATTAGTTTCGGGTATTAAGTTTTAGCATTGCTAGAAACAACTTTGCCGCCAAAAGTGGCGGCAAATAAATAGCTTAGCAGGCTAGTATTGATAACGGCTAAAGCATCTCTTTGGCAATCAAATGCAGCAAAAAGGTTTCACGTTCAATACTCATGCCCTTCTTAGGGCTCTCTGCCATGGTCTTTTCGTTATGAGCGATCGCTTCATGGATATTCATCCACATAATATTCCCCACCAATATTAATAATTAAAAATCAGAACCTTAGGAAGAATCAATAAACGAAATGGCGACAAAGTGGCGACAACTTTTGAGCGCTGAGATAAAAGCAAGGTAACAATAAACCTATTTTCCGTCTTATTTCCAATCTAGATTCTTTACCCAAACAAATCGTCTGGTATTGTTGCTCAATATCAGTTGTTATAGGGTTATACAAAACTTGTCACACTTGATTTAGAATTCCATTCAAAATTTCATCACTGTATTCTTTCCTGCGATTGTCTACAATCAACCAGCAAGAAGATTTCGTACAATAATACTCCCAGCACAACCAACCATTCACGCTCGTTTTGGTCACTTCAGTTCCTGCCGAAGAGAAAGAAGTAAACACCTTACCATTTAAAGAAATCCCTTCAGAACTAATAACCGCGCCAACTCTATGATTACTCTTCAACCTGAGTTTAGTCCCAAGATAAAACGGGGTACCCTTAATTGTAACTAAGCTCTGTTCACTTTTCGTTTTCTCACTAGAATCATAAATCTCAAAAAGGATGTCTCGGGATTCTTTATCTAGCCTAGCAACCATTCGAGCCCCCCAATTGGAGAATATAAAATCAGCGACTTCTGTTGCTATTGGATAAACTGAGGTTCGGTACATACCTAAGCATGATTGAGCTTCATCAATAGACAAGCCATTTTGCTCTAGATCCTTTCTCCGTTGTTCCGATTCTAATGACCAACCAATTGACAACATATACAACTCCAAACTAATCGAAAAATTACTTGTACCACTGACACTAAACAATCAGTCAAGTAAAAGATAGGGCTACATAATTGTAAGTTGCACTTCATAAATTAAGTTTTCAGCAGATAACAACACTTCTGACTCTTCATCATTTAATGTGGAATTAGACAGGCGTAGTACGTATAAGTAATCGAACTTTACAAAGAAGTCGTAAAGCAAAGGCATGATATTAGGGTTTACTGTTGATATATATTGCTCAAGGCTCTCGTTTGGTAAACAAGCGTACTCTTTACCTCCAAGAGCCTTAACGATAGCCACTCGAACGAATCGAAAAAACGGATCTAGCTCTGGTGGGTTAACAACCATATATACTGATCCGCACCATAAGTTTTGGACACTGAGTTAAGTGAGTACAATCACTAACGAGGTGAACAATGACAACTAAGAAAACACGAATCAAACATGCTCCTGAATTTAAAGCCGAAGCACTTAAGTTAGCAGAGAAAGTCGGTGTCGCTGCTGCCGCACGACAGCTATCGTTGTATGAATCTCAAATTTATGGGTGGCGTAAAGCCGTCAAAAAAGATGCGAAAATCAGCGATCGAGAAAGGGAGCTCGCCACTGAAAATGCCAAACTCAAACGGTTATTGGCTGAGCAAGCTGAAGAGCTAGATATCGTAAAAAAGGCCGCCACCTACTTCGCGAAAAATCTAAAGTAGATTGCTATGAGTTTATGCTCGAACACCTGATGCAATATAGGATTGTCCGTATGGCTAAGGTGTTTGAGGTTTCTCGAAGTGGGTTTTATTATTGGATTGATAATCGCCATAAAGTCACTCAACGCAACGAGCACCGAAAGCAGCTTGATATCAAAGTTCGAGAAGTCTTTGATGATAAAAAGGAACGCGACGGTGCAAGGCGTATTCAAAAAGAACTAGAGGCAAATGGTAATAAGCACGATGTAAAAACCATTGCCGCGAGCATGAAGCGCCAGAGCTTAGTCGCGAAGGCCGCCCGTAAGTTCAAATGTACGACAGACAGCAAGCATAGGCTTCCTGTTGCCCCGAACTTGCTTGAGCAAGATTTTAATGCAACAGCACCGAACCAAAAATGGGCTGGAGATATTACCTATCTAGCGACAAGCGAAGGTTGGATGTATTTAGCGGTTGTTATCGACTTGTACTCACGGCAAGTCGTTGGTTGGTCAATGAGCACCAGAATGACCGCGACTCTGGTCTGTGATGCGCTATCAATGGCATTGTTCCGTAGAGGCATGCCCGAAGGGGTGATTATCCATAGTGATAGAGGTAGTCAATATTGTTCAAAAGACTACAGATACTTAATCTCAGCCCATAATTTAAAACAAAGTATGAGTAGGAAGGGAAATTGCTGGGATAACGCCTGTGTTGAAAGCTTTTTCCATTCAATGAAAGTAGAAGCCGTCCAATACGAGCCGATAATGACGCGAGAAGAGATGCGCCAAGCACTTTTTGAATATATCGAAGTTGATTATAATCGAACAAGAAGGCACAGTGCTCTTGGGTATCTAAGCCCAGTTAACTTTGAAAAACAATATGTCGCTTAATGCGATGTCCAGTCTAACTGGAGCAGATCATACTCCTCCCTCATTCAAGCTTCATTTTTTAACAAAGCTTGTAAGAACTACAATCACCGTTGCTTACAACATCGAGCCAGTTAACAACTAATAAGCCTTTCCTAATGCTTCCCTGACAAGTTCTATAAATTAAAAGCTTGTCGCCATATTCCCCACATCCAAATTTAGGTCAGTGCCCTTTTCACTTTTCGCTTTATCGATCGCAACCGGCTTATCCGATTTGATGGTCAATGACACTTCAGATTTACTTTTGACAGTTTGGTTACCCAGTGGGCTATACGCTGTGCTCTGCTTAATAGGCTGAATCCCTCCAGCTTGATAAGCGTGGTATCCCTGCTCGGTTTGGGTTCGCTCCGTTCGGTTTTGGGTTTCATTAGTCGTAATGTCAAGTGTTGCGCTTTTATCTTCAATACGGTTGAGTTTAGCGGCTAAGTTATCGACTTCTTGGCCAGCATCATCAGTTTGAATTTTCCACCCATCGGGGATGAGCGCATCTGGCAGTTTGTTGATCAGCGCTTTGAATTTACCCCATAACCAGCCAATGCCGTCACCAATCCATTTAATGACTTTGTCTAAGCCAATGAACTTATCGATTAAATAAGTAATCGCGATTACTGCAGCGGCAACAGCGGCCACCATGAGTCCGATTGGGTTTGCTAAAACGGCAGCATTCAAAGCAATCAACGCCACTTTTAGAATGGCGACCGTCGCCAGAATCCCTTTGAAATTTTGCGCTAACCAAATAAGCCCTTTACCAAGCAGTTCAAAGCCTTGATAAAGACCGTCCACGGTTTGGATGAGCTTTTCGATGAAGTCGGTTCGCCAAGCTGCGTTCTTAAACTTCTCAGAAAACTGGGTGAACGCTTTGGTCGCTTTTTCCATGATGGGTGCAAGTGCTGCAAACTTCATAGAGCGAACGCTTTCTTCGATTTTTTGCACAGCATCGTTGTAGGCTTCCGCTTTCGCCGCATCTTCTGCAGTCGCACCACCACCCAATGCATTGAGTTCTTTTCTTGCTGCCGTTAACCCCTCAGTGCCTTCACGCAACATGATCAACATTTTGCGACCGTCTTGTCCAAAGGCCGCGTCCGCAAAAGCCATTTGCTCTTGTGGCGTTTCAAGCTGAGAGAACTCTTCAAGGAGCATCTCATAAGCCTGCTTAGTGTCTTTCGCGCCCTGTAAGTCTTTATGCAGCGCGTTCTCACTCTTCTTGAGGTAAGAGCCTAACGCACCTGAACCCGTTTGTTGCAACACGCCAAGTCGCTTGGTAAAGCGAAGCATCGAGTTAGACAGTGCATCAGAGCTTACCCCGGCATGTTCAGCTTGGGATTGCATGGCTTGAAGTTCTTCAATAGGTAATTTTAGGTTAGCTGATGTCTTTGCCAAGTTGTCCATTTCACCTGCTGCACCGTTCACTTGTGTTACTAACCCAGCAAAGCTCAAACCACTTAACAGCGCGGCTCCTTTTCCTGCCGCTGCAGCGCCGACCTTTGGAAATTTGATGGAACGGTTCAGCTTTTGAATCGGGCTCATGACTCTTTGTAAGGTGGTATAACGCTTACTAAGCCTGCCAATTTCCTTACCGTGCTTCTTGTAACTTCGATTCAGTCGGTCGTACTCATCATCAAGATTCCCTGTATTTACTCCTGTCTTTTTTAACTGGGTATCGAGCTTCTCTAAATGGGATTTGTAACCCTCTTGCTCAGTGTTCAGTTTGCTCAGCTTAGCTTGCTGCTTTGTGATTTTCTCCGTGAGCGCAGCGCTTGGGGATTCAACGCCTGCTGCTTTTACTTTTAACTCCTCAAGCTTTTCGCTGACTGCAGCAACAGCAATGGCGTTCTTGTCCATTGCTGTTCGTGACGTTTTTAAAGAATCAATCATCCCCATTGCTGCAGAGTCATCAGCCTGTGTCTTCTGTACCTTTTTGATGGACTTGGCGTAATAGTCACTCTCGCCACTCATCCCTTTGAGAACAGCTGAAGTTTTATCTTTCATATCCATGAGAACAGACAGTTTCATTTTCATTCTGGATAGCCTTTTGTTGATACAAAAAAAGAGAGCTCATTCGCTCTCTTGTGGTGTTTGTTCGTGCCTTTGTCTGGCCAGCTCTCGAAACAGTAATAGATCGTCGTAGCTGAGTTTGTCTATTTCGCTTGGGGGCCAATGAAACACAAGGGCGATATCTGCGTAATAGTCTTCAACTCGATCTATTACTATTCCGTCGCGACGAAAAAAGAGGCAAGCGTCGTGAGCAATGGCGCCCAGTTCTCTGGAGGCATATTGATAATGTCACGCTCGTTCAAGCAAGAGATTCGAGGTAATAGGGTTTGTCCCGCGTCAAACTTCATTCCGCACACATCTATCAAGCTTAACCCGCGCAAATGCCCAGAGTGTGGCTTGCTGATATCAATATGCGTCAACGCTTTGCCGTCTTTTTCAATTGGCGAGGCCAGTTCAGCGACCTTGACTTGTGACTCGTCTTTAATGGGGTTGGTCATAACCAAGCTCCTTTTGTAATGCTTCTAGTTTCTTCTTCACGCCGCCTTTTTGTGGATCTAGCTTCATCACTAGCTCAAACAGGTTGTGCGCCTTTTCTTTGTCGCCTGCTTCAAAGTGCCAATCACCGACTAGGCGGAACATCTTCACTTTGAGTGGGGCGTTAGTAGCAAGTTCGCCAGCTAGTAAGTCACTCACGGCTTTGAGTAGGTATTCACGCTTGTACGCTTTCTTTTCGGTATGCGCTTTGTGCGTGTACTTAAAGACGTAATCACAAAACCCTGTTTGACCATTCACTTTGAAATTAGCCGGTGTTTCTAATCCGCCATCGATGGCCGCTCGAAAGTCATCGTGAATTTTTTCAAACTGGCCAAGGTCAAAGTGCCACATATAAAAGCACCACATCACGTCAAGGTTGTCGTAGTTGCCTTTGTGGGTATCCAGTAGCTTTTCAACCAATGGTCGGTACTTGTTAATAAGCTCTTGCTTGTACGGGTCTTTCTCTTTCGAGCCAGACAAAGTGCGTAGGTAGCTTTGGTCTTGCTTAAACACGAGTTGCGTTTCTTCCCAGGGCTTATCAGCAAAAGCGGTGCGAACGGCTTGGCTTACTGTTGACTCGTTCATTACGTCAACACTGTCGATAGCTTCAACCGGTTCTGGCTTTGCCTTCTGAGCCTCTCGTTTCATCAGTATGGATAACATGTTCTTTCTCCTTACTGCGGGATGAGTTCGTCACCGTTGAAGAGCACTTCAAGCTGACCATCTTTTATCGCAACCGTAAGCGGGTCGACTGTCCATGCGCCTTTCAAGGTGTAAGCGCGGTTTGTGTTCGTTTCTAAGGTGATGTCTTCACCCACAAAATCAGCAATGGCTTTCTCATCGGTGTCTTGAGCGTGAATGATGGTGCATTTAATAAAAGGCGCATCCGAGAATTGTTCAGAGAAACCCAAAGGGCCATCGTCACCCATTATGGTTTCGCGCTTCATGTTGCCGAGGCCATATTCCGCCCCTTCTTTGATGGGAAGGCGTCCCAATGAACCGGCGTTAAGGACAGCACGGCTAGTAATTTTTGTTCCCATGACTTACTTCCTAAATTGAATTTTGCCTGCAACGATAATCAAACCGTTCACGAACTGCGGTGAATCTTGGTAGTTGACGCGCTGCTTGTTGGTTTCATCGAGCTCGACAATGAGCGACTTTTTATAGCCATCGAAATCTTGCACGATGCCTTGGTATTCCAAATCTCGATACAAGGTCAACAGCTTGGCTTTGAACATGGTCGGCGTCACAATCGGCTGACCTTTGGCGAACTTGGTACCGTCTTTCGCTACCTTGTGGCGAGGGTAGACACTTAAGATCAACGAACGTTGTTTCTGACGAAAATACATGGCGGTTGCCGGTGTCATGACATCGAGGTAACTGTTGTCCGTTACGCCAGCTGCGTTTTCTGTGTAAGCAGTAACGGCGCGCTCGACTAACACTTCATTCGCTGAGTTCACCGTGTACGTACTCAACCCTTCATACAAAAAGAGGTTACGTTCAGCCCAGTCCCATTCTTGTGCTGCCAGTGAGTAAACACCGTTTAACTTGAGCGTTTGCAGGGGTCTGCAAGGGTCAATGGCCAATGATGGGGCGATTTGACCAACCCATGCGCCAATCGCTGCCGCGTCAGACAGTGGCGCTTCTGCAGAATCACCCAAGTTATTGATGGGCAGAAAGTTGATTAACGCGCAGTTGCTTGTTGGTGCAAAGGTGATGAGCTCTGCGTGTGTGCCTTTCTTGGGTAGATACGCAATACCTGGTACTTGCTCTAATGCGCCATATCGCTCTTCAAGAAAAGTCCCTAACTCACGAATGGTGGTGCTGTCGTTCAATGAACACATGATGTGGTGATATTGAACGTCACCCAATGCGGCTAAGGCGCTTGCGGTATCACTATCTTCAACACTGACCGCAAAGATAGGCATGGTTTTATCTTGCTTACGGAAATAGGTGATCATTTCTACTATGTCGCTATTGGCACCAAACGAAGCTGCAGCAATCGTCTCATCCATACAAAGCGTGACTTTGTTTGGTGCGACTGTGGCATCACTGACCGCATTACCGATCGCCAAGATAACTTGCAGGTCTTCTGCGCTGTTTGCCAGGCTATTATCAATTTCAATGTAGACTCCGGGAACGCGAGCGGTGCTTGGTACTTCAGCAAAACCAATACTCATTATTTAGTTTCCTTCTTGGCTGTGGGCTTGGCTGTTTTATCGATGACCACGATACTTTTTTCAGCGAGTCGACGTAGCCAGTAAGCGTTACGAGGTTTATCTTCACCTGCCGCTTTCAGTGGCTCTCGGGTTGTTGGGTCTTTCACGATTAAGCTTGTTTTCGCTGGCTTAATCTTGAAAGTGGGTAGCGCCGTTTTCTCGACTTCTTGTTTATTCATTACGCTGCATCCTCTAGTGCAAAGTGTTCCGCTGCCATGGCGAGTAACTCTCGCTCTAGAGCAGGCGTCCAACCAATGAAGGTTCGTTTGGGCATTTGGTAATTGCGTTTGGCTTTCACGCCACCTGTCCATTGACCTGTTTTACTGTTGTAGTGACCATTAACACGAGTCGTAAATGACACTTGAGCGCCTTGGTTGTGCTCTTGGCCAATGCGACCTGCGACGCCTTTTAGACCAACCTCAAAGCTCTCTTCTGTAACGTGAGTTCTTAACGCCTGGCCAAAACCAAGCAACATGTTTTTATTGTTCACGGTGTTCTGCGCTTGAGTGCCATCCCATAGTTGGGTTGTTTTTCTCCGCGTTCGGCTTTGGTACGGGTTGTTGTCTATATCTCGCTGAGCTCGAATTTGCTGACGAAAGAACTGCCTTGCGCGGTTGGCCATGCGTTTATTCAGCTCAAACTTATCACTGGCCGTCAGCACTAAGCTTTCCACAACTTGAGTCAGTTGCTCAGGCGTCGCGAGGGTTAATTCACTCATGGCAAATCATTTAAGTGGCCGACAAAGTAGACCAATTCACCAAGTTGGTCTTCATCGGCTCGCGCTTCAAAACCACTGATACATTCATAACGGGTATCACCTTGCTTCCAATTGCCTTGTTCGTTTTCTTGAAGGTCGAACTCTTCACGAATATCAACTTTCAGCTTGAGATCAAATGCACCTTTATCGAGAGGCTCTAGCGCGAACGTCGGCATGGGTAAGCCTTTTTCCGCTCGCTCTGGGTCGTACTTATTGAGCCAGCTGACTAAATGCATAAACAACACTTGCGGCTCTAACTTGGCGCTTTGCAAGAAAACGATGGCGGTATATTCAATTTCAAACCCATCGACATCGGCACCCTGACCACAAAATAAGGCGCCATCCTCCGCCCATACATCCATTTTGGCCGCGTCAGTGACATGGCTTTTGAATAGGTCAGTTAAGCTTTGCAGCGCTTTCATTACACCCTCTCAAAGCAGTAGGTTTCTTCTGCGTGAATCAACATGTCTATGGCTTGGCGGTACTGCACTTCGCACTCTTCTTTCTTACTGGTGAGCGCTTCTTGTCTGTCTGCCGCTTCGGCGGTGGTGTCACCACTCATTTGCACACTGATTAGTTGAGCGGCGGTTAGTGCGAATACGGCCTGCTTATAAAGTGTTTCGGCCGAGTCATCATTACCAAAGCGTTCTTGCGATAACTCCGTCAAACTAGCAAAAGGCACTAAGGTGTCTTTAAGTTCAGAATGCACTTTGATGCGTGACACCGTAGCGTGATGCAGAATACCTGCCTCTGTTTCATTACTTTGGAAATGGAACAGAGACTGAAACTCTGAAATCTTTAGTACTGGATATTTAGCCGTGGCTGGCAACTCAGATTCATAGCGCTCGTTTTTATCACCGACAAATTCCATGATGTATCCTTACAGGGTTAGGGAATGCAGGCCGACAATCGCGAATAACAGTTAGCACCAAAGCGCATCTGAAACAGCAATAGAGCCTGCATTGAGGGGGTGTTAGTTTCTAGCGGTTGGCTTAATGCCAAGCACCGTTAATCCAAAGCTTCACGTTTTTGAATTCAATGGCTGCGGCTTTGCCAACTTCTTCGATCACGTAAGCCATGTTCATCGACTCAAAGTTTTCAATTTGGTCTTTTTCGTCGTTCTTCTTACCTGTAGAGCGGCGAACTGAACCTTCTTGAATGTAGATGGATAAGTTGTCGTAACTGGTCACCATGATGCCCGTCGAAGGGAAGCCTGGTACTTTCACTGCAGGCAGACCGCCATAAGTACCGATGACTTGCAGCTCTTGGATTTTGCCTTTTTCGCTTGGCGTATTACCGTGCGCTTCGTAGAACTTGGCTTTGTCATAGGCAAGCAAGTCAGAGCCGATGATGGCCACAAGGTTTGAATCATTTTCACAGGCGTCATGCAGTAGGTTTTTCGTTTCAAGCACGGCTAAGTCTAGGTTAATGAAGTCACCACCTTCACCGATACGAATTTCACCATCCGCTTTTTGCCCCGTGGTGATTAAGCGCTCTGCGTTATGGTCACGCATGGCTTGGAACCAGCCTTTGTTCACGTCTTCACCGTTTGGGTTGGCGCTAGCATCGGTATTTTTAGCGACACTTACGCCATACCAACCAATCGTGATTTTATTGGCGTCAATCTGCTCTCGGGTTGCTTTACTTATCAAGGCATTGAAGTTCTTATGATGCGCCCACGCGTCCAGTTTTGCGTAACGAAGCGCGGTATCAAAGTTCGTTTGCTCACACATGTAAGGCATCGCCCCCATGCTTGAATGATCTTTCGGTGTACGTTTGCCCGAGCCCGATGTATCGGTACGACTGGCAATCATGCCTGTAGCGCCAAGACCAATGGATTCACCTTTTTGGTTTTTCACTGAGATGATGTTGATTTTGCCTAGGAACCAGTTGCTTTCACGGATAGCCGCGATAATGCGCTGAGTACCATTCGGGCTCACGTTAAACTTCTCGGTTGCATCATCTACATCGTTTTGCGCTGCCACGGCTTTCACGTAGGCGCTGAGTTTTATTTTGGTCTGCTTTTGCATGTTCTTACCTAATTCAATTCGTTATGGGTTGAGGGCGTGTCGAAGCCTACAAGTAGCGCTCTTCGTCATTACCTTCGCCGGCTAACTTGCGCTGCTCTTCATCGGTTAACTTACTGAACTTTTCAATTTGACCTGTTAGGTTTTCTACCTGTGAAGACAGAGTCTCTACCTGGTCTTTTAGTTCGGTGACATCCGTACTTTCTTCAGCTTCAGCAGGTTGCTCCGGCGGCTTACCATTGGTGTTCAACTTTTCAACTTGTTCATTTAACTGGCTGAGTTGTTGCTGATTTTCTTTACCTTGCTCAATGCTTTGCTTGAGTAGCTCTTCAAGTTCTTTACTCATGTCGTCTTCTTCCTGTTGTTGTGAGAGCTGCTCAAGTTCACCTTCGCCCTTAAGCCAGCGTTTAAATGTATGGAACATCGAGGCTTCTTCCTCGGTGTCTTTCGAGAGTTGTTCTGGAGTAATTTGAAAGTTCGTTGGGACGCACGCTTTATCTTTGCTGTTGGCCGACAATTGAATCTGCGTCGTACCTAACGATGCTGGCTCATCAGTCAGAGCCAATCCGGTCAGGTAGGCTTTCCCTGTATCTGCAAACTTTTCATAGAACTCACATGAGGTATGTAAAAGCTGTCCTTGCTCAGCCATACGCAAAAGCATTGAATTTGGTTTCAGTACTGCGAATAGCTTGTCTTCTTTCTTTTCGACAGAGAGGACAGAGCCGTACTTGTTGCTCCATGGGTAATGGTCTGCATTAATTCGAGCTGTATAAACGTCTGGGCTGTAAGTTTCTGCAATCTCATCAATGATTTTTTGCTCAATGACTCGGCCATCAATGGTTGCTCCTGCCTGTAAAATACAAATTAGCTCTGATTGGAACATGCCTAAACTCTCCTAAATTCGATGATTCCAATTTACCCAATGCCTCTGCCTTTTTGTATTTGTCCTAGTTCTAAACACTTGATATAGAAATCGTTCAAGCTGAGTAATCACAGGCGCTGTAGCACTATGCAAACATGGAAAATAATGTTGTTAGCGAACCGCTCTATACCGCCGACCAAACGAAAGCTTTGGGACTGTTTTTACGCCAACGTAAGCCTGCTGAAATTGCAGAATCGGTTAGTGTGGCCACTCGCACGGTTCAAAAATGGATAACTCAGTTTGATTGGAAAACGCTGAGGGATGACGCGCCCGTCGAATTAATGATGAGACAGCGCATTGCTTACTTGATGTGGGTTGACCAAAAGCTTGAGAGCCAAGAGCGTGAGCTCAAAATGTTGCTCGAACAGCAATTCAAACGCGATGAAGCTGAGCAAAGGCGCAACCGACCAGCTGGCCGAAACGATGGCGAGCAAAAGCGGGGTCGTAAGCCAAATAAGACGAAGAACGATGTATCCCACATCACCAAAGAGATGTTGGACGAGTATCGAGAGAAAACCTTCTTCGAATACCAAAAGGACATTCATGGCCATAAGCAAAACGATGAGATCAATGAAGTGCGCTTTTATCTTAAGTCGCGTCAAATTGGTCTTACGTTCTATTTTGCCTTTGAAGCGTTTGAAGATGCGGTGCTGACTGGCGACAACCAGGTGTTTATCTCTGCGTCGAAAAAGCAGTCTTACATCTTCAAGAACTACATTCGTAAGTTCGCGCTAGAGATTGGCGAAGTTGACCTAAAAGGTAAGGACGACATCGAGCTCAGCAACGGCGCAAACCTTGGTTTTATGTCAACCAACGTGGCGACCTCTCAAGGCTTTAACGGCCACATGTATTGGGATGAGGTGTTCTGGATCCCAGGCTTTGCGGATTTAGATAATTACGCGGGCGGTATGTCGATGCAATCGCAGTTCCGCACCACTTACATTTCAACACCTTCCACCATGGCCCATGAAGCCTACCCAAAATGGCAAGGCAAGAAAGAGCACGGCATTGATATTGGCCACAAGGCGCTAAAAGCCGGCGCTTTGGGTGTTGATTTTATCTTCCGTCAAATGATCACTGTGGATGATGCGATTAAGAAAGGCGCGACCTTCTTCAACATGGATAAGCTCAAGCGTAAATATCCAGTTAAAGAGATTTTCGACAATCTATTGCGTTGTAAGTTTTTGGACGACAGCGCTTCATTCTTCTCACTGAAAGCACTACTGGCGTGTAAGGCAGACAGTTCACTTTGGAAAGATGTCGACCACGAGAAAGCAAGGCCAGTGGGTAACGCAGAAGTTTTGGTCGGTTATGACCCACGAGGTGGCGGTACGGGTGAAAGCTCGGATGATGCGGGCTTAGTGGTGGCGTTGAAGCCAAAGCGCAAAGGTGGGATTTTCCGATTCATCGAGCGGGTTCGCCTTAAAGGCTCCAGCTATGAGCAACAAGCCGACACCATTCGCGGCATTACTGAGAAATACAATGTGGTGTACATGGCCATGGACACCAGTGGCGTAGGCTCGGCTACCGCTGAGCTGGTTCGTAAATTTTACCCAGCTCTGGTCGAGCTGGATTACTCACCTGAAGTGAAACGACTGATGGCCTATAAGTCGAGAGAAATCATTAACAGTGGCCGCTTACAGTTTGAAGCGGAATGGGATGATCTCGTTCACTCGTTCTTAATGATTCGCCAGCAAACCACTAAGGTGAGTAACCAAATTACCTTTGTTTCTAACCGCAGCAAAATTGGCTCTCATGCCGATTTAGCTTGGGCTTCGATGCATGTAATGCGTTGGGAGCCGATTGATATAAACAATGACACCAACACCAGTGTCGAGTTCTTCTAGCCTAATTTTGGAGAGGCCAAGTGATAGAGATTGAATTTTCTAACCCCGTGAGCGTGATGAACAGCGACATTCTGAGCTATTTAGAAGTGGCGTTGGTTGATGGTTTATACGAACCACCGATTGCGCTCGATACCTTAGCCAAGGCACTGCGCACGAACCCGATGCATTCGAGTGCGATTGAGTTTAAGCGCAATACGTTAATGCATGCCATTGCGCTGAGTGGATTACTTTCACGACAAGATGCAAAGCGCTTTATTCAAGACTACTTAACCTTTGGCAATGCCTACTTACAGGTCATTCGAGGCTATGGAGGGCTGGGTGAGCCTATTAAGCTCAAACACATACCTGCTTTGTATATGCGTAGACGTGAAGACTTAGGTTGGACGTACAAGCCAAGAGCTTACGATGATGATGGGCGCATCGACTACAAGAAAGGCCAAGTGTTTCATTTGGGCGATTACGATGTAGCGCAAGAGCTGTATGGTTTGCCGAGTCACATTAGCTCTTTGACCTCTATCTGGCTAAACGATGATGCCACCTTGTTTCGTCGTCAGTACTACCGTAACGGTAACCATGCCGGTTACTTGCTGTATATGAATGAGCCAACCATGACAGAGAAACAAGAAAAGGCCATCAAAAAACAACTGCAGGCTCAAGAAGGCATGGCGTTTAAAAACCTGTTTGTGAATGCCAAAGGTAAAGACACCAAAGCCCCAGAGCTTAAACCAATTGGTCAGGTGGAAGCCAAAGACTCATACAAAGAAGTAAAGAACCAAACCATGAACGAGGTGCTTTCGGTTCACCGTGTGCCAATCGAGTTGATGAGCATTCGACGCGAGAGTATTACGTCACTCGACTTGAACAAGGTCGATTGGCTGTTCCACAAGAACGAACTACTGCCACTGATTGATATGATGCAAGAATTGAATGATGTTGTGGGGCAACCGGTCATCACCCCTAAAGAATACAAACGTTTGGATGCGGCTTAGTATCGAGTACTGATAGGTTTATCTTTACTGCGGCTCGTGTTGAAGCTGCGCTCTTATCCAAGTTTGTAGCGATAAGAGCTTCTGAGCATTTTCAGCACAGGTTTGCAGGTTCGCCACATCTTCCGCTAAGACTTCGGCGTCTCGCTCGTAACCTGTAGCGGTTTTGGCGGCACCATCAGGGACGGTGGAGGGTTGCTGAATACCGATTGCTCGATTATGCGCTTGCACTGATTGGGCGCGGATGTGCATCCAGTCAGGATCGTTAACAACGCACTGCTTATCACTGTTCTGTTGAGCATACTTGATCACCTCTTTTTCTATCTCTCGAAACTCAATTCGAATATCTGGCTTTTGGTTCGCGAGCTTTACGGCGAGCTGAAAAGCCTCGTTTTGTTTTTGCTCTACTTTGTCCCATAGGGCATTTTGCGCTTTTAAGGCTTTGACCTCAGTGGTGGTTACGCCGTAGTCATACGAACAATAAGCGACACCGCTAAGAGCAGCAGCAAAGGCGATGGCTTTAAACAAAGTTAGATATTGGTTTAGCATGATCACCACCCATTCAAACAAACTTGTTGTTCTTTGGTTCGGCGTTTAGGAATACCGGCACAGTTGCTTTGCTTGAATCGGCAGTCTTTACCATTCACAAACACCCATCTTGGGTACTCGTTACAAGCGCCTTGATGATCACCTTGGTTAAACTTCTTCAGTAAGGTAGAGCGCGTGAAATTACCGGCGCCAAGGTTAAAGACAAAGCTCACCATCATGTCGTATTCGCCCTGGCTAGCGGTTTGGTTGATGTGTTTGTTTACCACTTGTTCGGCAGCTGAGATATCTTCAACAAAATACACAGCCGCTTGTTGCTCGGTGAAGACCATCTCGGGTGTAACGCTTTTTGTATGTCCAAGCCCTGCAGTCCACACATCGGCACTGCATTGGTAGGGTTTGAGTCTACAACCTTCTTCATTCGCGACATGGCTGAGGCCTTGCTCACTGGTAGTAAGCTCTGAATCAATGGTAAAAACAATGGCAAGAACGGAGGCAACAGAGCACACCACAGTCTGTACTGCTTTGGTTTTTATGCTCATGCTGAACCCTCTTTTTTTGAGTTCAACTTGTCCAGCTGCGCTTGGCTGAGTTTAGTTGCAATAGCGTAGTGGCGAATAGCCATGATGCCTGCGCCAATACCGACCGCAACAGACAAAATTTGGAGTGCGTCATTTACGCCAAAACTGATTAGGGTTGCACTAATAGAAGCGAAGATTTTCTTTAGGCCAGTGACATCGAGTAGCGATACGACGAGTGCCTTTGCCTCTGATTCATTCATGGATTTCTCTCTTGTGGCTAGTTGATTCGTTCCCCCATAAGCAGTGTATCTCGTTGAGTTTTAAAGGGGACTGATGGCATTTCTAGTGTCGAGATATAGAAGTTCAGAGAGCAGGAAGAGAAAACCTAGCATGGAGCTGGGTTTGATAAGGTTAAGTCGCAAGTCCTGATAGCGTTGGCCGCTCACAAAACGGGAAACCTTCGACATTCGGGTAGTCACTGAGTAACTTGCGGTCTAAGAGCAATAAATTGTATTGCTCGATAGTAAATGGGGACGTTCGTAACCCCGATGGGTAACTCTGGTCTTTCTCGTATTGGTCTATACGATCGAGCACCTTTACCAACAGTGAATTTCTCCAATCCAATTCACTCTCTGTTTTGTTTGGCCGCTGGAGCGCCTCACTGTATTGCCAAGAGTTAGTCTCATCGCGCCAAGTATCGTAAGGGCCCGGCTTAATAAACGTATGAGAGCTTGGAATTGGTGCCAACTCATGGGTCCAAAAGTCAGGGCGAATTCTGTCTTTCGCATAGGCTTTGCATTCAGGTATTTGATGCCATGTACTACCAATGAGAACTCGATGAAATCCCTCAATACCAAAAGGAGGCTCACTAAAAGTGTGCTCACTTGGCAGTAAAAAGGCTTCATCCTGGACAATGAACTCATTGCACTCGTGGTCCCAGTAAGGGGTGTTAATCTTGGTGACGGTCATATGGATACTCTACTTAAAACGTGGACTTTGGAGGGTAACTTCCCCGTATAAAATCATGCTGGTAACCTTAGGGTAATTATTATTCACATCTCGAAAATCCAATTGAGGGCTGTAAAGTTGTAATGCTTTATTGGTTCCATTAGGAATGATACGAAAAGGTATCGCCGTTTGGTCTGAGTCTCCATTCGAGGTATAAGCCATTCCCGTCCCTCTGGTGCTGTAACCCCACCCTTCAACTCCCGCAGCGGAAAAAGCTGAATTCAAGGCCTGCCATTCAACTTCAATATTCATACCAGAATCATGGTTACCTAATTGACTGAATGACGACAGCCTTAACTCAAAAGTGACGGTAATAGCGGAAGGGGTTGTGGTTACCCATACATACCAATAACCATATTCAATAGAGGTATCCGCACCAACATTGCCATTAAACCAAGAGTTGCTCACGTTCGTATTGGAGTAACGTCCTGTCTTGAACTTATTTTGGTGCCCTGTTAACAGGTCTTTTACTGTTTTGATGGCTTTAGCGCTGGCGTAAATCGTTGAACTTGTTGAGGTCGTGCTACTACTGATGTTCCGGTTATTGGGGCTGAATACTCGTCCACCTTTTTCTTTGAGCTCACCTGTAAAGTTCCACACACCTGAAATAGTTTGAGCTAACGACGTGATTTTGTCCCACCACTTACCGACTTTTAGCGGTGTCATTATCTTTTCATCATCGGAACCACTTTCAGCATCGGACTGTGTTGCAATCATTGCAACTCCCGAACGCTCCTCAGTCGCACTGTATGCCTCAAGCAATGCCACGGTGATGTTATCAATGGTTGATGCAGCAAGATTAAGTTCACAGGCCTCAATAACAACCGTATCTTTTCGCTTATAAGTAATGACTTCGCCATCACGGCTATCAACGGCAAATAGGGTTCCGTCATCAAGCCAATAACCGAGCTCCTTACCTTCAAAAGCTTCAGCTCCATCCCACACGGTTTCGAAATGTAGACGGCCTAACGCCGTAACCTCTCCGCGAGTAATGGCTTTGCGTTGCACTTCATTACGTAAGTCAGTTTGGTCTGCCGTAGGCGTATAACCCTCGGTGCCAATACTGATTTCTGCTATTTTGTAACTAATACCAAGCTCGCCAGCTCGAATTGAAGCCGCGATACCCGCATCAGTAATCAATAAACTCATTGTGTTACCTCGTATTTGTGCAGGTTTCTAATATGTCGATAGTTCGCCATTTGGTGGTGAGCAATAAAAGCTGAGTGATACACCCAAGACACTTCAGTGTGTGGTAAGCGGTACTTTTCAAAAGCTTGCCACGCTTGAATGCTCAAGTGCCTAAATGAATCGTACAAAGAGCCATAAATAAGATTGGGTTCGCTGACCTCATCAAACACCAGCCCACTTTGTTGGCCAGCCGTGGTGTTTAACAAACTTTGATAGTCTGAAATCTTCCAACCAAATTGTTGCTCTTCAAACTCAGTCAATAGAGACAGTTCAATCTCGTCATGGGTTTGCTTGAAGTCTTTGGCAATACCTTTAATAGTGCTGGCAAGCTCTAGGCTCTCGGTGTCTTGCCAATAATCGCCTTTGGGTAATAACCCTTGATAGGCGCCTTCAAAATCACCGGCACTGTATTCAATAATTAAGTCGGAGGTGTCCACGTCACACCTCCTAATACATGTATTTGATTGTTGTTAATGGCGACTTCTCCAACCGGAGAGCGAACAATAAAGTTGTTGGTCACGGTAGAAATAGTTAAAACAATTTCAGTGTTGGTGATGGACTCCGGCTTTTGGGTTGTCGGGTCGATGTTGCCCATTTTCTCTTTCACTAAGTTTTCGAGTGCAGTGACCACATCGTCTCGCACTACTTGGTCTTCAATACCTTGGATTTCGATATTGATTGGGACTTGCTCTGGTAGGTGAGCTAATGGGTGGCAACCTGCGAGTCGATTTTGTTCAAACGTGTTTTGCACCAACTTGACCACTTCGGCGCTTAACGTTGGATTGTTTTCTCGCGCACCGATATACACTTCAACCATGCCTCGCTGTGGGGTGTTATCAAGCGCCCAAGCAAAATCCACATCTGAGTGAGCAGATACGGCCCACACTTCGTAATCCGACGCTTTGCCAATCAGTTCGTTCTTTTCAAATGCAACGATGACACGTACCCGCCAATGTTCTAACTCTTCAATATTGGCGCCTCCGCCAATGCCAAGTGAAAGCACACGATTTGGGTCAATACCGCTTAGTCCTTCGCTTAACGTAAGCACCGCGCCTTCGGGGAGATTACTCTCCACGCCAGATTCAAGCGCAATGACGTCAACGGGGACGTTACTGTATTGTTCTTTGGTGGTTTCGTACTCGTGATTAGCATGCGTTAACCGAGTCCCTTTTTTAATCACAACCGCTGCGCCAAGCTCAATGAACTGTACTCGGCCCGTTGCGAACGTGGGCAGTAATCTAGGGGCTTTATGACGATTGGCGTGTAGGTATAACCACTCTTCAGAGCAAGTTTCAGGATGCAGTTGCCTGAAGAGCAAATCTTGATAACCATATTGCCCATAGCTGACGCCAGCAATGGCCGCGGCTATCGCTTTGGTTGCGGGGTTATTTTGCCCCGTTTCAGATACCAAATTGGCTTCTGCGCGAGCAATTAAACTGTCTAAGCTTCGTTGTGTACTCATTGGTTAACCTTTGAAAGTGGAACATCAAACTGAGAGCCATCGGCTAAGGTGATCATCACATTACGACCCATTTGGTTTGGCTTCTCTCGCCATACTGAGACTTCAACTGCTTTGGCGTGGCCGTCGGTAATGAGCCAAGCGAGCGACTCTTCACAAAACCGTTTAGCGAGGCTTAACGTTTCGTCTGTTAGCTTTGCTCGCTTGAGCGTCCAATCACGAGAGCCGACCACGTTTACCAACTCATTGCTCCAAGTGCCGCCGCGCTCATTGCTTGCCATGCGGGCGCGATCGTTTTGAGTCGATTCGGCGTAGTTATAAACACTCTGCAGAACAGCGTGGGTTAATCCCTCTTTAGAGCTGAGCGGCGCTGTCAGGGCGGTTAAGTTGAAATGACTCATCCTTTGTTTGGCCCCTTGGTAGTTCTTGTCGTCCCATCGTCTGTATAGTCGTGGTCATGCTTTTCAACTTTGACACCGCCGAACGTACCAGATGCGCCACCCACAGCACCGGTTACATCAACGTTCTTTGTGACTTTCAGGTTGCCGCCTATTTCTACGTCACCGGAAAACGTGGATTTAGGTGCTGTAACGTTCACAGCTGTTGCGTTCACCGTGGTTTCTTGCGCGGATATCACTTCTAACTTTGCGCAGGCGTTTATCTTGATGCCTTGCTGCGTGAAATGAACAAGATTGCCTTTGTCATCGAGTATCGCGACTTCACCAGGCTGCAAATCTATTTGGTGGCGTTCGTCTTCTACGTTCACGGTGATGCCGCGTGACGTGGTTCCACCAATGAACAGGTTGTAAGTTTTCGCCCCTGGTAATGGACGGCTCATAAACCCGTAGTTGTGCACGCGTTTTATCTTGTCGTTGGTTCGACCTGTTGCGGTTTTAATTTGTAATCGGCCTGTGGTGGCACCTGTGACTGTGCCGGTGCCAATCACGTTTTTGATTCTGGCCATTAATCGCTGTTGTTGCTGCAGAGCACTAGACATAGCTTTGCTCCTTAAACGGTCTAAACAACTCAATCGAAGTTTCCGTAGAGCTTTCAGACACTGATAGGCCAAGCGACTTGATCACCAACATCTCACTGAAGCTTTGCTCTTGGTCAGCGACTCGAATCACTCGGTTTAATCCATCAATGGCCAACTCAGGGAATATGTCGGCAATTGTGCTTGATGCTGTCAGGCTTTGAGCAATGGCGAGGTTGCGCTCGTATTTAGCACGAGACAGGCAAGCTTCTCGGTTTTGTAATTGGTCACAGGTGATCACAATGGTGCGTGAGCTATCGACGTTTGGATTGACGACCTGTGAGCTTGCGTCATCCCACTGGCCTTGCACATCAATGGTGTGAAATTGCTGATTGAAGGTGCGCTTGATGTTCAGGCTGTCGATGTTGTTGCCCGTTTCTAGGCCAATGTTGCTGATAGTTGCATGCGCGGTGTTTTCAATGAACAACATGCCATTGCGCTCAACCAACATAAAGCCTTGCTCTCGAATGAGCTGCGCCACGTTCTCTACCGGTGATTCGGCATTTATCTGAAACTCGGGGATGACCGGCATACTCTTCACCAGGCTTTTCACTTTCAAACCATATGGCTTGGCGACATGGCGAAGTAGCTCTTCCACGTTCAAGTTATAAAGTGCATCCATCGTGATGCGTGAATCAATCATGTTGGCACTCTTCGAGCGGCCAGAAATGGAAACAGCGTGAGCGCTTGGATCGGTATTGGGATACACACCATCAATCTGACCAATCAGAATCGACTTGTCGTTAAGGAAGAACTCGACCGATAACGGGCTTTCAATACTCATAGGCTCAATTGAGCAGCTGAACGTGTGGGCCAGCTGTTCAATGGAGTAGTTGATATTCGCTTGATAGAAGGTGCGCGGCTTGCCATCAATGTGCATCGTTAGCGTATTCATGACACATCCCTCACGGCAATGTCACCACGAATGAAGAGCGGGTGCTGCAGCGCATTCATTTTGGTGATGATTTTTTCTTGAGTGAACTCATCGTGCGCAATCGTCAGCGCGGATTGAAAGCGTGGTGATTGCACCGTTCTATGAGGCGCAGTGCCGCTGACCACCTTATCCTGCTGAACCTTTACATTACTTTTTAATGTCGTGACTGCGTCGAACAACTCAATGCTTTCAAGCGTCGATACTTGGGTGGTCTCTTTGATGCGCTCATCGATACCGACAATCAACGTAGATAGATCATTATTGATGGTTTCAGGCTGCTTAGCCGACTGCGTAATATCAAAACGGTCGCCTTTCTCTAGGTGTGTGATGTCTTTGTTCATCTTCACTGCGCCCGTCACCATTTGTACATTGTGGTGCTGAGTTGGCGTGTCCGGTTTCACTTCACCTAGTAGTAAAGCTTGAGCACTGCGTGAATTATCTACCGCTTCATTACTTGAATTAGGCTCAGCTTGAACACCATCGGCCACCGCATTCACTGACGCAGAAAATAGGTCAGCGAACTCAGTTGGGTTGGTGCTGAGGCTACTCACTGCCGAAAATGCTTTATTGATGGCGTAGTTAATGTCTTGAAGGTTTTCATCTTCAAGGTTCAAACGGTTGGTGATGTCGACCAAAACGTTCAATGCGCTTGTGACATCACTTTGAACCCTGTGAATGTCCGATACATCCAAGCCGTTTACTTCTTTTACGAAAGAACGTTTCGACAAGCTCTCGACTATGTTGGCCTGTGTTTTTGTACGAACTGAAGTAGGAGCAGTGATTGAAGGGGAAGAGCCAGCGCGAGCAAACTTCAGGCTCAGCGTGACTAAGCCTTTTTTGGTACTGATGCTTTGAGATATGTCTTCAAAGACAAGCGGCAATTCACCCAACCAAGGGTGTTCGAGCTCGCCTGTTGGTTTTGCTTCTAGGTTTTCAATGAGCGAATTGGCATCGGCCAGAGAACTGGAGCCAACGAACACCGCTTCAATTGTGTAGGTACGGGCTTTTGTTCCCATGACTTTGATGTGTGGTAGGTCCGCGTAGGGGATTTCGCTCACTTGCAAGCGCTTACCACCATCAAAGGCGGTCGAAAGGATGTTGAGCTTAAGCCCATTCCATCTAGCGTGCTCGTACTGTCGTTCCCACATCAAAAAGCCACCAACTACAGAAGAAAATCAGAATTAGGCAGCGAGAATAAAATGAGTGATGGAGTTGGACGCTCAGGCCCTGTTCGGACTCACCCTCCCCTCCACACCAAAATTCCACACTGCAATTATGCGATCTTAGAACCGCATTTTATTTCGGTAGTTGTATTGGAACACAGCCCCCAGTGTATCGACACCGAGGGCTGTTTTAGATTGGGTATTTAGAGATCCTTCGAGATCGTTTTTGTACGTTTTTTAGAACAAGGGGATCCTATTCAAATTAGAAGTCTTCTTGAGTATTTACTTGAAAATGAGACTCTCCCATTGCCATGATAAATCGACTAACTTCCCAGGCCATTCCGAGTTCAATACAGTCACAATAGGTAACGACTCTATTCTCACTCAAATCAATCCAATTTTTTCCATCACATTTATAACGATTCACTAAAGATGTTAAGTCGTAATAGCTTTCAATCTGAACTCGACCTTCGCCACGAATAATACCTTGAGCAATTGAATGATTGCCTCCAGTAACCTTGGCTAGCATGATTGGCCAATAGTAATTCACAGAGTGATTGTTTGATGGTGTGAACTTTCCTTTGTTCATACCTTCGCCTATCGTCCCTAGGTTATTAAGAATCCTATCAGGGTGCCAAGGGAAGGTGATTACCGCTTCAGACAAAGATATGTAGCGATTAATTTCTCCTTGATAACAATCATGTATTTGACTGAAATCGCAAAAATTAAAGACTATATCGCCACCCGCGGCATGATCAGCTTTGATATATGGCTCTAGCATTAATTTCGCTTGGAGTGATCTCCAAATTGTTTTTTGTAAATCCTTTAAACCATCAAAGTTATTTGACTTAAAAAGCTTATCAGCTCTTGATACAAGAAACTCCATCTCATCTGTATTTTCAATGGTTAAGGCTGTGCTTCTACGCTTTCCTATCTTGAACATTAGAATCCCTTTCTAAATAGATACTGCTAATTTATATCAAATCGATAGGCTCTTAACAAAAGTTCATCTTTCAAAATTAACTTACGGACGGCCAGTGATACTCGCTTGCTGGATACGCCAGTTCTTAGTGAGGCCAACTCGTAAGAATAACCAGACTCAAACACTAACTTCACTGCTTTACGAGTTTGTTCTGGCATCTCTCTTTTTGCGGTCACTTCAAACAAAGCATCAAGGCGCTTTTTAGGGATAACGTTCATTTATTCAAAATATCCGTAGTCTAGACTTCTGATTTAAGTGCTTGAATTTTCCGCTTCAAAGATATCTATCTGGTTCAATTCACCTTTACATAACTCTGGCTGCAGTTCTGGATCTGGCTTTCTCCCTGTAGACTCTATTACATGTGAAAACGAAAGATGCGAAACAAATGCACTTCCACAATGTAAATTTAAGCACTGGCAATAAAGCTCTCTCGTTTCTGAACTGATGGATCGCGATGTTGCAATGCGAGTTTTGCTTCCACACTTCGGACATGTCACTAACATATGACGACTCCTAACTTAGTTAACGTTATCAACTTTGCAGCGCCAACTTGATGTAAGGAACCTCTGTTAACTTAAAGCTAAGACTCAGAGCCCCTTACATCATCAGCCATTTCAATTAACTGCTTCAACGCAGCTAACTTATCTGGCTTCAATTCTCCTCTTTGGTCTGCAACCAATAGACTCATTAAATAAATACCTACATCAGCTCTGCTTTCACCTTCAGTGCTGAGTGCTACAGCATCAATAATGAACTCCATCGCATGTAAAAATATGTCCCGTTGTTTTAATGACATAGCTCTACTCCAAACCAAAAGACTGTATGAATATACAGTACTTTTGTAAGTATTCATACCGTGTTTTTATGAACCGAGATCCCCCGTCACTCTGATAATTAATTTGAACCTTATATCAACGGCCACTCGTTGGTTTCAGGAAAGAACGATAAATTAGGCTGTTCATATTCATAATCGTCATCTTCTCCGGTTAGTGGTCCAGAGGGTTTTACCTCCAATTTATCTAACCAGCATAAATCTGGCTTGGGTTGGTACTCTTCAACGAGCTGGGCTGGGCGAACCGTGCCACATGGCAGGTGCTCCGCAGGACGGATTCTTATACTCGTTTCATCATCTATTCGAATTGAGCTACCTTGTTGCAGCGCGATTAGAGCGGAACCATCAATGTTTGGCGGTAATCCACCACCTACAGAGTAAGGTTCTAATAATCGCTTAAGCTGATCGCTGACCTGTACTTTCTGCGATCGCGTACAGTTATTGACAGAACTCCGAGAGGAATCGGAGATTCCAGAAAGAGCAAGATCAAAAGCCCCCGCTTCAGCGTCATCGCTCTTTTCAGTTTTGGTTACTATCTGCCAGGTCTTAAGGCGAGTCTTAACCAACTCACCTGCAGCAACAAAACCTTCTATTTTACGAACGTCTTCGCCATGCGCAGAAGCAAACGGCAACACTTCATAAGAGTTCGTGATCAGCAAATCCTCACGCTTAACGAACGGGCCACCCTGCCCCATGATGTAGCCTTGCCAGTTACCGTGATCAGCCGCTTTCATTGTTCCTGCGACATTCACTTGGTTAGTATCAGCCCTCGCCTCATAGTTCTCAGCAATCACAGCCACTAGCTCTGCATTCGTCATAGCATGAGCGGGTTTAAACGGACCAACTAAACGGTACATAGACATGAGGTAAATAGAAGCCAACTCTTCACGTTCTTGCTTGAAAACGTATTCCATAAAGGCTTTTTTGTTTTGGCTAGCTAGGCGGCGCAGTTCACGGTAAGTGGTAACCGGCGCCCCACCAAAGAATTGAAATTGACGAATACCCCAACGGCTCTTCCATGCGTTGACGTTTTTGGCCATAGCTTGCACAGATTGCCCGGTCTCTTTCGAAACCTCTTCACCCATGGCATAGCCATCAATATTTTTAGAAATGTACTTAGCAATGTAGCCTGTTGCTGTCCCTTTTTCTGGGTCGATGTACCCAAAGTCACAACGAGGCTGATAATTGAATGGGCCTTGAATAGATTGCTTCTTCGCTACTCGCTTTTCGTTGCGATCGAAGAACGGGTAAAGCTCTTCTTTGTCTTCATCAACCGCATATCGAATAAACACATCACGCACCTTGGCCACATACTCAGGCTTAACCCAAATCAGCAAATGCCAGTGCGGAGTACCATCATGATGTGGCTCAGCAACCCGAATACCAAACCAACGAATTTCATCACGACCTAGCTTGGCACGAATGCGCTGCCAAACCTTATTCAAATAGGTTTGCGCTTCACGTGGGCTTGCCCCATTCCAGTGTGGAATGAAGCCGCCTTTCTTATAGCTATTATGATATTTCGATGGTGTTGTCAGCGTTAAGAACAAACCTTGTAGCCCAAGTTCATTGCCGATATCTTCACAGCCACGACAACGAACCATTAACTCATGACGACGAATGGCAGGGTTCGAGATGCTTTTCAACACCATGTCTTCCATTTCAACTTCTTCGCCAGTGGTTTCTTCTTGAAGTAAGTGGCCTTGAATAAAGTCCCAGCTCTTCTTTTGCTGAACTTGGTGTTCTTGAATGCAATCCCATGAAGCATAAGGTGACGCCTTCGCCGATACTTGCCCCATAGCAATGGCTAAGTGTTCACGCATAATCTTGCGAATGCGCTTTAAGCGTCTAAACCACCACTTTTCACAACTCAACTTAGAGATAAACGACATGATATTTTCAGGCATGATTTTCTTATCATCACTTGGCGTTTTTACCCCAAAGCTACGCACCAAAGAAACGCACTGCTTATAAACCATTAATGCCGCTATGTTCTCACCGTTCTCGGTTTCACATTCAATTGTCTGAGTCAGTGCCGTTTGATAGCGAATCAAGATAGACACAATTTTAAATGCCATCTCTCGAAGTTCGTCTTCAACTAGCTCGGCAATGATTTTGCTTCTAACAGGTTTACGATTTTTCTCGGCTTGTTCGAAGTCGAAACAGGCTTGCTGATTCGCTTGTTCAAAGCTGTTTTGCTGAGGCTTGCTATCGTCGTCGACAGCATCACTCAGCAAAGCAACCTTAGAAGTAGTAGGTAGTTGTTTGTATTGCTCTAGCACCAACAGAACACGCCTATGCGCAGGTACCATTTTTTCACGAATAAAAGTGTTTGCGGCAAAGCGGCCTTGCTTCTTAAAAATCGAAACATAGCGATTGGCGAAATACTTAGTCAGATAATGGGGAAGGCCAGAAAAGTGTCCAGAAAGCCAGTCTTTGTCTGCAGGGTTTACTTCATATAGCTTGCGTTCAACAACAGAAAGGTTTTCAGGCTCACGCTCGAGCATGGAGCGTGAAGACAAAACGATGTCATTAGGGATTGGAGTAACAGTCTGATCACCGCCAACCCATTCAAGGAAAGCTTTATGTGATCGCTCTTGTTGCTGTTCATTAAATTCAATGCTGCTGATATCAACATCCTGATACCACGAAATAAGGCGCTCACCAGAAGTTTGAACCTTCTGTTGTGAACGCCTATTTTTTTTGGATGCGTAGGTCGGTACCATCAACACTCATCCAAAAAGTCTGTGGGGTTGCGTGTGATTTTCAATTGAACCTGGATAGACTCATCACCAGATAGCAAAGTACCTAACAGCACTTCATTATCTGGGTGATCACCTTGGAGCATTTCTATGATTAAGGTTTCGATATAGTCAGGTGCTTCAGCCGCCATTTTCAGAGCTTCACTCATAACGCAGCTAGCTCCTGTGTATCCATAATCATGTGGCCACCCGTATGGTTGCCTTTGATAATCACCCCGTTCAAAACGAGCTGGCAGTTGAACAGTTCGCAAGCCGTATCAATCGCTGGTTCTGGTGAGTCAAACTCACCCAGCAACACGTTCTTTACTTCATTGGTTTCATCATGGCGAACGACGCCGCCACCGCTATTCAGGGCAACTGCTACATAACTAAGCATCAGCAAGCCTCCACAGCCGATAAACAGAACTGCTCGAATTGATATAACGCTTCATCATCAAAGTGGCCTAAGTCACGGAGGCCAAGCATTTCAAGAAACAAGTGGCGGTTGCTCATATCTAAGTTCGCCCAATGGTGAAGCTGTGAAACTTGTTCAATCGAACCGTTGCGGTACCAGCTTGGGAATGAACAACCAAAGAACACACGAGCTCGATCGCTTTCCATTGCTTCTTTGATATCGGCCAACACGTCTTCTTGTGGGCGGTGGGTAGCGATAGGCTCTTGCTTCTTCGCGATAGCATCGAGCTGAATCAAAACTTGGTGTTGCTGCTCTTGATTGCTTGAATTAAAACGCTCAGCGATTTGGTTAAAAGACTGACTAAATAGGTGCTCTTCAATGTTACTCATCATCATTTCCTCAAATTTTGGATATAAAAAACCCTCCCTCTTAAATCAAAGTGGGATAAAAGGTGTAGGCGTAACGCCTAGTGGCTAGATTTGCTTAGGTGTAACTGGGTTATGACCAGCGCGAAAGTACATCCTGCGCGTTGGCATCAATTCGGTTAATTTCCCGTGAAAGGCGCATTTGTTCAGCACGGCAATCACTCTTGGAAAACTGAGCTTGTAACTCTTCACGCTTTGAGCGAAGCGGCTTTAGTTTGCGCTCGCCAAGTTCTCTTCGCGTGCGCTGTAATGCTGAAAGGCCACGTTCTTTTTGCTCACGGTTCAAAGACCAACAAGGCAAATCAGGGCATGGATTTTCTAGCGGTGGTACATCTAGGTTTGAATGTTCGACTGTTGCAACTGACATACTATTTTCCTCTAACTTAAGCTGGGAATAGCCGAACCATTGGTGACCAAATCCACACTCATAGCTAAGAATGGGGAAACGCCTTTTGTGCGGCTTTCTATATCGTTGATAAGAAGCACAAGGTTGCTAATACCCGCTTGTGCCTTTTGGATAATGACGTGTTTGTTAGTGCGGCTAAGGCGATCATTTCCTGCATGTTCTAAAGCCATGCGAGATAAATCACCGGAGTGCATCGCGTTTTCTAATGCGCGTTTAATGAAAGTTTCTTCACTTGCATCGTTGGGGATTTGTGCGGTCACCACACCGAGGCCAAGCAAAAGGCTATTAAGAATGGTGAAGTTGCCACTCGCCTTGGTGATCATCACAAGTTCTACACTGGTAAGAATGTGCGGCTGCTCTGGGTTGAGCTTATTGCGCAGCATAGTGGCATTCATATCTACGGCCTTTGCTAACTTGGTCATGTTCTCCGAGTTCGCAAATGCACAACACGCTTCGTTAAATGCCTTTTGTTTAGAGCCACGGAATTCGCACATTGAGTCAATTTCGTTCATAACCAATACTCAATTGAGGACAAACGGGACGAAAACGAAGCCCCAACCAAGAGCATTGAGCCATAAGGGGCAATACTCTTTGGTTGGAATTAGGGAAGATAAACGCATGACGGCCTACCCCAACTTTTCCATGGCTTCACGAGTCGCCATTTCAACTAAGGCGATCATATTGATGAGAGGGGTTTCTTTACCTTTTGCTTTAGTTTTAATAGGTAAGCGGCCATCGGCTACCCAATCCATGATGGTGCGCTTAGGCATTCCAGAGAACTGAGAGTATTGGTCGTACGTCATGAAAGGCGTATTTAGGACTACTTGATATGAGAGCATAGTGATATCCTGTTGTGTTATTGAGTGTTTCATTTCGGACAATAGGGTCGCACCCCGCACTGTCCAGTCATCATTTGAGTGAAAATATAGTCTTCCTATGAGTGAATTACAAGAGCAAATACCACCTTTTGAATACATTGGCGGCCGAGAAGTTACAGAAAGGATGAAGGAAGTCACGAAAACGAGAGACTTCAAGTCCCTTGGAGACGTACTTGGCATTTCAAAAGGGACAATATCTACGTGGCACCAGCGAGAGTTAACTCCCTTTGAAGTGATTTTGAGACTTCATTTGAAGACTGGCGCATCAATCAAATATCTGGCTTTAGGAGAAGGCGAAGCTTTCCCTGATCAAGTAGTCCAAGAACATACGTCTAAAAAAAATGAAGCTAAGACACTTTTTGATGTCGATTACTTCACTCTGGCGAATGGAAAGCTTGTGGGAAATGAAACGTTAGCTTTTGATAAGAGCTACTTAGACAAACTTGGGGTTCTGAATGTAATGGGCATCGAGCACGATGGGACTACATTCATTGTCGACAAAGAAGTTCACCAAGCAGTAAGCGGCACTTACCTAGTGGATATGGACGGCCTACTGTCTCTAAACGATATTCAGCGTTTACCAGGCAAGAAACTAGCGATCAGCTTTAACGGCTCGACACTAACAGTCGAAGAAGATGAAGTGAGGGTTGTGGGTAGAGTTGCTTTGGTGATGGAGAAGAGGTGATGGGAGTTAGAGAACTAACCAATGTTACAATAAACCTAGATGACCCTAACCTCGGCACTTTAAGCTCTTTCGAAATAGAGCAGTTAATTCAATCTAATGTTGTAACAGTACAAGCTCCTATTCGCAGATGTTGGTCCTATCTTGATATGATTTCAGACTACTTGGATGCTTCATTTGCTTTTGAAACATTATCTAAACTAGGAAAGACATCCGAACTACGACATATTCGTCTCCTTCCCTACGCATACGTGTTCGAAATAGATATCTCCGATTTTTCTCACAGTTGCCTTTCTACCACTCTAAAGGAGCTTGCTTTAGCTGTCCGTTACCCTGAAGATGATGAAATAGCAAATTCAGATTCGTTCAACCAAGTCAGAGACAATGTTCTTCGTCATGAATTTGAGATGATGAATAAACCACTGCGTTATCCAAGTATTCTTGAAGACTATTTTTCCAACCTAATAAACGGTGCTTATTACGAATGTGGAAGAACCACTTTCGGCTCAGATTTAAATGACCACCCAGAACGAGAATACGGTTTTTGGGAGAGTGCCTACTGTACGGGCATGGATCATAAAGTTCTGATTTCTAGAAATACTTGGATAATTCCAGAGTTCTTACAAGTATCAACTGCACTTGAACTTTTTGGTTATTCGAAAGATACGCTCCTCTTAGAGGGGGAGTTTATTCATTGTAAAAATACCTCATATGTTCTAGCTGAAGACAAAGTCATTGAAATACCCCTTGGGTCTGTAATACAGGCTCTTGCTTGTTACTCCGAATACTCTTCTGATAAGGATGACTTCCAAGAAAGATTAGGAAACCTACATTCAGAATTGTTCGTATCGACTCCTGAGTTTAAAAACTATGGTGCTAATGCCCAAAAGATCGAGGGTGATGAAGCAGACTTTTCGAACTTGGAGCAAAGAGCATCGGTTCTAGTATCTGAGTTTGCTGACTTCGTTGTATTTAATTTTTCAACTTGCAGTGTTGTGCTGTTTGACATTCAGCCTCAAACCAAGAAACAGTCTGAAAACGTTGGGTCAGTGCTTACAACTCTCTCTAGTGGTATTTACGACGAACTTCAGATTAGCAAAGAACATTATATTGATTGGTTAAGTATTGATGAGGAGATTTTTGAGCAATTATGCTGGAACGTAATTTACCATCACAGTCGATTTGATAGGAATACAATTCGTAAAATGGGCAAATCAAAGTCCAGAGATGGTGGGAGAGATATAGAGATTTGGACTAAAGAATCCGTTGGTTCTCCACCTAAAAAATATATATTCCAATGCAAATTTAGTAAGAATACTAACCGTTCGGTCACAGCTATTAATGTTGGCAGCATATCTGATGTTATCGGACAATACGGCGCAAAAGGGTACGGTCTGATGTGTAACTGCTATATAGATGCAACATTATTCGACAGATTAGATGGAATATCATCGAACCAATCAATTGCTACGGAAACATGGGACAGATTTCAAATTGAAAAGTTTTTATCTAGGCATCCGACTTTATCAAAGAAATTTTTTGAGCATAATGGCATCTAAAAATTTCTCGAAACGTTTATCATTCTCCAATCAATGGATAAAAACGAACCTAAGTGTTATAGTGCTTGAGCCAAATTAAAGAAGAGCAATCTCGGTTGCTCAATAAAAAAGCCACTAACGTGGCTTTTTTTGTGTCAAATCAACTCTACTTCGTCGATGCGTTATTCGTCATCGTCTTCGTAATTTCTTCAGCTAATGCTTCAATAACAGTCATACAAACAGAGTTGCCAAACTGTTTATAAATTTGCCCATGTGACACAGCATCTACAATGAAGTTCTTAGGGAAGCCTTGTAAATTTGCACACTCTCTTGGTGTTAACTTCCTAGGGTTCTCACCTTCACCTTGATCAATCAAAATCTCAGAGCCATCTTTATAATATCTAGCACTAATGGTGTTGGTGTAAGCATCTTCAGCCTTGAACAGAGAGTAACCAAAACCGTTACCTTTAGTTTTATGATCTTCCTTACGCTTTTTATGACCAGCCCAAAGCTTGTCTGAAATGGTGTACTTATCTTCAAGAGCTGCAAATTCTTCTGGCTTCAAAAGAATATCACCTACTCTAGTTTTTTCCTTACTACCTACTGGCCAATTGAAGATATCTTCAAGTTTAACCGATTGCTCTAAACCATAGTGATCTCTATCGAAACCAATAATGAATACACGTTCACGGTTTTGAGGAATACCAAAGTCACCTGCTCGAAGTACTTTAACATCAACACAATAATTCAGATTTTGAGACAATGCATTACGAGCATCTTCACTCATAGGGACATCTTCAGGGATCTCTTGCTCGAATTCTCCTCGGAGGATTGAAAGGATCGTTTTTAACGTTTCGCCTTTATTATGCCCTTGAAGCTGCTTAACGTTTTCAAGTAGAAAAGCTTTTGGTCGTTTTTCAGCTAAAATACGCTGAATCTCGAAAAACATTGTACCGCGAGTATCACTGAAACCCTGCCTCAAGCCAGCTTGAGAGAATGCTTGGCAAGGAAAGCCACCAAGTAACACATCATGGGGCGGGATATTTTTCGAAGGAATCTGAGTTATGTCCCCATTAGGCATTTCACCGTAATTGGCAAGATATGTCTTTTGGGCAAACTTATCCCACTCAGAAGTAAATACACACTTACCACCAAGGTTTTGAAAAGGTAGACGGATGCCACCGATACCCGCAAATAAATCTATAAACTCAAATTTAGTTGGAATGTTTTCATCATGGCGAAACGGCGCATTCTCATAACTCTCACGTAATGTCTCTTCCAATTGTGAAATAGATTTTAGTTTTAGTGGAGACGGATGATGTTCGCCTTCTTCCCAACCTCTGATGGTTCTTTCGCCTGTAGAGTTCATTCCTAGCAAATTTGCGAACTCTGTTCGCCCTAAGCCAAGGTTTTCACGCGTTTTTTTGATATATTCAGCTTTCGATTCAGTCACAACAGTCATTAAATACACAACTTATCCGGTTTTAGTCCGGGCATGCTAGCACTGTGTATATAAACAGTCAAGAAAGAGGTTTTATTTTGAGTATTAGAATTGATGATTTCATAACGAGCTGTTCGTCACTTACCAGTGAAATGACGCTATCATACCAGGAACTAGCTCCTTCCATCGAGTTTTCAAATACTGGCCGTAGAGGTGGTTACAAATACTTCTCTATTACACTCCGACAACTATCAGAAACATTGACTGATATTTTGACCAACTTTGCCGAATTTGAACAAAAGTCCGACTACGTTGAAGGTACATGGCGTACACTTTTCTCAACTCATATTTCTAATAATGTTGTTAATGCCTTATCAACAGTACAGACGTTACCTCTGTATGCTCTAATAAACAAAGTACTCACTGTAGCTAATCAGCTAGACGATTATAGAGAAAAGTCGATGCCTCTCACAGAGGAGAACCTTGCTACAGCAATTACTTACTTAGATAGTCAGCTTCCAAATGACCAGACTTATCTACAGATACTTGGCCCTCAAGAAATAGTTGAAGCTCAAAGAGTAAAAACTGGCTTCAATAAAATATACTATGGTGCTCCTGGTACGGGGAAAAGCCATACCATTGACAAAATCACAAACGAACAATATTCGATGAGAACCGTTTTTCATCCCGACACTCAATACAACGATTTTGTCGGAAGCTTAAAACCTATAATGTTCGAAGACAAAGTTAGGTATGAGTTTCGACCTGGAAGCTTTACTAACGCGTTACTAATGGCTGTCAATAACCCAGAGCATACTTGTACATTAATCATAGAAGAGATTAACCGCGCATCTGCCGCAGCAGCTTTTGGTGAAGTTTTCCAACTCTTAGATAGAACTAAAACATGTGAAAGTAAATACAGTATAGATATCTCGGACCCCGACTGGTTAGAATATCTAAACAAGAACTCTCGTAATTACTTTCCGTCTAAGAAACTAAAAATTCCGTCTAATTTGACGATTTTAGCAACGATGAACAGTAGTGACCAAGCAGTCATGCCTTTAGATACAGCCTTCAAGAGGAGGTGGGTATTCGAATACTTACCTCTTGACTATAGCAATGCCGCAAATGGCACCCTCCCCTTACCACTTGACACCCCCACTGGTGAAGTTGAGACGAAACAAGTTAAATGGAAAGATTTCGCTAAAACAATTAATGAAGCTTTGGCTGAAGATCATATCCCTGAGGACAAATTACTTGGCCACCGATTCCTTGATGACTTAGAGCTTAATGAAAACGGCAAAAATGCTCTAAAAGGCAAACTATTCATGTACCTCTGGGATGATGTTCTTCGTCACGGTCAGCGAGGGACTGTTTTCGCCGACTATATTGAAGTTGATGGCTATGAAGTAGAGCTCACTACATATGGTCAGTTAATCAAAGCGTATGACGCAGGTAATAGCATTTTAAGAGAAAGCATCTCTGAGACACTATATCAGCTTACTTCAGTTCAAGAAGAGCAAGCATAAGGCTATCTATGACGTTAAGTTTAGCTCTACACAACGATAGAGCACCTCTTAGAACTTTAGACAAAGAGCTACAGATTGAACTTAAACAAAGAGGTTTAGTCACGAGTGGCGGTAAAAATGTGTCTTTCTGCGGATTGGTCTACTCCGAAGGAGAGATTAATGCTTTTTTGCCTCGAGCTACACGTATCTCTGCATCTAACGAAGAAATAAAGATCAAAATAGCATCGGAAATGATGGCAGCTATTCATCGTTACTCCACAACTAAGAAAAATCAAGTCAACGCCGATGACGAAGGTAGCGAGTTTTCTGGTTTAAGTCGGCTTAGCGCTATTGTGTGGCTACTGAATGACTTTCGAATTAACGGTTTATTTTGTAAACGTAAACAAAGGATGATTGTAAATAGTGGTAAACCCAACTGGAGAAAGACCATAAGCAAGCGGACAGCCTTCCTATGTGACAATGGCCCTATTTACTTAGATATCGATGGGGAATTGAACTATCGATTTATAGGGGATGAGATTTCGAAAATCCATGCTGATGTTATCCGTAAGTTAGATGACCAGTTCAGTTGGCTTATTTCCTCTAAGAAATCTCATATATCAAGCTCTCTTCAATCTATTCCTGCACCATCTGGAAAAACTTTTTCTCAAATTTTACATCTGAAGGCTCAGCGTCATTCCCACTATGCTACTCGAGATATTGAACTGATTAACCATTTGGTCGATTTCCTTGAAGAAACTAGAGGACAAAACCACAATAGTTTTGTTATGGGGATGAAGCACTTCCACGGTATGTGGGAGAACATGCTACATAATACTTTAAATTGGACAGTCAAAGTTAACAACGAACTACCAATTCCAGCTTATAAGTTAAATGACGGAAGCATAGTTGAAGCACCATCGAAAGGACAAAGAACTGACATAGTACTACGAAGACCAAATACAGACCAATTCGCGGTTGCGGATGCAAAGTACTACGAAACAAGAAAAAGTACCAAGAGTGCACCTGGTTGGCCCGATCTAGTGAAGCAGTTTTTTTATGCTAAAGCATTAGGTGTTTATAGCGATTCAGCGCAAGTAAGTAATGCTTTTATTTTCCCTGGTGAAAGTGGAGTAATAACGAGCGCACATATGAAAAATAGACAAACTGGCACTCTTGAAGACACTGAATACCCAGCTATCAAATGCTTATATGTTTGCCCAAGACAAGTAATTCAGCACTACATCAAAGGCAAAAAGCTCACTCAACTCAGTGAAGATTTGTTTTAAAAATCATCAAACTACCCATATAAAGCCTAGTAATAAACTAGGCTTTATTCTTATGAGACGACACTCAAAGCTACAGTTCAAAACAACCCAAACACATTGTTTTTCCCATCTTGTTCAAGGCCTTTGATCTGATGGTGCTTTGGCTCCCCACCAAACAACAAAATGTATAACTTCCGGTCTTGATACGTCCCCACTACATAGTGGTCTTTTTGTATCACGTATTCGATAGTTTCGGCTTCCTCATCTGTGCACAGATACTTAATATCGACCAGTTTCACCCACTTCAAGCCGATCACGTTTTCGGCTTCTATAAACCCACCAAATGGCGCCGTAAAACGGTTACCAAGCTTCAAAAGCGCATCAATCACTCCTTGGTTCTTCTTACTAATCCCAATTGGACCATCACTGTTGATTTTTAAATGACTGTAACCAGCAGTCACATGAATTGATTGATACATAGCAAACCTATTAACTTTCTTAGCACTTTGAGAAAGGTGTCTAACCTGTGCCTTTTGTCCGATATAAAACATTGTTCTACGTTTTAGCTCGGATTATACTGTTTTTATATACAGTTACTTTAGGCTTTATTATGACTATCCGCAATTTAAAAGATGCCTCAACCAAACCTTGGATCTGCGAATGTTACCCAAACGGGCGATCGGGGAAGCGTGTTCGTAAAAAGTTCGCAACTAAGGGTGAAGCCAAGGCTTTTGAGCTTCACACAATGAAGGAGATTGACGATAAGCCCTGGATGGGTGACAAGCCGGATCATCGCAGGCTTTCTCAACTTATTGAGCTTTGGTACCAACTACATGGTGTAAACACCAAATCAGGACTTAGGGCGAAGCGAAGAATGGAAATCGTATGCGAAGCTTTAAATGACCCTATCGCGAATCAGCTGAATGAACGAATGCTTGCTCATTACCGCGCAAAACGCATCTATAAAGGTCGTAACAAAGATAAACTCGCAACAAATCAACCTATCTCTATTGCCACACATAACCATGACCTTATCTGGCTTAAAAGTATGTTTAGCGAACTTATTCGCTTGAAGGAGTGGAAAGGCCTAAACCCTATTGCTGATCTCCGAAAACTTAAAACTTCAGAGCCGGAATTAGCGTTTCTAACCGTCGATCAGATCAATCACCTACTTGATGAAGTAAAAAGTAGCCCAATGAGTGAAGATCTCACTGCCATAATAAAACTGTGCCTAGCAACAGGGGCGAGGATTCGAGAAGCTATCGAGATAAAAGGAGCTCAACTCTCTAAATTCAAAGTGACCTACATCAACACCAAGGGAAAACGAAATAGAACAGTGCCTATATCAGAAGAACTTTATCAACTGATTCACAAAGACACATCAGGTCGTTTATTTAGCTGTGCATATAGCACTGTCTATAAATGGCTTACTCGAGCATTGCCTAATTTACCCAAAGGGCAAGGAACGCATGTTTTACGCCATACCTTTGCAAGTCATTTTATGATGAATGGAGGGAATATTTTGGTATTGCAGAACATTTTAGGTCACACCGATATTTCAATGACGATGCGTTATTCTCATTTTGCACCGAGCCATCTGAGCGATGCTATTCACTTTAATCCTCTGAATTCTTTGCCGCCCAAAAGTGGCGACAAAGTGGCGACAGAGAATGTTATTTAGCGTTTAAAAGGGCTTTCAAACGTTTTTAGCCTACAGCATTTCCTTCGCTACTAAATGCAGCAGAAACGTTTCCCGCTCAATGCTCATGCCCTTTTTAGGGCTCTCGGCCATAGTCTTCTCGTTATGAGCAATTGCGTCATGAATGTTAATCCACACCGGTTTCATCCCGTTTTTCACTTCATAATCTTCGTAAGCCGTTTCACCAAGCTCACGATCGATCTTGCATGAGTAGCAGTAAGAAATCATGTGCATCATGTCTGCATCATCTTTGTACCAAGGACGAAACTCTTCAAAAATGCCGAACGGCTTGATGCTATGGATATTCTTCGCGCCAGTCTCTTCTTCGAGTTCACGAACCATACCTGCGATCACATCTTCCCCTTCATCCAAACCACCACCAGGAATGGTGTAGTCGTGATAACGCTCTGTATACAGCATCAGAATGTCTTCACCATCTAACACAATGGCACGGGCAGCGTTGCGCTTATAGACCGTTTTATTGTCTAGATGGTCGATATCAGGATGGATGGTTGTTTTTAGGTGTCTCATGATTCTGACTGCTCTACTGAATTTGGCGGCATCATATCATAATCATCAATAGATTCGAGGTTCACAACCGCTAACCAGAACGGATCGGACGGGGATATTCCTACGGTAACTTGAATCCACTTAGCTTGATCTAACACTCAAAAAGTCGTTAAACATGAAGAAATATCAACCTATTTCAATATCTTGACCAAATTAGGACAACCTTTTCTGAAATCTAAAATATACTAATTTCATAGAGCTTCTCATTTGGTTCTGTAGAACTTAACGCATTCGATTATAGAGTTATCACGTAGGAGATAGACATGAAGAAAATTGGTTTGATGGCTGTATGTGCCGTTGTATTAGGCGGTTGTGCAAACGACTATGCAGAATATAGCGAGGGCCAACGTGTTTCAGTCGCTAACCCAGCAGCGGTTTATTGTGTTCAACAAGACGGTGAATTAGACACGGTTACTGAAAACAATCAGCGTACAACTTACTGTGTATTCGATGACGGCGAGCGCATTGAACAGTGGGAGTACTACCGCAATAACCATGAGCAAGATTCAGAAAACCAAAGTTAATCACTGTAAAAAACACATGAGCCTTCTGGCACAATGTTATGGGCGATGATTACGTTCGAGCGGTTAAAAACATCGCTGAAGAAGGCACTGAGCTTCTAGCTTACTGTCTGATTGCCTTTGCGAGTTTAAAGACCGTTATTGGCATCACGAGAAAGAAATAATCACCTATCGCCACCAGCGATGTGTGTGATCCGATTCCGGATCTAAATAACGATTCAATAAAGTCAGGTTAGTATCTAGTAGAGCTAGGTATTCCCTGACTTTTTTTACATCGGTACCCACTGAAGTCTGCTGGATACAGCGCTCCAATGCTGGGAGTAAACTCTCCACAATGTCAAAGTCAGATGAACGTCCAACGAGCTCTTTGGCAGTGATCAATGCTTCCAAAGACAGTCTTTCTGGCTCTCGTCTAACCAACTCTAAATCTCGCTTAAATGCGCCCGCACAAACACCTTCAAGATAAACTCGGTAGGTCGTCAGTACGTCCATCAACAGAAACAATTGCCCCTGAGCACTTTGATGTGGGTATGGCACCGCAACATGAGCCTCCAACCTGCGATCTATTTGCTGCTCTACCCCAAGTGCGGAACACTTCTCGATGAGAACTTTAAGCAAACCTTGCTCGCCCATGATCGATTGAATCTCGAATATACGTTGTAAATGGTAGTCATTCGAAACGAATGTCACTTGCACACTTTGCCCGCGAGTAAACAGCCCGCTTGCAATCATCTCTGAGGCCAAGTTCTGTATATTCTCGACAGTGTTGGTCGAGTGCTGCTCGAGCAAAATCGCCCCTAAAGAAAACGGATGTTCACGCTGCTTTTCAAGCTTTCTAAAGTACTGGTGCATCGCGTCGGCTTCAGACAGTGTTTGCCCTTTTGTTAGCCCACCACAAAATGCTACCGCAGTTTGCTGATTCGACTCTTCTACCAAAGGCTCCGCCAGATACTCAACCAAAGCATCAACTCGACTGATTCCTTCAT
The DNA here is from genome assembly GCF_041469245.1 of Vibrio sp. 10N.286.51.B11. Classification (NCBI taxonomy): domain Bacteria; kingdom Pseudomonadati; phylum Pseudomonadota; class Gammaproteobacteria; order Vibrionales; family Vibrionaceae; genus Vibrio; species Vibrio sp. 10N.286.51.B11. Next base: position 81,626 of record NZ_JBFRKI010000021.1, on the reverse strand, counting down.
CAGTCAATTTATTCTCATTAAGTCGCTTACCCAGCACAATAAGGAGGTGATTAATGCTCATTTTATGTTCAAGTCTCGTTTTGGGGATTAGATGGAGTGAATTATGTATACAATACTTGTTAACAAAAGTATTTTGAAATTCTTATATGTTGCTCGCAATAATGCTCACTATTGATAGCGACATCTTAGGTAATACAAGAATAAACGTGTCGCTTTACAGCAAACATAGCACGCTCTTGTATTTCATCGCTCTATGCTTGTTAGCACTAGTCGATAAAAGAGCCCTTTCAATCAATGAATACGCTCTATCGCATAACTGTTTCACCCACAGAACAGGTTCACTCAAAGAAGTGCAACTAACCAAATACAAATTTTACACAGAGTTCGTCCATCGAACCGTCTTCACAGGAAGTTACTATGCTGTCTATTTTTGATATCTACAAAATTGGGGTTGGACCATCCAGCTCCCACACAAATGGACCAATGATCGCTGGGTTTAACTTTACCCAAAAAATTGATGCTCAGCTTAAGCAAGTGAAGCGTATTCAAATCGACTTATACGGCTCGTTATCATTGACGGGTATTGGTCACCACACAGACAGAGCGACCTTGTTAGGTTTGCTAGGTAACCGCCCCGACACCATTAAAATCACCAGTGCTAACCAAGCAATGCGTAAGGCGATTGAAGATAAATCTCTATTGGTTAGCGGTAACCATGAAATTTATTTCGATGTAGAAAGCGATCTGCTCTTCCACAAAACTAACCTTCCGTTGCATGAAAATGGCATGACTATCTCTGCCTTTGACGAAAGCGGCAGCCTTCTGGATATGGAAACCTACTACTCGATTGGTGGTGGCTTTATCGCAACCGCTGATGAGCTACAAAACGGCAAACAGGAAGCAGAAACACAAGTTGAGTTCCCTTTCTCTTCCGCTGATCAGTTACTTGAACTATCCGAACAACAAGGACTGAGCCTTGGTGGCTTAATTCTGCGTAACGAAGTGTCTTTCCAAGGTATGGATGTGATTGACCAGAAAGCCGACCAAATTTGGAAGGTGATGTCTCTGTGTATGCAGCGTGGCTTTGACACGGAAGGCATTCTTGATGGCGGTCTAGAAGTCACTCGTCGAGCACCTGCTCTGCTTAAAAAGCTGGAAGCAAATGCCTCGATTGAAAACGATCCAATGGAGATCATGGATTGGATTAACCTATTTGCCTTTGCTGTAAGTGAAGAAAACGCAGCGGGCGGTCAGGTCGTGACATCACCGACCAACGGTGCGGCTGGGGTTATTCCTGCGGTATTAATGTACTACCATCGCTTCATCAAAGAGCTAGACACTAAGCAGCTTAAAGACTTCTTGGCTGTCTCTGGTGCAATCGGCATCTTATACAAAACCAACGCTTCGATTTCTGGCGCAGAGGTAGGTTGTCAGGGTGAAGTCGGCGTTTCTTCATCAATGGCCGCAGCAGGCCTAACTGCCCTACGTGGTGGTAGCAACGAACAGATTTGTATTGCCGCTGAGATCGCGATGGAACACTCACTGGGCATGACATGCGATCCGATCGGTGGCCTTGTTCAGGTGCCATGTATCGAACGTAACGCAATGGGTGCAATGAAAGCCATCAATGCATCGCGCATGGCATTGAAACGTACCAGCAAGTGTCTTATCTCGTTAGACAAGGTTATCGAGACCATGTACCAAACAGGTAAAGACATGAACAAGAAGTACCGTGAAACTTCTCTAGGCGGCCTAGCCGTGATCCACATGGCACCACCTTGTGAATAAAAGACAGGAACACGAGTGGAGAAAGCCTCTATAGAGACAGCATTCTTGTAAACTTAGTTTTCAATATCTCAACAAAGCCAGCCACCAAGCTGGCTTTTTTATTGGCTAAAGCCCAACAGCTAATTGAAAGTGATACTCACTCAAAATAACTTACAGAATGACTACCTCTAACTTTCCCTTTATTAGTTCATTACTTAGCCACAAATGATGATGGCTAAATTTCATACCGCCATGCATCCACTTGCAAAATCTAACGTTGCAAATCTCATTCATGAGAAATATGAATGCACTCATAAGAAAAGATATATCGAGTAAAGTTCTGCTTGGGACAGATGTTTAAGTTTATGTATTACTACTAATGATATTATAATCGGGCAATTACACTACATATTAATACAAACGTGAGAATAAAATAATGTGGAATAGATTAAACAAATCAATGATGTTCTGCCAAATGATGTTCGGACTTTCGTTCTATGGCGTCATGGTGATCTTGACTCGTTTCTTCCTTGAAGATCTGAACTACAATGAAGCCGACACCATGATGGTTGTTGGTGCTTTCTCTGCAATCGGACCGCTATTTGCTATCGCAGGTGGCTTTATCGCCGACAAGTTTTTAGGCGCCTACCGATCTTTAACCATTGCCTTCCTAGGGTTCGCAAGTGGTTACGTTCTACTGGTACTTGGTGCAGCAGCAACCAATGTTCCGATGGCATTATGTGGTATTGCGTTAGCAAGTTATGCACGTGGTTTGATGTCCCCTTCTTACCCAAGTCTTTACAAACGCACGTTCAAAACTCAAGAAGATTTTGAGAACTGCTACCCAATCAACTACTCAGTAAACAATATTGGTGCTCTGTTAGGTCAATACCTGTTCCCAATGCTAGTACTTGTTGTTGGTTTCCACGGTGGTTTCCTTCTTTCAGCGGTGCTAGCCGGTGCTGCGCTTCTGATGATGATCTTTGTTCGCAAAGGCCTTGTTGAAGCAAGTGCTGAAATCGACCAAAAACCAGTAAGCACTAAAAACTGGGCAGCGTTCCTTGGTCTTTCTGCAGCAATGATCGGCTTGGTATTCTTCATGTTCTCTAACATGGATATTGGCCAAAACATCGTGTACGCAATCGGTGGTGCAGCGATCATCTACTTTGTCTCTTTGATGATGAAATCGAAGAAATCAGACATGCTAAAAATGGGGACTATCTTAATCATCACATTCCTGACGACATGTTTCTTCGTGTACTACGGTCAGATGATGACTTCGATGACAATGGTAGCGATCAACACAATGCGTGGCGATCTATTTGGTTTCATCCCTGTCGCACCTGAAGCTTCAATGGCAATGAACCCACTATGGTGTATGGTTGCTGGCCCTATCATCGCGGGTATCTTCTCTAACCTAGAAAAGAAAAACATTAACTTCTCAACTGCAACCAAAGTCGGTTTCTCTTTCATCCTTACGGCTATCGCTTTCGGTATCCTTACGATGGCAGTAACGACAGTTGGTGACGATATTCTGATCCGCCCAGAAGTCTTCCTAGCGATTCACTTCTTCCTAGCATTCGGTGAAGTGATTGTAGGTTCAATGGTTGTAGCCTTCATCCTGTCTGTTGCACCTAAGCACATTGAAAACTTCTCAGTAAGCTTGTTCTCTGTTGCTATCGCACTATCAGGCATTGTTGGCGCGGTATTCTCAACGTCTATTGCACTAGAGAAAGGTCAAGAGATCACACAAGAGATCGTGCAAACGGTTTACGGTGATTACTTCCAAATGCTGACTGTTCTTGCCGTCGTGATGGTAGGTATCGCAATGGCAGCATCGTTCATTATTCGTAAGATGCTAGAAGCTGCGAAAGCCGCTGAAGAAACGATTGAACTAGAGCAAGCAAACAGCTAATTCTGTTCGCTGAGTCAAACCAATCCTAAGAGCCCTTTAGTTTTCTAAAGGGCTCTTTTTTGTAGGATCCGTTTCTCAATAGGATCTGTCGTATAAGTTAGGTAGTACATGTGTAAATCAAAGTAAATGATAACTATTAGTATTGAGTGTTTTTTAGTTCAGGATTATGATGTGGAAATCCAAATCTAAGAGAGCCTTATATGAGCAAGCCTAGCCCTATCACATTAACCGTTACTCAAACCTCAACAATTACTCCAAACATGCAGCGCATAACGCTTAGCGGTGAGGGATTAAGTAAATACCCAACAGAATGTGCCGGCGGCTACATCAAGCTTTTATTCTCGCCACTTGGCACGACTGATTTAAGCCAGCTAAACGAAGGTGAGCGCCCAACCATGCGCACTTACACCATTCGTCAGTACAATCCTGTAGAGCAGTGGATTGAAGTTGATTTTGTTCGCCATATCACTACAGATTTGCAATGTGGTTTTGCGGCTCGATGGGCAATGAACGCAAAAGTGGGTGACACGGTTTCAGTGGCTGGCCCTGGTTTAATTCAGGGGCTTAACCTAGAGTCAGACTGGTTCTTCTTAGTTGCAGACATGACGTCCCTACCTGCGCTTTCTGCAAAAGTAAAAACGCTCCCAGAAACAGCGACTGGTCACGCTATCATTCAGATCAACTCAGCAGCAGATAAGCAGGTACTTGAGACTCCTCAAGGTATCAAAGTAACCTGGTTGATTGAAGATGAAACCTCAGAGTCACTTTCACAAACCGTGCGCAACACAGAATGGTTAGAAGGTCAGGTTTCAATATGGACAGCGTGTGAATTTGAAAGCATGCGTGAGCTAAGACAATACTTCCGCAACGAAAAAGAAGTCGCGAAAGAGAACATCTACATCAGCAGCTACTGGAAACGTGGTGTCACTGAAGATGGCCACAAAGTGTTGAAACAGCAAGATGCTCAAGATTTAGCGGGGTAAGTCTTTTACTACCTACAGCTTCTTACTAGATAAAGAGAAAACGCCCTTGACGAAGTTTGTATCGCTAAGGGCGTTTTTGATTTAGCTTAATATAGATGCCTCTGCACAAATATCCAATCGTTCCGGCGAGCTTTTAAGTCAATGAGATAACTAAGCCAGCAATAATTAGAGAGACGCCTACACCGCGAGTCGCGTGCCACTTTTCCTTTAAAAAGTAGAACCCCATCACTACGCCGAAGATGATACTTACTTGCCTAAGTGCCACAACCAAGCTGACGTTCTCTGTCATAGTCATCGCAAATAACACCAAACCATAAGTCGAAGCCATCATAATGCCTGCAAGCGTGGCTTTCTTTCGCAGTATCCAAGCATTAGTAAACTCGATTCTTTGGTTGGTTACGAATAACCAAACACTCAACGGAATCACAATTGCCCAGAACTGGATACCTAGGTAGAAAATCGCGGTGTGCTTGTTAGTTATAACTGGTGTGCTCAAAGGATCGAGTAACAGAAGCGCTTCTTTATCAATGATGGCATAGCCCGTGGTACCAATGGCCGCGATTAACGCCCACAGTACGCCAAGGTTGAGATACGCTTTTAACCTAAGATCTGAAAACTTCTTAAGTGGTACAAACAAACAACCCAAGGTAATCAAGGTGAAGCCAAACCATTGATTAGGTGACAGCTCATAGCCTATCAACACCGTGCCTAAACCCACCATCAACACGGGCAGCGCTCGTGCCATCGGGTAAATCACCCCAATATCGGCCTGTTTATATGCAGCACCTAGCCCAATTAGATAAACAATTTGGCAAATCCCACTCAACAAAACCAATTGCCAAAATAGAAATGAGATGTTTGAAAATCCAACGTTATCAACATACCAAATTAGGTAAGGAGTCAAGATCGCGGCAGCGGCAAAGCCAGAAGCAAGGAAAAAAGACGACCCCGAACCTTGATTAGATTTACCTAGAACATTCCAACCCGCATGAAGCAGAGCCGAAATTATCACGATGACGATGGCAGAGAATTCCATTTCATTCCTAAATTATAGATGAATTAGCACAACGGCTGACAACAGGTGATAAAAAAAGGCCTCCGAATAAGAGACCTTTGAACTTTTCAATTGGGCAATCCTGCATAATTGCAGATATGCTAACGTTCTAACGTATGACTAGCGCTCTAGCTGCGCGATTGACTCAATACTGATCGCGTCATGACGCCAATACTCAATATCACAGTCAATCAGATCGCCGTTTTGATTGTAGTTAACACGCTCAACAACCATTGCAGGTGAGCCAGAAGTCGCACGCAGGGCTTGCGCTGTCTCGCCAAGTAAAGACGTTGTGCTCACTCGGTAACGGATCTTCTGATACACCACACCAAAGTGTTCGCGGTAGATGTCCGTCAACGATTTAGACAAGTCATAATCAAGCAAGTTAGGGAACAACTCTGGTCGAATGTAGTTGGTCACATACACAACCGGCCTATCTTCAAGATAACGAACTCTGTCTACTCGATAAACGTCCGAAAAAGGTTGCAGCTCAAGAAGCCTAGTTGCTTCCTTGGTCGCTAACATCCCTTTTGCTGCCACTAACTCAGTTTTCGGTTGACGATTTTGCGCCAGAGCCATATTAGTGAAGTTCAGTGTTTGGGTTGGATCGTAACGAAGCGGCTCGGGAGAGATAAACCAACCGCGGCGATCTTCTCGGTAAATACGCCCTTCAGCTTCAAGCGAAGACAAAGCTTCACGTAAGGTAACTCGTGTTGTATCAAACGATTCAGCCAGCTTACGTTCTGCAGGCAACTTCTGTCGTGGCGTTAACATCCCCGACTCTATCTGCTCTACAATGACATCTTTGATTTTTACGTACTGCACTTAATTTCCTTTCATTCTTGTTCTTGTCGTCAGCCACTCCTTGGCCAACTGCAATATAAAATGGTTCGCTAGCGTTTGCGCCAAGCTTGGGTGCGCTTCTCGAAAAACTTGTTGATTAGCATATGAATCAACTTCGCACTCGCTGCAGATATCATGATCATTACCGCCATGGCTGCTGCTGCACCGGTTTGCCCCGCATCGTCCATATTCAACACTGAAACTGACGCAGGTATCGTATCGGTAGAATACAAGAATACTACCGCAGATGTCGTGGTAAGTGCATTAATAAACAGGTATGTCGCAATATCTAAAATCGCAGGCAAACAAACGGGCACCGTCACCTTAAAAAACAGCTTGTATTGCGGTAGGTTAACCGAGGCCGCCGTGGCTTCAATTTCCGAAGGTAGCTGTTTCAATGCCGTTAACGCCGTCATGTGCCCTACTGTGTAGTAGTGAACCACCGTATTAATCACCAAGAACGCCATCGTGCCATACAGGAAGTTAAGTGGGTTACTCAAGTCATTGAAGTAGAAGATATACCCCAAACCCAGAACCATACCCGGAACGGCCATCGGCACAACACTGAGCATCTGCATCGCCTGACGAACGGGACCAAATGCTCTGCCCTTCTCAATACAATACGCACCTAAGAAAATCAATACGGTACCGATAATGGCAGTCCATGCACCAAGCGTCAGAGAGTTGAAGAACGGTGTCCAACCATAGGTACTCATCTCAGCAAAGTTGTAGTTATTCAGGGTGAGCGCTTTGTTCCAAGGCCAGAAGGTGACCATAGAACCGTATATCGCCATGCCCAACACGATAACGACAGCAGCCGAAATGACCGTGCAGTAAAGGAAACACAATCCATCACGCATGGTATTTGGCTCTGGTTGGTACGCGACAGAACGAGTATCAAACAAGCTCTTCTGTTTCTTTTGAACCCAGCGGTCAACGGTAAACGCAAGCAACGCAGGCAATAGCAGCAAGATACTGGTTACCGCACCCATAGAGAAGTTCTGTTGACCAACCACCTGCTTAAAGATGTCAGTCGATAGCACGTTGTAGCTACCACCTATCACCTTTGGCACACCAAAGTCACAAACCACCAGCGTAAACACAACGATCAGAGTGCTGATCAAGCCGTATTTTGCCGCAGGTAACGTCACCATAAAGAAAGTTTTTAACGATGAAGTATTGAGTGCTCGTGCTGCCTCATAAAGGCGAGCGTCAGAGGTTCTTAATGAGGTGGTCAGAATCATCAAAGCGTGTGGAAACGTCCAGAATATCAAACCCAGTGAGATACCAATCAAGCCATAAACCGAGTTGCCACCCAAGACTTCTTTAGCGATACCTTGGTTACCAAATAAGAAGATAAGACTGATTGCTGGAAGCAGCGACGGAGCAAGAATAGGCGCAGAACCCAGTACTTGAAAAAGCCCCTTAAAAGGCATGCATGAACGAGTTAGCGCATAGGCATAACCAAACGCCAAGACACCCACGACAACGGTCACTAACAACCCGAGCGTGAAGGTATTGCCCACCGACTGCCACAGGCTTTGAGACGCAAAATACGTAGCGAAATTCTGTAAGCCTACAAATTCACCATCTGCGTTCTGAACACTCTTTTTCAACATTGCCCACAGTGGCATCAGGATAAACAACGTCATGACCACAGACAAAAAGGCCAACAGCCCAAACAGAATTACGTTGTCTTTGCTTAACCGAGCCAGAAAAGGTTGTACTCGTCGTTGAATTAGCAGCTTAGATTGCATCATTTGAGTCGATTCCATGATTGTTTACGCCGCCTCGTCTTTCATCACTTGCAAGCTTTTCGATGGGTAAGCTCTCAGGCCTTCTTGATCGAATGCAACGTAACGAATATCACTGCGACGCAGCTTCAATCGGTTGAACTCTTTGACGGGTACATCCACGATGATCTCTTTCGCCGTTGAGTCATGTTGCAACTCGCACTCCACGCGATAAAACGCCCCTAAGAATTCGCTTGATACGATTCTCACTGGCAAGGATTCACTAAAACGATCAACAAACTGGATTTGCTCAGGACGAACCGCGATATCAAACATATCACCCTGCTTTGGTGTCAGGTTGTCTAACCCAGGCAATGGCAACATAGACTCAGCAATACGCATCTTGCCTTGAGCTGCTACAGAAGCTTGAATAAAGTTCATACTGCCGACAAACTCAGCCACGAAACGACTGACGGGTTTTTGGTAGATCTCTTGTGGAGCGCCCACTTGCTCGATAATACCGTGATTCATTACCACAATGCGGTCAGCCATGGTCAAAGCTTCATCTTGATCGTGCGTCACCATAATCGTGGTGATGCCCAATTTACGCTGCAATTGACAGATCTCGTCGCGCAGGTGTGTTCTTACTTTTGCATCCAATGCAGAAAGCGGTTCATCAAGGAGTAGCAAACCTGGAGACAAAGCCAAAGCACGAGCCAAAGCCACACGCTGCTGCTGCCCACCAGACAATTGATTTGGGAATTTCTGACCAGACGTCGGTAAGCCGATGGTCTCTAACCAAGACTCAACCGTCTCAAGAGCTTCTTTGGTCGACATGCCTTGGTTTTTCAGACCAATCGCAATGTTTTCTTCTACAGTGAGATTTGGAAACAAAGCGTAAGATTGGAACACGATGCCAAAGTCGCGCTTTTCTGGTGGCAAGAAGGTCGTATCATTACCGTTCTGCTCAATGGAACCTGACGTTGGTAAGTCTAGGCCTGCAATCGCACGTAATAAGGTGGTTTTTCCACAGCCAGATGGGCCAAGGAAGCAGACGAACTCGCCTTTATCTATCGATAGGGAGATGTCTTTTAACGCTGTAAATTGGCCAAATTGCTTTACAACGTTTTCAATATTCAAATAAGTTTGGTTGCTCATACTACAGCACTCTCTATATGGTATATACCAAATTTATACTGAGAATATTGCAGTTGAGTGACAAATTTATAGAAGCTAAATGACAGTTATATTGCAGATATAATAAGCATTAAAAATTGCTATTTGTTCAGCATTAAAAGTTCGTTCAACGTTGAAAGCCCTCAGTGACTTGCCCATAAATCACTGAGAGCCTAAATGTAAACTTCTAATTTAAACGCTAGATTAATCTATGATTCAACCTTGTCGGCTTTGCCCGCCGCACCTGCGAGTTTGGATAACTGTTTATCTAGCCACAATGGCTTGCTACCCGAATCTTCCGCGTTCTCTTTTCTTCGTACCGCATCACGCACCATCATCGCACCTACCCAACGAAATGGCTCTGGCGGGAAGTGTCCTAATGGGCCTTTGGTTAAACCACTTCGTGTCCATGCATTGTCGATATCGAGTACCATTGCTGACAAAATTTTTCCGCCCATACGGGTTTGAGCAACGCCATTGCCTGAATAACCAAGCCCATAATAGATGTTGCCTTGGCCTTTTAGATTACCGAAAAATGGCAGACCGGTGACCGAACGATCTGAGCCTCCTGACCAGTTGTAATCGAATTCACTTTGTTCCAATTTAGGGAACAGTTTTTGAAACGATTGATTGAGAATCGGCAGGTAGTTGGTCGTTTGGTTAAACATGCTTTCAACTTGATTGGCAAACGAGAACTTATTACCGCCTTTGCCCAACATGAGTCGTCCGTCCTGGGAATCTCGGTAATAGTGGACAAAGATACGCGAATCTACCACCGCTGCCCCTTTCTCTGGACCAAACGGCTTGAGCTTTTCAGGAATAGGCTTGGTCACCACCATATCGGAAGAGACAACCACTATGCTGCGTTTGAACTCTTTAAAGTGATCGAGCATCCACGCATTGAGCGCTAAGATCACTTTATCGGAAGTTATCGTCCCACCCTTAGTTTGGACGCGAACTGGTGAGCCGTAATCAAGAGAAGTCATTTCTGTATTTTCGTAAATTTCGACACCCAATTCGATCGCAACGCGGCGTAAGCCTCTCGCCAATAACGCTGGCTGCACACTACCCGCAGCTTCTGAGTAGTAACCCTCAATGTGGCGATCAGATCCCGCTTTATCAGCCAAAGAATTGTCGCACTTCTTCCAGCTATTGATACCCTGCTTAACCAGCTCATTAACAACAGGCTCCATTCCACCCTTTTGCGCTTCATTGGTCGCCGTGTAGTAAGTACCGCTTCGATATAGATGCGCGTCAATCTTGTGTTCGTTACAGAAGGCTTCAATCTCGTATATAACCTTTTCCGATTCCTTAACCAACCATTTCGCTTGTTCTTTTCCGTAGAGCTTTTTCAGCGTCGGATACTTAGTTGACCACGTCAGCATGCAACCGCCGTTCGCACCAGAAGCACCGCTACCACATAGACCTTTTTCAATCACGACAACATGCTTTTCGGGTTGCTGTTGTTTGATTAAAATCGCCGTCCATAAACCCGTATAGCCACCGCCAACAATGGCGATATCACAGTTGACGTCTTTTTGGAGCGACTTCGCCGAATCTAGCCCCTCATTGATGTTGCCAAACTCTTGTTCTAACGCTTGCTTGAACCAATATGAGTAGTGCTTTGTCATTTGTTGTACCTTACTTAAAACCTAAAGGCGTAAAACTAAAAAAGGAAGACCGAAGCCTTCCTTTACTGATCTCTAACTTCTAATGAGCTGCATATCTAATGGACTACGTGTCTAATAAGCCATATATCTAATAAACCATGTGTCTAATAAGCTCGGTAGATAATTAACCAAGGAGCTCATGAACTAAAAAGCTCAGCAGATTAAGATTTTGGCTCTGATTTAGCGTCAAACTTCTCAGACCATGTTTTAAGAACGTCTGCACGTTCACTGCCCATGCGAGCGAAGTCCATTTTTGCCATGTTCTTTTCTACATTAGGGAAGTTCTCTGCTTTGCCTGTCACATCTTGGTGACCAACAACTGGGTACATTTCGATGTAAAGCTCATTTGCCGCTTTAGAAATAGACCAATCGATAACACGTTGTGCTGCATCAGAAGGCTTAACAAGGCCTACCGCTTCAGATTCCCAGCCGATGCCTTCAGGTGTAATCACTGAAAGTGGAGCGCCTTGAGTTTTCAGCTTAGCGCCACGGCTCGCCATAGAAATACCGATAGCGACTTCACCCATGCCCGCTTGAACACATGGCTTAGAACCTGAGTGCGTGTAGTGAGCAATATTTTGGTCTAGCTTCTGCATGTAGTTCCAACCTTGGTCTTCACCCATGTTTTGTAACCAAGCCGAAACCTGCATGTAGCCCGTACCAGAAGATGCTGGGTTTGGCATAGCAATGTGGCCTTTATAGATAGGCTTCGTTAGGTCATCCCAAGATTTAGGTGCAGGTAAGTTAAGTTGCTTAGCCACCACTTCGTTGAAACAAACTGCATTGAAGAATGCATCATTACCGTACCAAGCTTGAGTAGATTGCGGATCGTTGAGGTTTGAGCGCAGCGCTTCTACACCTTGAGGAGTGTAAGGCTTAAGAATGCCCTCCTCCTTAAGTAGAGCCATTGAAGAACCAGCAAGTCCCCAAACTACCTCTGCACGCGGGTTGTTTTTTTCGGCCAATAATTTTGCCGTCATGATCCCAGTTGAATCACGTACCCACTTGATGTTGATGTCTGGGTTTTCACTTTCAAATGCGTTTTTGTACTTCGCTAAAATGTCAGTTTCAAAAGCGGTGTAAACCGTCACTTCCTGTGCTGCATAAGCATTACCAGCCAATAGAGTAACTAAAGCTGCAAGTGATCCTTTCATAAAACGGTTTTTCATCATTTTCTCCAGTCAGGCCCGATGCCAAGGTTAGGAATTGCCAAGGTTAAAGTTGTTAAGGCTAGAAGTTCCATCTAGAGGCTTCTATATCCATAAATTCATTTAGGTTGTTAACACACACCTTTGCATTGGTATGTACCAGATTTCGAGTATTAAGCTAACTGGCTTTTATGACGATTAAATGAACAAAAAATGGCAATTTAAAGATCGGAAAATTTCTCAACAAAAGTGACAAATTTGAATATGAAGCTTTTGTGAAAATAACGTTTGGGCTATTTACGACCGTTTAAATTGGTTGTTAAAGTAACCGCAAATATTGGTATAGTCCAAAATACAAATCGCGAGAATTGAACATGAGAAACGAATACTTACTGCTGACACCGGGTCCTCTATCTACTTCTGAAACCGTTCGCCAAGCGATGCTAAAAGACTGGTGTACTTGGGATGATGAATACAACAAAGACGTTGTTGAAGTGATTCGTAGCAAGCTTGTTACTTTGGCGACTAAGCAGGCGGGATATACAAGTGTATTAATGCAAGGCAGCGGCACTGCTTCAGTTGAAGCAACAATCGGTAGCGTTATCTCTAACAGCGATAAGCTTCTTGTGGTCGATAACGGTGCGTATGGTGCTCGTATTGCTCAAATCGCAGAATATTTAAACATTCCATGCCATGTCGTTTCCCCAGGTGAAACATCACAGCCTGACTTGAACAAAATGGAAACGGCATTGGCTATGGATTCAGATATTACTCACGTTGCGATTGTGCACTGTGAGACCACTACAGGTATGTTGAATCCAATCGAAGAGATTGCCAAATTGGCAAAACAGCACAACAAAACCGTCATTCTTGATGCGATGTCGAGCTTTGGTGGCATCCCTATGGATATTGCTGACTTAGGTATTGATTACATGATCAGCTCGGCAAACAAGTGTATTCAAGGTGTACCTGGATTCGGCTTTGTTATTGCGAAGCAATCGGAACTGGAAAAATGCAAAGGCCAAGCTCGCTCATTAAGCCTTGATCTGTTTGACCAATGGCACTGCATGGAAAGCAACCATGGTAAATGGCGCTTCACCTCTCCGACTCATACAGTGCGCGCTTTCTACCAAGCTCTACTTGAATTGGAACAAGAAGGCGGCATCGAAGCTCGTCATAATCGTTACCAAACCAACCAAACCACATTGGTTGCAGGTATGCGTTCTCTTGGTTTTGAACCACTGCTTAATGATGACCTTCATTCACCTATCATCACCTCTTTCTATTCTCCAACTCATAGCGATTACCAATTCAAGGAATTCTATGACCGTTTGAAAGAGCAAGGGTTTGTGATTTACCCGGGCAAGGTTTCAAACGCAGACTGCTTCCGAATCGGTAACATTGGTGAAGTGTATCCGTCAGACATTGAAGCTCTCATTAGCGCAGTGAAAAACGCTATGTACTGGGACATCAAATAATGACGACGACCAATCCAGAGCCAGTTCTAAAGGCCACACACTTTCGAAGCGAAGGCGATGTGAACACCACGCCAGCACGCGAAAAATGGAACGAGTCGCTAAACGATGATGCGACTCAAGTAATGTTAAAGCGTGATGCTGACGTGTTTCTTCATCAAGCCATGTCAACGCCTTGCCTAGACACACTTGAAGCAGCCGAAGGCATCTACATTCAAGATGCGACGGGCAAGAAGTACATGGACTTTCACGGCAATAATGTTCACCAGCTAGGTTATGGTCACCCACACATCATCAATAAAGTGACTCAGCAAATGGCGTCATTGCCGTTTTCACCGCGTCGCTTTACCAATGAAACAGCCGTTCAATGCGCTGAAAAGCTGACACAGATCTGCGGTGGTGAGTTGAACCGCGTGTTGTTTGCACCGGGTGGTACTTCGGTTATCGGCATGGCACTCAAACTGGCTCGACATGTCACCAACAACTTCAAGGTCGTTTCACTGTGGGACTCATTCCATGGCGCGTCACTGGACGCAATTTCAGTGGGTGGTGAAGCTTGTTTCCGCGAAGGCATGGGCCCGTTAATGGCTGGCGTAGAACGCATTCCACCAGCCGTCTCTTATCGTGGCGCTTTCCCGTTTAACGAGAATAGCGCAGTCAATGCAAACGAAACTGCATGCGACGTTCACTATGCCGACTATTTAGAGTATGTGATTGAAAAAGAAGGTGGCATTGGAGCCTTCATTGCCGAAGCAGTGCGTAACACAGACGTTCAGGTTCCAAGCAAAGCTTACTGGAAGCGCATCCGTGAGATCTGCGATAAGCATAACGTCATGTTGATCATCGACGACATTCCAAACGGTATGGGTCGTAGTGGCGAATGGTTCACTCACCAGGCCTTTGATATCGAACCTGACATTCTTTGTATCGGTAAAGGTTTTGGCGGGGGCTTGGTTCCAATTGCAGCCATGGTCACTAAAGACAAATACAACACGGCAGCGCAAGTATCACTTGGTCACTACACCCACGAGAAAAGTCCTATTGGCTGCGCAGCGGCACTGGCTACGATGGAAGTGATTGAGCAAGAAAATCTACTTGAAAAAGTACAAGCGGACAGCGCATTCGTGCGTGAACAACTGCTTCAAATGAAAGAGAAATACCCAGTCATTGGTGACGTTCGCGGCATCGGTCTGCTTTGGGGAGTGGAATTGGTCACTGACCATATCACCAAAAACCGAGCGTTCGATGAAGCAGAAGCAGTACTTTACCAATGTCTGAACGATGGCCTGAGCTTTAAGGTTTCACAAGATAACGTGATTCAATTGAGCCCACCATTGATCATCAGCCGTAGCGAGCTAGAAGTCGCTCTGTCTGTATTCGAAAAAGCGATAGCCAAAGTCTGCAAAGATTTTGAATACCTTTAATTCTCGAAATCAACATTTAAACCAATAACCTTAAACAACCATTTGTTTCCCAGAACTTTGAACTGGGAGTGACACAAAAATAGGACACTATTATGAACACGACATCACCTATCCAAGCGGTTATCTTTGACTGGGCCGGCACTATCGTTGATTTTGGGTCGTTTGCTCCAACTAGCATCTTCGTTGAAGCATTCAAACAAGGTTTCGACTTTGACATCGACTTAGCTGAAGCTCGTGAACCTATGGGTATCGGTAAATGGGATCACATCCAAGCGGTGGGTCGAATCCCTGCTGTTGATGCTCGTTGGAATGCCCAGTTCGGACGTTCGATGACCAGTGAAGACGTTGATGCGATCTACGCGGCATTCATGCCTCTTCAAAAAGCGAAAGTAGCCGACCACGCAGCGCCAATTTTAAACGCGATTGAAGTAGTAAATAACCTTAAAGAGAAGAACGTAAAAATTGGTTCTTGTTCAGGTTACCCACGAGAAGTGATGGACGTACTGATTCCAGCAGCCGCAGATTATGGTTATCTTCCTGACAACGTAGTAGCGACTGATGACTTACCGCAAGGCGGTCGCCCAGCTCCATTCATGGCACTTAAAAACGTCATTGACCTAGGCGTGACGAGCGTTGCAGCGTGTGTGAAAGTGGATGACGCAGCACCCGGCATTGATGAAGGTCACAACGCAGGCATGTGGACGGTAGGCCTTGTTCTATCAGGTAACGAAGCAGGCTTAACGTATCAAGAATACTTAGACGCAGACGAAGCAACTCTGGCAACGGCGCGTGAAAAAGCAAGCGTGAAGCTGAACAAATCAAACCCTCATTACCTGATCGATACCATTGCAGACTTACCTAGCGTAATTGCAGATATCGAGAAGCGTTTATTGGCGGGTGAGCGTCCGTAAACAAAGTCGAGCTATTACGTGATGTAAAACGTGAAAATACCGCTATAGCTTCAATTCAAATCCCTATCTAATCATGTACTCAACCGAGTTAGACATGGTGGATGGGGATTTTGCGTTTAATAAGCATGATAAAGCGCAAGTTTTTTACTTATTCCCCTCAGAGTCACTGGAAAATACACGAGGCTAGGCTATAGCTTTAAATATAGGCATTCCAACAAATGATAAAACTAATAATAAAAGCCATCTAAATATATAATATCTAACAATTCCATTGACTCCAATACGCAATCAGATTAACAATATAAGTACTGAGAAAGAAATAGGTTCAGCTGAACCAACACCTTGATTTACTTATTATAAGCAGTGTCGTAACCCAATAAGTGATCGTTTTACTGGTAAGTTCAGATAACAATAAGAGTTAATCCAAGGATAAGATTATGAAAAAACTGTCGAAAATCATGTGTGCTGTTGTTGCCGCTTCAGGCCTAGCAGCAGAGCCTTCTATCGCTGCTACAACTTATGTTGGTGCTAAAGTGGGCGTGGGCTGGTTAGATAGCGCATGCGTAAGCGGTGAAAAATGTGATGATGATGCAATCGGTGCTGGCATCTACTCTGGCTACAATTTTAATGACAAGTTTGGTATTGAGCTAAGCTCTGATTTCCTTGGTGATTACAAGACAAGCTTTTCAAAGAACGGCACAACCGCTGCGTTCAGCGATCCACTAATCGCAATCTCACTAACGCCAATGTACCGCCTTCCAGTACAGCAAGAGTTTGACGTATTCTTCAAAGCAGGTCCTGCTTACATCTCGCACGGTGGTGAAGATGACGTTGTACTTTCTGCTGGTATCGGTGTAGAGAAGCAACTTTCTTCTGATTGGGCACTACGCGTTGAGTACCAATACTTTGATGACTTCGACGACAACTACGTTCAAGACCTAAACTCAAACCTACTGTCTGTTGGTGTTAGCTACAACTTCGGTACTGGTAACACAACTGCATCAGCGGCGGCAGCAGCAGCTTCTGCGGCAGCAGTGACACAAGCACCATCTGAGCCAATCACAGAGCCTGCAGTTGTTGTTGAAGAGAAAAGTACTGTTGTTGTGACTAAAGCACAAACAGAGAGCTACTCTCAAGAAATGTTCGCAACTAACAGCACAGAATTGTCTACAGACGGTAAGATTGCACTACAACCTCTAGTTGAAGTTCTTAAAGCTCACCCTCAATCGACTGTTGTTGTTGTTGGTCACACTGACTCAACAGGCGCTGCTGAATACAACATGATGATCTCTAAGAAACGTGCTGCTGCAGTTGCTGCACACATCGAAGAGCAAGGTATCGAAGCTGAGCGTATCACTGCTACTGGCGAAGGTGAAGAGAACCCAGTTGCATCAAATGATACAGCTGAAGGTCGTGCTCAAAACCGTCGTGTTGACGCAACGATCCCTGGTTTCGAATACCAAGAAGAAGTACAAGTTGAAGAAGTTATCGTAGAAACTGCTGAATAACAGCACTCTACCTTAGCCGAAATAATAAGGGCGGAGCACTCAAAGTGCTCCGCCCTTTTCTGTATCTGTCTTTACTAATAAGCCGTAAGCCGAAAAGTACCGGCCCCAAGCTAGGCTGTACAAACCGAAAACTAAACGATTTCCCAGCTGTGAGTCATTTCTACGCCAGCACCTAACATTAGACATACTGAACAGTATTTTTCTAACGAATCAGCACATACTTTAGCCACTAACTCAGGATCTAGGTTGTCACCAGACACTTCAAAGTGAATGTTAATCACAGTAAAGATTTTTGGTGCTGTTTCACGACGTGTCGTTTCAAGTTTTGCATTACAGCCTGTGATGTTCTGGCCTGCAGATTTCAAACCATCGACGACATCAACAGAGCTACAACCACCAGCGGCCATAAGGACCATTTCCATTGGGCTTGGCGCGGTTGCACCACCACTGCCATCCATTACTACAGAGTGGCCAGATTGAGATTGACCTAGGAATTTAAAGCCTTCGACCCATTTAACTTCTGCTTGCATGTTGTTCCTTAGATGTACGATAACCGCCATCGCTGTCTATTATTGGATATCAATACTGACACCCTACTACTGGCGGCATTTATGAGCAAGATTTTCTCGGCGACATATTTTTTTGTGAATGATGCAATTTTTTCCATCTAAAACCTGTCTCTATTCGTACATTCAAAATCGAATGAGAAGAACGTCAAGATGAGGTATCTATGAATAAATTATCTAAAATATTGGTATCACTCGTGGTTGCGCTACCACTGATTTCGCTGTTTGTAAGCCAGACTGGCACTGCCAATACAATGGATAAAACGGCTAATTCAGGTAAAAGTGAAATCGCGACACTGGCTGGTGGCTGTTTTTGGTGTACGGAGTCCGATCTAGAGAAGCTAAAAGGTGTAACCGACGTTATCTCTGGATACTCTGGTGGTGAACTGGAAAACCCAACCTACAAACAGGTCTCTTCGGGTAAGTCAGGTCACATCGAAGTGATCAACGTGACCTATAACCCTGATGTGGTTAGCTACGAACAGGTTCTTGACCAATTCTTCCGACACATCGACCCAACCGATGACAAAGGTTCTTTTGTAGACCGAGGCCGTCATTATCGACCAGCTATTTTCTATCATAACCAAGCACAAAAAGATGTTGCTCAGAACTTCATGATGGAAATCGACAAAGCTAATATCTTTGGTGAACCACTAAAAACAGAACTGATTGAATTTGAAAAATTCTGGCCAGCGGAAGACTATCACCAAGACTATTACAAGAAGAGTAAAGTTCGTTATAACTACTACCGCTATGCTTCTGGCCGCGATCAGTACCTAGATAAAATCTTCGGTGATGATAGAAAGGACAACCCTAAAACACTACGTCAGATCATCGACAGTAAGAATGCGACAGCGAATGCTAAAACATACGTAAAACCGTCTGATGCAGAGATCAAAGCGAAGCTTACAGCACTTCAATACGATGTAACGCAAGAAGACGCTACTGAGCGCCCATTTGACAACAAATACTGGGATAACAAAGAGGAAGGTATTTATGTTGATATCGTTACCGGTGAGCCTTTGTTCTCATCAAAAGACAAATACAAATCAGGTACGGGTTGGCCGAGCTTCACCCAACCAATCAGCGAAGCTTATGTCGTTACAACTACTGACTACAAGCTGCTTTACCCAAGAACAGAGGTTCGAAGTAAGTTTGGCGATTCCCACCTAGGGCATGTATTCAAAGATGGTCCAAAACCAACAGGGTTACGTTACTGCATGAACTCAGCCGCAATGCGCTTTATCCCTGCGGATAAATTAGCAGAAGAAGGCTATGAGGAATACGTTGAGATGTTTGAGGGATAGGCATTCAGCAATTAACGATCAGCCTATGACAACAAAGCCAGCATATCGCTGGCTTTGTTTTTATTTACAGAGCTTTATTTATCAGCCCATGGACCTAATTAACCCGTTAACACCGTGTCTTCAGGGTATTTCAACAAGGAAGGTTCTGGGCGAGCTAGCATATAAGCCAAGGTCAGGGGGCCGATACGTCCAATCACCATAACCACAATCATGATGTATTTACCTGGCTCAGTCAGGTTTGCGGTTAAGCCAGCTG
The DNA here is from genome assembly GCF_041469245.1 of Vibrio sp. 10N.286.51.B11. Lineage (NCBI taxonomy): Bacteria > Pseudomonadati > Pseudomonadota > Gammaproteobacteria > Vibrionales > Vibrionaceae > Vibrio > Vibrio sp. 10N.286.51.B11. The sequence goes on along the minus strand of NZ_JBFRKI010000021.1, from coordinate 61,890 downwards.
TTAAACCAACCGTTGCAAAGGCAGAAATCACCTCAAACATGACTCGATCAAACGCTGCCTTTTCAGTAAGCATTAACAAAAACATCGCGGTGGTTAATAACGCCCCACTTACCACAATAATGGCCAATGACTTTGTTACCGCTTGCCAAGTCACAGTGCGCTTAAACATCACCACGTGCTTTTTCTGACGGAGGAAGGTCCACGTTGCGACAAAGGCTACTGCAAAGGTCGAAACCTTAATACCACCACCTGTTGAGGTAGAACCTGCACCAATCAACATCAGTACAATCATTACCAGCAACGCAGGCTGTGTGTACTGAGACAAATCCACACTATTAAAGCCAGCAGTACGAGCACTTGCCGACTGAAAAAATGCGGCTAGCCACTGTCCTTGAGTCGATAACCCTTCCATGGTTGCTGAGTTATTTCTTTCTAGCAGCCAGAACAATACCGTACCTACCAATAATAGAGTCGGAGTGGCGGTTAGCATAATCTTGGTGTGTAAATGAAGATGTCGAAAACCTTTACGCCAGTTACTCGATAGGTCGCCGACGACTGTGAAGCCTAGCCCACCGAAAATAAACAAGCCAGCTAAGGTGAAGATCACCAGCGGATCATCAACAAAACTCATCATACTGTCTGAAAACAGTGCAAAACCTGCGTTATTGAATGCAGATATCGCATGAAATAGAGCATAAAAACTGCCCGTTGACCATCCCATCTCAGGTACCCAGCGGAAGCAGAGCAATACAAAACCGATAAATTCAGCCACTAATGCAAAGATGATGATCTTCTTAACCAATTTACGAAGGTTAATCTTACGATCTTGGCCAAGCGCTTCTTTCGCGAGTGCTTGTTGTTTAAGGCTTAACCTAACACCGAACATGTAAAGCAGTACCGCAGATAGAGTCATCTGCCCTAACCCGCCGACTTGCATCAAGAACATCAGTAAGATTTTACCCGCCAAGGTGAAATGCTCACCGGTATCGACAACACCTAATCCTGTCACACTGATCGCCGAGGTTGCTGTAAACAGTGCATCCGTAAAACTTAGGCCTGTCACAGAGAATACAGGCATCGTCAACAATATTGCAGAGGGGATAAGTACGCCTAAGAAGCTCGTAAGGATAATCTTAGGTTCAGAGCCTTTACGTGGCTTTTTATCACTCTTAAGCGTGTAGAAAGTACCTTTTCGTTTTAACGAATTCATACTGTTACCTTATTGCCAATTACCAATTGCGTAGCTTTCTAGATAAGGTCTCTTTCGGCCCAGCGATGATCACCACATCCCCAATTTCTAAACTCACATCCAATTCTGGTGCTTTAGTGAGGTTCGGCCCTCGCTTGAAGCCAAGTACCTCAACACCATTTTCTTTACACAGCTTAAGATCGCCAAGTTTCTTACCCAACAGTTTAGAACCAATAACAATCTCCGTCATCGCTAAGCCACTGCCAAGGTCGATAAATTCGAGAACGCGTCTGTCCAGTATCTTACGAGCAACACGAATACCCATATCGCGCTCGGGCATGATGATATGGTCAGCACCAATCTTAGAGAGGATCTTGCCGTGGAACTTATCATTCGCCTTAACCCAGACTGCTTTTGCTCCAGATTCTTTCACCACCAAAGTCGTTAGAATGCTTGAGTTAACGTCAGAGCCTATCGACACCATCACCATATCGTAATCATCGAGTCTTAACTCTTTAACTGTCTCCTCGCTTGTACAGTTCGCAACAATCGCTTGTGAAACAAAAGCCGCCGCTTCTTTCACTCGCTCTTCATCAATATCGACGGCCAGTACCTGTGCCCCTGAACTTTGTAGCTCTTTGCAAACAGACAGACCAAATCGCCCTAAACCGATAACTGCATATTGTTTGTCGCTCATTTGAAATCCTGTTTAGAAATTTTAATTACACGGGATAGCCAAACCTACATTAGTTTCTATCTCAAAAAAAGTTAGTTCTGCAAGAATAAGGTTATACTATTGTCATAATCGCTTGATTTATAAAGGTAGAGAACAACTCGAGTTTCTGCTAATTTCCAATTCATAATTTCTGCGGCAGCACACACAATGAATGAATTCATAACCCAAGTACAAACCTACATCAACCAGAGCCATAGTGATTGGGCAAACAGCGTCCTATTCATCACTATTGCGAGTTTTCTCGCTTGGGTAGCTTGGCGAATTATCCATAATCGCTTAGAAATTCTGGTTCAGAAAACCCCATTCCACTGGGACGATCTACTGCTAGAAGCACTAAAAACCCCTGTCAGCACATTACTTTGGTGTTGGCCTGCTACAGTCTCTATCGGGCTAATACTTCAAGACCAGTTTGGCAATGAAATCAATTGGTTAAAAACGCTTAAACACATATTGATTATCTGTACATTCGTTTGGTTTACCTTACGAATGATCACTAACACTGAAGCCTATGTCTTAGAGCAAAAAACCAGAGACGAAACCACTGTACAAGCGATAGCGAAAGTCGCTCGCTTGTTCTTTATGGTGATGGGCGGCCTAACCATTATGCAGGCATTTGGGCTCAGTCTTTCCGGCTTACTCACCTTTGGTGGTGTTGGTGGCTTGATCGTCGGTTTAGCGGCTAAGGACTTACTGTCGAATTTCTTCGGTGGCATGATGATTTACTTCGACCGCCCTTTTAAAGTCGGTGATTGGATACGTTCTCCCGATCGTCAAATCGAAGGCACTGTCGAACGCATTGGTTGGCGCATGACGATCATCCGCACTTTTGATAAGCGTCCTTTGTACGTGCCAAATTCGGTGTTCAGTAGTATTGTGGTAGAGAATCCATCGAGAATGTTGAATCGTAGAATCAATGAAACCTTTGGTCTTCGTTATCAAGATGCAGACAAATTGGCGCTCATTGTTGATGATGTAAGAACCATGCTCGAGACCCACCCAGATATTGATGCCAAACAGACGTTGATCGTTAACTTTGACAAATTTGGGCCATCAACGCTCAACTTCTTTATCTATACCTTCACAAAAACAGTCAACTGGATCAGGTACCACAAAGTGAAGCAAGACGTTCTGTTACAGGTTCTGGCGATTATTCATAAACACAATGCAGACATCGCGTTCCCAACACAGACACTCAAGATTGACCCTCAAGACTTTTCTAATGTTCAAGATCATAACAGCGTTCAAAGCCTAGGTGATAATCAGAATATTAGCGATCCCAAAGACATGTTGAACTCCCCTACGGAAGGTCATCGATAGTCATATCCTTCTTGGTTATCGATAAGTAATAAGCGTGAAGCGTGGTAATATGATGGCAGTATTCTAATGCACCTAATTACCACGCTATGATTTTACCTGTCATTCTAGCCGGCGGCTCCGGAAGTCGTCTCTGGCCACTGTCTCGCGAGCTTTACCCTAAGCAATTTCTCAATATTGCCGGCGACCAGTCAATGCTTCAGCACACACTTCAACGCCTGCAAGGCCTTGAAGAGCACTTGATGGATAGTAAATGCGATGCCCCATTCATTATCTGTAATGAAGAGCATCGCTTTATTGCCGCTGAACAAGCTCGATCAGCTAACATTCAACATAGTGGTATTCTGCTAGAGCCAGTCGGTAGAAATACAGCCCCAGCCATTGCGCTTGCCGCCCTAAAGGCTTTAAGTAAACCACCGCTTAATGAACAAAGCGCATCCGACCCTATCTTGTTAGTGCTGGCTGCTGATCATCACATCGCGAAAACCTCTGAATTCCAACAAGCGATTAGTCGTGGTGTTGATTATGCAAAACAAGGCAAGCTGGTGACATTCGGTATAACACCTAGCTCCCCAGAGACTGGCTATGGCTATATCAAGCAGGGAGAGCCTCTTTCCTCCAGTGCTCAAACTGATACTAATGGAACAGAGCAGCCAATCAATCACGCCTTCGCCATAGAATGCTTTGTAGAAAAGCCAGACACAGCAACAGCAGAAGAGTACATCCGCTCAGAACAATACTTATGGAACAGTGGCATGTTCATGTTTAAGGCATCACGCTATGTTAAAGAACTCGCCGAACACCACCCTGAGATAGTAGCGGCTTGTAAACTCGCTCTTGCAACGCAAAATACCGACCTCGACTTTATCCGTATAGACGCTGAAGCATTCAAAAGCAGTCCAAGTGATTCAATCGATTACGCCGTGATGGAAAAGACCTCGCACGCCGCGGTGATCCCGATGGATGTCGGCTGGAACGATATTGGCTCATGGTCCGCGATCTGGGATGTAAGCGAAAAAGATCAGCACAATAACGTCATTGAAGGTGATGTGTTAACCGTCGACTCTCAACACAACTACATCCATGCTGAAAATAAGCTGGTTGCGACGGTAGGTGTCGACAACCTGATTATTGTCGAAACCAAAGACGCTATATTGGTTGCAAATAAAGACAGGGTTCAGGGTGTTAAATCGATTGTCAGTCAACTAAATCAAGCGGGTCGCACAGAACATGTGCATCATCGTGAGGTGTTTAGACCTTGGGGTAAATACGATGTTATCGACCTAGGCAAGCGCGACAAAGTTAAACGTATCACCGTTAAACCCGGTCACAAGTTGTCGTTACAAATGCACCACCATAGAGCGGAACATTGGGTAGTCGTGGCGGGTACTGCGAAAGTGACCAACAATGAGAAAACCTATCTGGTTGAAGAAGATCAATCCACTTACATCCCTTTAGGTCATATTCACAGCCTAGAGAACCCAGGGGATCTCCCACTCGAGATGATTGAAGTACAAACAGGCAGTCATTTAAGTGAAGGCGACATCATTCGATATCAAGACAGTTATGGGCGAGACGTGCGCAAGCAACAAGTCCACTCATCAAAGCACAACCAAACGAAATAAAGCAGCGACAAATCGATGAAACCAACATTAGACCTAAACTGCTTTAAGAACAACGATATCCGCGGCGTCATTGGTAAACAAATCAATGAGCCACTCGCCTACCTGCTCGGTAAGGCATTTGGCGAATACGTCCTATCCGCTAAGCCTGAAACCTCACTCGATGGTTTGGCGCAGGTAGTGATTGGTCGTGATAACCGCAAAACCTCCCTGTCATTACAAGAAGCCATGACCAAAGGCTTAATCGAGTCAGGGATTACCGTCATTGATCTAGGTATGACTGGCACTGAAGAGGTCTACTTTGCGACTCGTTACCTAAAAGCGATTGGCGGAATACAAATCACAGCCAGCCACAACCCAATCAATTACAACGGCATGAAAATGGTCGGTGTAGACGCTAGCCCTATCAGTAAAAACAGTGGTTTAGATGAAATCAAACGACGCATTGAAGAACTTAATCAAGAGCTGAACTGCAATTTACCGTTCGTTCATGCACAACCAAGTAACTCTAGTAGATCGAACAGTATTCTTGCTCCGTACGTCGAGCACCTACTCTCGTACATAACCCCATCAAAGCTGTCACCGATGAAGATTGTGGTTAATGCTGGGAACGGTGTTGCAGGACATATCATTGATGCTTTAGATAATAAATTTAACGAACTCGGTGTCCCTATCACCTTCATCAAAGTTCATCATAACCCTGATGGAAACTTCCCAAATGGTATTCCAAACCCTTTGATTAGAGAGAACCAAGCAGCCACTCGAGATGCCGTTTTAGAGCATTCTGCCAACCTTGGAATTGCTTGGGATGGAGACTTCGACCGATGCTTTTTCTTTGATGAGCAAGGCGATTACATCGAGGGTTATTACATTGTAGGGTTGCTTGCTGAAGCATTCTTGGTCAAACAGCCTAACACGACTGTATTGCACGATATGCGCATGACCTGGAACACAATTGAAATCGCAAAAACGCATGGTGGAAAAGCGATTGGAATTAAAGCAGGACACGCACTGATCAAAGAGAAGATGCGTGAAACGAATGCCGTCTATGGGGGCGAAATGAGCGCACACCATTATTTTCGTGATTTTGGATATTGCGATTCAGGCATGATTCCTTGGCTATTGGTTATCGAGCTGATGTCGAAAACTCAACAATCTCTTCACCAATTAACGAGTACTAGTATAGATAGATTCCCCTCTTCCGGGGAGATCAATCGAAGAGTCTCAGACCCAGAGCAGGTCATGGCTTGCGTGTTATCGCACTACCAAGATCATGCCGTTGAGATCGATCACACAGACGGAATCAGCATGAATATGGGCTCATGGCGCTTCAACTTAAGAAAGTCCAATACCGAGCCATTAATACGCCTTAACGTTGAAACCAAACAAGATAAAGCTTTACTGTCACTTAAAGTCGACGAGTTACTGTCTTTTCTCATTTAAGAATACAGACACTTCCAGTTTTCAACTAAGATCCACAAAAAAGCCCTTATTAGCTGTTGCTAACTAAGGGCTTTGAATTTTCAGTAGCTTAATCGCTGACTGTAATTAGTCTATTTGTTACGACGAGCTTCAACAGCGTCTGCCAGCTGGCGAAGTACTGTTTCAGTGTCTTCCCAACCAATACACGCATCAGTAACAGATTGGCCGTACGTTGCAGCTTTGCCCTCAACCAGGTCTTGGCGACCTTCAACAAGATGAGATTCAATCATCACACCAAAGATAGCTTTGTCGCCACCAGAAATTTGTGCGCTTACGTCATCAGATACGTTCATTTGACGCTTAAACTGCTTAGAGCTGTTTGCGTGGCTGAAATCAATCATCACTTTTTGTGGAAGACCAGAAGCTGCTAGCTCTTCTTTAATCTTACCAACGTGTTCTGCGCTGTAATTTGGCTCCTTGCCACCACGTAGGATGATATGACAATCAGGGTTACCTGCTGTTTCAACGATAGCTGAGTGACCGTACTTAGTTACTGATAAGAAGTGGTGAGAAGCGCTAGCAGAGCGAATAGCATCTGTTGCAATCTTGATGTTGCCATCAGTACCATTCTTAAATCCAACTGGGCAAGATAGGCCAGAAGCCAGTTCGCGGTGAACTTGAGATTCTGTAGTACGTGCGCCGATTGCACCCCAGCTGATTAGGTCAGCAACGTATTGAGGCGTGATCATGTCTAGGAATTCGCTTGCCGTTGGCATGCCCATGTCAGTTAGGTCCAGCAGTAGCTTACGTCCTAGACGAAGGCCATCATTTAGCTTGAACGTATCGTTCATGTACGGGTCATTTATTAGACCTTTCCAACCAACAGTTGTACGTGGTTTTTCAAAGTAAACACGCATTACGATTTCAAGGTTATCACCAAGTTCGTCGCGCAACACTTTCAAACGTTTACCGTACTCAAGAGCAGCTTCTGTGTCATGAATAGAACATGGGCCGACAATAACAAGCAAGCGATCATCGCTCTCTTCTAAAATATTGTGGATCGCTTTGCGGCTTTCAAAGGTTGTAGAAGAAGCAACTTCTGTCGCTGGAAACTTTTCTAAAACAGCAACAGGGGGTAATAACTCTTTTACTTTGTTAATTCTTACATCATCAGTCTGGAACATTGCTTACTTCTTCCTTTTTTCTATCCTTGAGCTGAATGTACGTTGTCTCACGTCACTTTCTATCAGCACTAATCTTCTTGTTCCCTGTAACTTAACTAGTAAAAACTCTAGTTTCAATCACTAATTAAAAATAAACGCAATTTTTTTTGTGTTTTATATTTAAAACACCCTGTATACCATTATTTACACGCTATCGATTGCGTATTTTATAGCAAGGTAAGAAGAGCCATTCTTCAAGCTACATCATGCATGTAAAATTGTGTCGAACTCAAAAACAAAAAAGCTCACGTGATCAGCGTGAGCTTTTATTTAATTACATTCTTTTCAATGGCTTGACGACACTATCAAGCCCTTCAATTTTCAGAGCAAGGCACAGTTTCAATAAATCGCCGAGTTCGCCAGACGGGAATCCCTTTTTATCAAACCACAGCAAATATTCTTCAGGTAAGTCAATCAGTGTACGACCCGCGTACTTTCCAAATGGCATCTGCATTCGAGCCAACTTAATCAGGTTCTCTTTCTCTAGCATTATTCGGTCTTTACTATGCGTCATCTATGTTGTGTAGAGTATCACCTAAACGTTCAACCCAATAGTTGATCGCGTCTTTGGCATCATCCAGCGAATCAATCATGGTTGAAAAATCTTTGTTACCCGCTTCACGGTCGATGGCTGCAAACAGTGGTGTGCCCTCTTGAGCATCACTGACCAATAACTCTACACTCGCACTCCCAACATTGGTGTGCTCACCAGTCGTGACCTTAGATATGGTTGACATCGCAAGACCAAACGGCAGAACGCTGCTCGTTACAGCTAAGAGCGGATTGGGCGTTTCAACGTTACTCAGAGCGATACTCAAGCGGAGCGTTTTTCCTGTCGGTTCATCGACGATCGTTTTATGAGGCGATATTTTATCTTCCAAGCGCGCAACCATGTGCTCAGTGAGTTCCTGAATCTCTTCCTGATCCAACGAACCTTCTTCTGCTAAAACAAAAATTTGGTCGATCACTACAGAGTCGTAATCATCTAACTTGGATTTCAAACGCTGTGCGTCACGTAGCCCAACCCTTGCCCAAACCTAGTCGACGCCTCCGTCAGGCCCAGCCTGAAAATCTTCGTAGCTGGTAAATTTAGTAGCGGTTCTAATTGGGCCGCCTGCACAACCAAACAAGAAAATGCTGGTTGCAACAAGCAAAAGGACTTTTAAAGAGTTCATACCGCACTTAGCTAAAATTAAGGAATCTAACTAAGTATACCATACCCTATGTGAAAAGGTTGTAGAAAAAGGGGGGTAAAAATCAGAGCTAACTCTAAAATTAATCATGTTGAACAGTGTGTGCGTACTCTACAATTACCTGATTTCCTTCGATATAAGCATTTTGGATCTCACCATCAACACTCATTCTACTTTTCAGGTAGACCACTTTAGGCCCAGACTCATTGCCCTCTTTCAGCGAGGGGAATACATTCCTTGGTTCCAAATGAAGTAAACGACAAAAGTGACTAATGAAAGACATGGTTAATGGCGTCTCCCCTCTTAGCACTCTTGAGAAATCAAGCTGGTTCATGCCTAGCTTTTTTGAAAACTCCATCTGCGTAATTCGCATTCTCGATTTTTGTGACATCCACGTTTGATACAACGCGTCTCTGTCTAGTTCTGTGAATTCCATACCGGCTCCTTTATATAATTCATACCAATCAATTGTCCGGTTTTTCATACATGGCGTGTCAGGGTTCGGTTAGTGGAAACCAAAGGTTTGGTTTTGATATGTGCACAATTGTTGTACAGAGCGAAGCGAAACAACCCAAAGTCATTCACTAAAACGATTAGAGCAAATGCTTTCTTTATTTATATCAATAATTTATACGTTAACGAACTAAACATATAGCAAGTTAATTTGTATCAAGAATTAAAAGTTCGAGATTGGCATTCCACATTTCAATCGATTGATTCGCATTTATAAAACTGGTTGGCTACATTTCGATTGCTCAAACGCACTTCTGGCAAACTATTTGAAAGAATAAGACGCAAAGCCACCGGTCTGTCGACAAATATTCTGTCTATGATAGCGGGGCCGCCACTTAATAGAATTTAAGTGTAAATGCATGCCGGGGTGTTCTCTTTTTTGTCGGCCAAATACAGTAAGGACAAATAATGAAACAACTCCAAAAAAAATCACTCATCGCGCTATCGCTTCTTAGCGTAAGCGGTGCAAGCTTCGGTCACGGTTATGTCTCGGCATACAACAATGGCGTAGCTGAGAGCCGTGTTGCTCTATGTAAGTTCCCTGCGAGCGATACGCAAGAGAAAAACACCAACTGTGGGGGTATCCAATACGAACCACAAAGTGCAGAAGGCCCTGAAGGCTTCCCAGAAGTTGGCCCTGCTGATGGGAAAATCGCCAGTGCGCAATCTTCTTTAGCAGCAGCACTAGACGAACAAAAGGCAGACCGCTGGGTTAAACGCCCTATCAAGTCTGGTTCTCAATACTTCGAGTGGACATTCACAGCTAACCACAAGACTCGCGATTGGAAATATTACATTACTCAACCCGACTGAAATCCAAACCAGCCGTTGGCTCGCAGCTCTTTTGACTTAACGCCATTCTGTGTTGTTGAAGGCAATATGGAACAGCCACCGATGCAAGTCAGTCACTTGTGTAATGTGCCAGAGCGTGAAGGTTATCAAGTGATCCTTGCCGTATGGGATGTAGGTGACACTGCAGCGGCTTTCTACAACGTTATCGACGTGAAATTTGATGGTGACGGCCCTATCATTCCTGATTGGGATCAAGGTGGTCAAATCAACCCGACACAAGACCTGAATGTTGGTGACGCTGTTTATACGCGTGTATTCGACCAGTCTGGTGAGAACGCTTCATACAGCACTGAGCTTGTGATTGAAACTTCTGAACAAGGCAAAGCCAATAACTGGTCTTACGCGCTTGCTTCTAAGATCAACCAAGAGCAGACGCAAATCAAAGCAGGTCAATTGAATGACCAAGGCGATTTCGCACCCGTTTACGGCACGAATCCTGTTTATCTAAAAGCAGGCTCTGGCTTTAACAGTGTCGAAATCGGCTACAAGATTGATACTCCAGAACCCGAGCATGATCTTGAAGTCTCGGGCTTAGAATCAGAGTACATTATCGATGAGAGCCAACCTACTCAGCTTGATCTTACGTTAGCGGCAACAGGCGATATCCAAGCTGAGCTTACCGTGTACAACCATCACCGTGAAGCACTTGCATCTCAGAAATCGGATCTAACAGACGGACAAGTTGAAGATGTTCAACTGACTCTTTCTAAGTCTGAAGCTGGCCACCACATGCTTGTGGTTGTGACGAAAGATGACCAAGGTAACTTAGTGGATCAGAACACGCTTGATTTTCATCTAATGGACGAGCAAACGCCGCCACCAGCGGGCGATTACGACTTTGTGTTCCCAGAAAGCATTGAATCTTACACTGCAGGAACAAAGGTTCTGAGCAGCGATGGTGGTGTTTATCAGTGTAAAGAGTTCCCATACTCAGGTTACTGTGTTCAATGGGCTCCAACAGCAACTCAGTACGAACCAGGTGTAGGTTCACACTGGCAAGATGCTTGGAACAAAGTGGACTAATTGTTAGCGAGTTACTTATTTTCAAGTATGTGAGCTTGTGTAATTAGCCAAACAAAAGCGGATGCCCAGAGCATCCGTTTTCTTATTCAGCAACAGCAGAAATGCGGTTATCAAAGTAGATAGTGGTCTGCCAACAGAGCCACAAACAAGATCATGAGATGATAGATGGAGAACTTAAAGGTCTTCATGGCCATATTGGGTTCATCACGATATTTCAGTACCCAAGCGTGATAAACAAACCCGCCGTTGAGCACCAATGAAGCGCTCAGATATATCCAGCTGCTCATGCCAACCAATACAGGCAATATACACACGATGCTAAGCAAAAAGGTATACAGAAGAATAGACGTCTTGGTGTATTCGATTCCGTGAGTCACAGGCAACATGGGGATGTTCACTTTGGCATACTCATCACGACGATGAATTGCCAACGCCCAGAAATGAGGAGGCGTCCAAATAAAGATGATCATCACCAACAACCAAGCATTTGAATGCAGCTCGTTAGTGACTGCCGTCCAGCCCAATAACGGTGGCATTGCGCCAGCTATCCCTGCAATTACGATGTTCTGTGGCGTCGCTCGCTTCAAGTACATGGTATAGATGACCGCATAGCCCAATAAACTTGCAAAGGTTAGCCAAGCCGTGAGTTGATTGACCCACACCACTAACGTAGCGAACCCAAATAAGCCGATACCTGCTGCAAAGCTAAACACACGCACACTACTCAGCTCACCGGATGGTAAAGGGCGTCGATTTGTTCGAGTCATCTGGCCGTCGATCTTTTTATCGATCAAATGGTTAAACGCAGCCGCTGAACCTGCCATTAACCCTATCCCAATCATTCCGAACAGAGTTTGTTGCAAAGGCAATCCATTCGGCACGGCCAAACACATCCCAACCAATGCTGTCAGCAACATCAAAGCCACCACTTTAGGCTTAGTCAGCGTTAAATAAACTTTCCAAGTGGCTTTGTTTTTTTCAGCCTTTTCGTTACTTAAAGTTATGTCATTATTGGCTGTTATCTTATGAGTTAAGGCTGCGTCTTGAGCCACCACTTCATACTGTGTTGACGTTCTACTGACCATGATTACCTCCTTGTAATACACTGTTCTTCACCAAGCTCTCACTCGGTTTGCGTTGCCACACCACAAAATTGGTTACAACCATGCTGATGAGCAACATTGCTGCGACTAGGTTATGCAAAACCGCAACTGAGATTGGCAGGTGAAACCATACATTACTGATCCCAAGGCTGATTTGAGTAAACAACACTATTGCGACAATCATGCTCAGCTTTTGGTGAGGCACTTGGCCAAACTTCCATAACTGGTACACGACCATCAGCACCGTTAATGTCGCCACAATAGCCCCGAACCTGTGCATGACATGTATGGTAAGCCTCGCGGGATACTCCAACACACCAAACTCATAGTTATCGTGTCCGTGTTGAGCAAAATCGAACGCATTTTTGAAATCGAGGTAGCTCATCCAGTTACCTTCACAAATAGGCAATTGGGTACACACCAAAGCGGCATAGTTTGACGATGTCCAACCACCAAGCAGTATCTGCCCAACCACAATGAGTAACCCAAACAACGCCCAAAATTTAAGTGTTGGAGAATAAGAAGCCTCGCCAAAACGGCTTTGGAATTGAGACAAACGGCAGTAGAGCAGACACAACAGTGACAGCAACGTGAAGCCCCCCATCAAATGCGCCATAACCACAACGGGCATCAACTTAAGAGTCACCGTCCACATTCCAAGCAAAGCCTGAAAAATCACAGTGGCAGAGATAAGTAATGGAAGACCAACTGGTGTGATGTTCTTTTTAATACACCAAGCTACAACGACAAAGATAAGCAACCCTAATGTTCCTGCAAAGTAGCGATGGATCATCTCTATCCACGCTTTGTCTGCTTCAAGAGCTCGCTCTGGAAATTGCAGATTGGCTTGACTCACCGCTTGGGCATCAGACGGAACGGTGATCTTACCGTAACAACCCGGCCAGTCAGGACAGCCAAGGCCAGCATCAGACAGGCGTGTATAAGCTCCGAGAACAATCACGGTAAGGGTTAACAAGATAGTTAATCTCATCACAAGCATCAGTAAATCAGGGGCTTTATTCTGCATCACTTATCTCCCTATACTTATTCCCTTTCGCTGCTTAAGCTCAAGCATTTGCGCCATCAACTACCCAACTCGTGACAGCTTAAGTAGCTTTCTTAAATCATGAATCATACCTTTGGATTGCCCGACTAACTGCGACGGTTCCGACACGCTTTTGTACTCCATAACCAACTGTCCTAGCGGGTCAATAATGACAATGGAAGCCGGCGAAAACTCGGTGCTTAACTGATCACCACCAGCTAACAAAGATAAATCAGGCTTGTTGAGCGAACCCGACAACGAGTTACCTTCTGAGACGAAAACAACGGCGGTCACTCGCTCTTTGTTTTTCCCTAACGCTAAGTAGCTTTGATTCAAATAATGAAGCTGTTGTTCACACAAGCTTTCGCACTCCATCGGTGCGATATACCCCACAACCCAACCCTCTCCTGCCATGGGTACCGTTACGCCAAAATCCGCTAGTGTAATTCTTGGTTCTACCAATTCGCCTGAGTTAGTGACACCTGACGTATACCAATTCTGATCCAACACAGTTTTGGCGATAATGGCTGGCAAAGCGAAAATTAAAACGAGTCCGATTAATACCAAGCGTCCTTTAGTACGACGGCTTCTGAGCTCAGCCATGTTTGCCTCGGTAATTTCCCTGTTCACTTGTGCTTGAGATTTATCCATCCTTATTCCTCGTGATAGGTGTTGCTTTTAGGTACCGATAGCCAATCAACAACATCAAAAACAAAAGTACCGCAGCCATAACAAACCATTGAAATGAGTAACCAAAATGCTTCTCAGACCTCATCGCCGTTGGACGCCATAACATTTCATAGGGCCATGAATCTAAACTCTGAGGTTGGAAGACAAAGGGCAGCACTTCTTTTCCTGTATACTGTGATAACGCTGCTATGTTTAGGTTTTGGATTCTATTCGGTGTCGTATTTTCTAAACCCAACTCATGACTTAAAGGATTAATTGAGCGTGTATACAAGCGCCCTGACATTTTGGTTGGTACAGTGATACTTCCTAATTGCGGTAGTTCTCTTCTGTCATTACTTGCCGGAACAAACCCAAGATCGATCAACAACTGTTTTTCAGCCACTAAGGACTGGTTTCCATCTTCAAAGCGAACCTCACCCAACATGTAAATCACATACCCTACCGTTCCTTGGCTTATCTGGTTGTCTAACAAGAGCATCAAGCCGCTCGTATTGACTAATTCAACATCAGCCTTTAACCCGTTTAGGGTTTGAGGATTTAATGACTCTTGACCAGATAAATCCAGCTCTCGCAACTCAGAAATAACGACACCTAAAGGTTGTGACGAGAGATGTGCTCTCTCAGCTAATTGCTGTTCATAACGTAATTTCTCGTTACCACGATCGAGTTGCCACAAACCTAACTTGATTAAAGCGCCGACTGAAACCACAGTTAAAACAACCGCTATCCAAAAACCTTTACTGCGGAACTTGTGTTCATCATCAATCAATCGGTTTGGAGTTATCACTATGGCGTCATCTACCTTTGTTCTGTTATTTAAAGTCGTCTTGGTCGCTTTGCTGTTTTTTATCGCTTTCAATTTGATGAAAGGCCTAATCCAAATCGCCTCGGGCAAACACAATGGAAAAAGACTCAGTTACTTCTTGGGGCGTCGTGTCATGTGGTCAGCCGTTGTCGTGCTACTTTTATTACTTGCTCTGGGATCAGGAGTGATAACTCCCAACCCTCGCCCCTATTAATCCCCTATAGGCTCAATCGTTAAAGTACATAAACAAACACAAACAGGCCCAACCAAACCACATCAACAAAGTGCCAATACCAACTGCCCGCTTGGAACGCAAAGTGGTCTTTCGGAGTGAAGTGGTCTTTCGCAACCCTTGCCAGCAACACAATCAAAAAGATCGTCCCTAAACAGACATGTAAGCCATGAAACCCAGTCAGCAAAAAGAAGGTATTACCGTAGATGCCAGACTGAAGTGTCAGCCCCATCTCTTGATAAGCGTGAAGATACTCTTCAACTTGGAAGAACAGGAAGAAGCCAGCCAGAACAATGGTTATCTCCAACCACACGATCAAAGCCATACGCTTATTTTGTTCAAGACTGATATGTGCCATGTGCAGCGTCACAGAGGAAAGCAGCAGAATAATGGTGTTCTTAAGCGGGATACCTTGCCAAGGCATGGCTTGTGTCGTTACGCCATCAGGGGTCGTCGTTAGTGGCCAAATTGATTGGAACATCGGCCACAATACTTCATGGGTCATTTCATTATTGCCCGCACCACCAATCCAAGGCACAGAAATCATTCGAGCATAGAAAAGCGCGCCAAAGAAAGCGCCAAAGAACATGATTTCGGAAAAGATGAACCAACTCATTCCTTGTCTAAAAGAACGAGAAATCTGCTCAGAATAGAGACCACTCAATGATTCTGTGATCACATTGCTAAACCAACCTGCGAGCATGTAAAGCAGCACAGCAAACCCGACTAACAACACCGCTTTGCCAAACACACCACCTGCGGCGTCGGTACCCATGTTTTGCACCGTCAAGCCAGCGCCAACCGCGACCAAAAACAGTGCTACAGCACCCACCAATGGCCAGTGGCTTTGATGTGGAACGAAATAAACTTCCTTTTTAGAACTCATCGCTCAACTCCTTATGTTGATACTGGTTCTGTAAATCCCTAGTTACTTGCGAGTGTGCTCGCTTTTGGTGAGCCAGATGTGTACTCAATGTTGATGTGCTCACTTCAGGCTTACTTGCCTCTACACTCACCTGACTCGTGATGTTAAATAGCGTATAAGAGAGCGTAAGCGTATGTATCGATTCTGGAATATCTGGCTCAATGTAAAATATCAAACCCATTTCTGCGCTCTTGTGCCCGTCCAATGGCTGCTGATTAAAGCAAAAGCATTCCATCTTATTGAAGTAGGTTGCCCCCATACCTGGAGAAACCGACGGTACGGCTTGGCCAACCAATGAGGCTCCAGAAAGGTTTTTGGCAATGTAGTTAGTTTGAACCACCTCACCAGGATGAACCTCTAACACTCGAACTTCAGGCGAAAACTGCCATGGCATATCTGGCTTGATGTGGGACATGAATTCGACTCGAACCGTACGAGAGTAGTCTGGCTGCATTCCCTGAGGTTGCACCGCTGAAACAGTATTAGTTTTGCCATTGATGCCTAAGGCCTCACACATGACATCGTAGAGCGGCACCAAAGCGAAACCGAAGCAAAACATCGCAACCACGCTCAACACCAAGTAGCCCGTCAGCTTTTTGGTCGATCGCTTATTAGACAGGCGCTTAGGTTGTTTTTTATCTTGATTGGGATCGCTTTGCTTATCACTCATGGTTCTGCCCTCTAATCCACTTTCGGCGGATGGGTAAAGGTGTGGTGAGGCGCAGGGCTTGGTACTGTCCATTCAAGACCTTCAGCTCTATCCCAAGGCTTACTTGGCGCAGGCTCTCCCCCTCTTACGCACTTAATCGCTAGCCATAAGAAAATTAGCTGAGACAACCCAAACGCAAAACCACCAATCGACACGACTTGGTTAACGTCAGCAAACTGAATCGCATAATCAGGAATACGACGCGGCATACCCGCTAACCCTAAAAAGTGCATCGGGAAAAACAGTACATTAACTGAAATCACCGACGTCCAGAAATGCCACAGGCTGAGCTTGTGGTCGTACATATGTCCGGTCCACTTAGGCAGCCAATAATAGGCAGCAGCCATAATCGAGAACACGGCACCGGTTACCAGAACATAATGGAAGTGAGCCACAACAAAATAAGTATCGTGGTATTGGAAATCAGCTGGCACGATAGCGAGCATCAATCCAGATAACCCGCCAATCGTAAACAAAACAATGAAGGCAATCGCAAACAGCATTGGTGTTTCAAAGGTCAAAGCACCGCGCCACATGGTCGCCACCCAGTTGAAGACTTTCACACCGGTCGGCACCGCTATCAACATGGTGCAATACATGAAGAACAGTTCGGCAAATACTGGCATACCCGTGGTGAACATGTGGTGTGCCCAAACCAAAAATGACAACAGTGCGATACTACAGGTCGCATAAACCATCGAGTGATAACCAAACAGGCGCTTACCACTGAATGCAGGGATGATGGCTGAGACAATACCAAAAGACGGCAAGATCATGATGTACACTTCGGGGTGCCCAAAGAACCAGAATATGTGCTGGAACATGACGGGATCACCACCACCAGCGGCATCAAAGAAACTAGTCCCAAAATATTTGTCAGTCAGTACCATGGTCACCGCACCCGCGAGCACGGGCATCACGGCTATCAGCAAGAAAGCGGTAATTAACCAAGTCCATACGAACATCGGTAGCTTGAACCAAGTCATGCCCGGTGCGCGCATGTTCACTATGGTTACGATCACGTTAATCGCCCCCATGATCGAACTGATCCCCATAATATGAACTGAGAATACGAATAGCGCGGTACTGTCTGGCCCATAAGTTGTCGAGAGTGGCGCATAAAAGGTCCAACCAAAGCTCGGGCCGCCCCCTTCTGTAAACAAAGATCCGATTAAGATTAGAAACGCAAAAGGCAAGATCCAGAAACTGAGGTTGTTCATTCTCGGCAGTGCCATATCTGGTGCACCGATCATCATCGGAATCATCCAGTTAGCCAAACCCGTAAATGCAGGCATTACGGCACCAAATACCATGATTAAACCATGGACTGTAGTCATCTGATTGAAGAAATCTGGCTCAACAAGTTGTAAACCCGGTTGGAACAGCTCCGCACGGATCACCATCGCCATGGCGCCGCCCGTTAAGAACATTGCAAAGCTGAACCACAAATAAAGTGTACCAATGTCTTTATGATTGGTTGAATACAGCCAACGAGCCCAGCCTTTAGGTGCCGCATGTGAATCGTGATCATCAACAGGCAAATCATTATTGCCCAAGGTGCCTTCCACAGAATGGCTCAGTACTTGATCTTCTGCTGGAGCCGATTTCACCGGCTTATTGATTGGTGAACTCATAACTGATCCTTAGCATCATTTTGTGCATCATCCGTTGAGCTTTCAGAACTGCCTTCTTGCTTCGCCTTATAAGCGTTAATATCTGAGGCCTGAACAATATCGCCGGTATCATTACCCCAAGCGTTTCGTTGATAAGTTACTACCGCTGCGATCTCTTTCTCGGTTAACTGATTATCGAATGCTTGCATCGCCGTACCGCCACGACCATAAACAATTGTGTCGATATGAACATCCACATCACCAAGGGCAATAGGACTTCCTTTGATGGCAGGGAATGCTCCAGGAATGCCCTCACCGTTTGCTTGGTGACAAACCGCACATCGAGTTTTGTAAACCTCTTCACCGATGGTATTCAACTCCGCCAAGGAAAGTGACGCACCTAATGCATCTTTTGCGGCTTGTTGTTCGGCTATCGCTAACTCTTTCTGCTCCGCTAGCCATGCGTCAAACTCATCTTCTTCCACGGCATGCACCACGATCGGCATGAAACCATGGGCACGACCACACAACTCTGCACACTGCCCTCGGTAAACACCAGGCTCATCTATCTTAGTCCAAGCCTCATTAATAAAGCCCGGAATGGTATCTTTCTTAACGGCGAATGCTGGCACCCACCATGAGTGAATCACATCATCGGAAGTCATCAAGAAACGGACTTTACGGTCAACAGGCAGTACCAGCGGCTTATCAACTTCTAGCAGGTAATGCGCGCCTTTCACTTCGAGGCCTTCAATCTCTTTGTCACTGGTCGCTAGAAGGCTGTAAAACTCGACGTCTTCACCAAAATAGCTGTAATGCCATTTCCATTGTGACCCGGTGATTTTAACGGTCAGATCTGATTGGGAGGTATCTTCCATCGCTATTAAGGTTTTGGTGGCGGGTATCGCCATAGCGATGAGAATGATGATAGGGATGATGGTCCAAAGAATTTCGACTTTCGTGCTTTCGTGAAAATGGGCAGCAACTGCGCCCTTCGATTTCCTGTGCCTCAAAATCGAATAAAACATCACACCAAAAACAACAAAGGCAATCGCACAACAGATGTAGAAGATCAGCATATGAAGTTCATACACCTTACCACTGATCTCAGTGACGCCTTGAGTCATGTTGTAATCACTGCTAGCGTGCACTAAAGGCGATACTAAAAGCACAACAAAACTCTTCAAAAGCCACACTAGCCTAACCAGTAATCTTTTCAAAAGATCTCTCCTTGTCCTTCCTAATTGGATACTTGCGACCTAAATGTCGTTGCGAACTGGACAACATTCATTGTTATTCCGGCTACACATGAAAAGGCTGAATCTCAATCTACAACTCACATGGAACTAGCCTGTGAGCAGGCTACTGACCTCATATAAACCCAAGAACTAATACGGTTCAAAAGCGTTGGAGGTTTCCATGAAAGATTCAAAAACGGCGAATTTGTTAAATTTTGTTATATTTATGTAAAAGGCTAGTTAGTGATATCCAATTATTCAAGGTAAGTTTACTTACTAAACAGTCAATTATTTGAAGTGGCTTAATCTACGTGCCCTCTTGCCGTTGGAATTTATTTTATATCGAGTTTTACGATTGCCTCCATGGAAATGAGAATCAATATCACTTAAATTAAATCAACGGTAAGTCATACAGACATTAATAGGTTTAGTGATTATGCAAGATGCAATGAATTGGTTAGCGAGAGACCCAGATCCAAGAACTCGTGAAGAACTTCAACACCTCATCGATGAGGGAATGCACGACGAACTTGAAGACCGCTTTACTCAACGATTAGAGTTCGGAACGGCAGGACTTAGAGGCAAAGTTGGATGCGGCCCAAATCGAATGAACCGTTTAGTCATACAGGAAACAGCAACCGGGCTCGGCCACTACTTAATCGAACATGTCGCTAATGCGACCATTCGCGGTGTGGTCGTCGGTTATGACGGCCGTTTAGATTCAAAGCAGTTCGCGATTGATACCGCTTCCGTACTCACGGCTTTAGGCATTAAGGTTTATCTAACCTCGAACGTCGCGGCGACCCCTATCGTTGCCTTTGGTATTGAGCACTTCAACGCCGCAGCTGCCGTTGTGGTGACGGCCAGCCACAACCCACCGGAATACAATGGTTTCAAAGTGTACTGGGAGAATGGCGCTCAAATCATTCCTCCTCACGATGCGGGTATTGCCGCTGAAATCGATATCGCATCGACCAAGCCGCTCCCTTTAATGAGCCTAAGTGACGCTGAATCGCAAGGAAAGTTGGTGTGGTTAACTGAAGGCTATTATCAAACCTACCGCGCTGCGATCAATCAGAGCCCATACGTGAGTGACGAGATCGAATCGGCGAACACCACTATCACCTATACCGCAATGCATGGTGTCGGCGCACAAATGGCCGAGGATCTACTTCACGATTCTGGTTTCCATAAGGTATTCAGCGTCGCAGAACAAAGAGAGCCCGATGGTAACTTCCCGACCGTCAACTTCCCGAATCCGGAAGAAAAAGGCGCGATGGATCTGGTGGTTAACCTAGCCAAAAGTGTCGATGCCGACATTGCTTGTGCCAACGATCCAGATGCAGACCGATTTGCGGTTGCAGTGAGAACATATGATGGCTCTTACAAAATGCTAACAGGTGACCAAGTTGGTGTGCTATTCGCGCATTACTTGTTATCAAAACCTCATACCAAAAACCAGTTAGTTGGTAACAGTATCGTATCTTCAACATTGCTTGAAAAAGTAGCTCAATCCCACGGGGCGACTTATTTCCAAACGCTGACAGGCTTTAAATGGTTAGCCAATATCGGCATGCAATTAGAAGACGAAAGCAATGAGTTCTTATTCGCCTATGAAGAAGCGCTAGGCTATACGATTGGTACTCAGGTTCGAGATAAGGATGGGCTGTCTGCCATCGTTGTTTTCGCTCAACTGGTTGAGGAGCTGAAATCTCAAGGCCGAACAGTTTGGGATCTTCTTGCTCAGATATCGTTGGAACATGGTGTCCACACCAACGCACAACGCAGTATCGCGCTTGACCCAGATTCACCATCGTTAGGTTCTAAGCTCCGCTCGGCACAGCCTAAAGCAATCAACGGTGTCGCTATCTCTGTAATTGAAGATTTGCAGTCTTCTTTACGCTTCGTCATTGGAGGCAATACTGAAGCCATTAACCTGCCTGCAAGTGACGTACTCATCTATCATCTCGAAGATGGTTCACGCATTATCGTAAGACCTTCCGGTACTGAGCCAAAAGTTAAGGTCTACTATGAGACTGTGACAAAATTTGAAGGGACAGAAACCTACGAAGACACTCGCCTGCGCGGTGAGAAGTACATGGAGAAACTGATTGAACAACACCAACAAGAGTTGAATTCATAGCGATTTAGCGCGTTCAACATGTAACGGTTAAATATAAAAAATGGACGCTCGTAGCGTCCATTTTTGTCTCAGCGGCTAACCACGAGAAGATGTCTGATTTGATTCGTCTACGAAGTAAAGAAAGAAGACAACATCCAGATAGCTAACACGATGAAAACTCCGCCCATGACTTTCTGTTGATAGGTACGAAACTTCGCGTTTTCTACGAGAGATTTACCAATCGTACCCACTAACGCCACCAGCAAAAAGTTAAACGTTAAGCCGAGAACATTCAGTAATAAACCCAGAACAAGCATCTGCTGACCGGAAGTCGCTTCAATATTCGTCGACACAAACTGAGGCAGAAACATCACAAAGAAAACCAACGCTTTAGGATTAAGCAGGTTACTGATTAGCGCTCTTTGATAGTAGGCTTTTGCTGCAAAGTTATCGCTTAACTCAGGCGCGTTACCCTGCTCTGTTCGCAGGCAGTCCCATCCCATCTTCAACAAGTACGCGCCGCCTAACAAATGTAGAGCTTTAAGCGCTATTGGGCTCATTGCGATCAACGCTGATACACCCATAGCCGCTAATACTGTCAGAATGATTCCAGAAGTCGCATTACCTAGGCTTGCAAACACGCCGACCTTACGGCCATAGCTCATGCTTGAACTCGCAATCAGTAACATATCAGGGCCAGGTAAAAGAAGAAGTGCAACAACGGCAGTCAGGTAGACAGGTAAAATGGTTAAGTCGATCATGAGGGTCAGCATTGATAAAAACGGAGGCGGATTTTATATCAATTACCAACACCCTTCCAGATGCAATCAGTTGATCGACGTTTATTTAATCGAATTAAAAACCAACATTAAGCGACAAAGCCAATTTATTAACTAAATAGAAAAGACTAATTAACTTGCTACCCATTCGATCTCAATCAATGTCGTATCGCCACACTTTAGGCGACCAAGGAAGATATCGCCTCGATGTACGGCCCCAACACCTTTTGGCGTACCTGTCATCACAACATCGCCGTCTAGTAAGGTGGTATAAGAAGACAGCTCTTCTAGGATAGTTTTTGGAGAGTAAAGCATCTGCTCAACATGTCCTTTCTGAACACGAACACAGTTAATAAACAACTCTAGGTTTAAGTCTGCAAGGTCTAAGTTATCAATTGGAACAAAGCGACTCAAGACAGCGGAACCATCAAACGCCTTGGCGCGCTCCCAAGGTAGGCCTTTCGCTTTTAAGCTACTTTGTAATTCACGTTTGGTGAGATCTAGTCCTAAACCCACAGCGGAGTACTGGCCATTTTCAACAATAAAACAGATTTCTGCTTCGTAGTGCAGCGCTTCTTGATGAAAAGAAGACAGGGATGACGTAACGCTGGTACTTGGTTTATTGAAAACCACCATAGAGTCTGGGATTGCGTTATTGAGTTCTTCGATGTGATCGACATAGTTACGCCCAACACACAGCACCTTAGTTGGGGTTGCTGTTCGTCTCGAATTCATCAGCTGTTCCTGATCGACAACACTGCTCATAGTTTATCCCTGAACTATTTTTTTTGAGTGGAGAGTTTAACGCATCATAAAATGAGAGTCTTCGACAAGATGGTTACCAATATCTAAATTCTGATCTTTAGCTCAATTCGATGATTTGAAAGCGTTTATACGAAGGTCGCAATAGTGCGAAATCACCATTCAAGACAAAAGCCCAAAACGAAAAAAGCCCTCTCTAACCAAAAGGTTTGAGAGGGCTTAGCATGGTGTCTAGGACAGTATCCTAAAAGGTAAACCTAAGGAGTAAACACTATGCTAAATCAGTCTGCGACTTATAGGTAGTAACGAGCACCAAGTAGCCATTGGTCGTCAGCTTTCTCTTTGTACTCACCAGAACCTTGTAGGTCGAATTGGTAACCAGCGAAGCCTACGAACTGAGATGTGAAGTTGTATTCAGCTTGTAGAGCTGTTGTAGAGAATACTGTTTCGCTCTTCTTATCGTCTTCTACCGCTTCGTAGTTAACGCTTAGGTTAAGGCTGTTAGAAAGCGCGTAAGATGCAAGCAATTCAACTGCAACTGACTCTTCAAGAATCTGGCCGTTACCTGAGTTCATGTAGTTGTTCATTGCGTATACACCAGCAAGGTATAAACCTTCAGCGCCGTATGAACCGTAAGTTGCACTTACTACATGTGAATCAGCAGTTTGTGAACCAGCAAGAGCGTAAGTTACGTCACCTGTGTTGTATGCGTAGTTTGCAGTGAAATCAGCGATCGCGTAGTTCAACGCGATTTGAGCACGGTTGCCGTATTCGTTCGCACCATCAGCTTTGCGACCTTGCCATGCAACAGCTGCGTTTAGAGAACCAGCGTTACCGAAGTCGATAGCGTTGCCGTAGCTAACCATCTCTTCGCCACGACCAGTACCTAGATTACCGTGATCTTCGTAGATGAAGTCATTCGCAAATGCGATTGGCATATCTGCTACACCAGCAACGTTGTAGTAAGGTGCCCATTGAGTACCTACTGCTGCACGACCGTAATCATCGTGAGAAAGGCCAACGTAACCAAGACGAGTTGTGAATGACTGATCACCACCGTCTAGCATGTTTAGCGCCCATTCACCTTTAGCATCAGCAGTAAAGCCGTTACCAAGTTCATGAGTTGCACCGAAGTTGATACGTGGAGAAACAGTTTCTACACCGATGTCGTCGCTGTTAAGGCGGTCATCGCTGTTTACATCACCAACTGCAACTGAAACGTGGCCGCCAACAGAGAATGTTGTGCCGTCTTCGTTGTAAAGTTCTACTGCAACTGCCTGTGTACCAAATACTGCACCAGAAATTGCTAGCGCTAAAAGTTTCTTATTCATTGTCATATCCATTATGTAACTGGGTGAGTTATTCACTAACAACCTCGTGCTTACGGAGAAGTTGTTACCTGCATTTAACAAGTAGCCAAACCCTAATATACGAATGACAAGAAAGTTGCATTAAAATATATAAAATAAAAAAAATCGCACTATAAAAAACAAAAATACCCTTTAAAACAGTTGATTAACACGACAATTGCTGGGATCTCCTTTCATTCTTTGAGATAAATACTTTGATTATTTTTGATTTTATAATCACTAAAAAAGCATTAAAAATCTAAACCCAAGGTAACTCATCAGACCATCGAGAGGCTCGCCTTTGCCTTTGAAACATTTTGTAACACGTAGAGCTCAGCTGAAATATTTAGCTTTGTGAAACAAATCCCAATATGAGCTAGGAAAAATCGTTCAATAGAAAGTTCATTAGAGAAAAACAAAAAAGGGCAACCAATCAGCGACTGGTTGCCCTTCATAACTCATCATTGAACTCTTATTTGAAGCAAACCTCAGCCCAACGAGCTAAACCTGCAGTTACTGAACCGAAGTAATTACCACTCACAATCGGTACATTCGGCACAGCTTGTTGTACGGCTTCACGAAGTATCGGTGAACGAGCGGAACCACCCGTCATGTAGATTACGTCTGGCTTTTTCTGGCCTTGTTGAATCGCTTCTTTAACCAACTCAATCATCTTAGACTTTGGTGTTTCAATCGCTTCAACCATCTGTTCGACTGAGATATCTACCTCGACCAGTTCAGAGGCAACATTAATCGCAGCACGATATTGAGGGGATTCTGCCAGCGCAATCTTGGCCTCTTCCGCTCTACGCACAATACCGTAACCCAAAGTGTCGTGATAAACCTTCATCAAACGTTCTAGCTTTTGAGGCTCTGACGCTTCTTTACGAAGTAATTTTAATGCCGCTAGGTTTTCTCTTGAATAGAAGTTCTTTTGAGCTTCAACATTATTAATCGCAATTGGGTTCCAGAATTGAGTCAGTGGCATATCAATACCCGAAATGCCTTTGCTGCCCATACCAAAAGGTGACATCAGTTGTTTGAATGCAAGATAGATATCGAGGTCATTCCCCCCTACCCTTTGCCCACTGTGTGCCAACAAGCTCTGGGTACGATCCGCTTTACCAGACCACGTTGGTCCCATTTCTAATAATGAGCAATCGGTGGTACCACCGCCAATATCAACAACCAATACTGTTTGGTTTTCAGTTAATGTGCTTTCGTAATCAAGGCCTGCGGCTACGGGCTCAAATTGAAAAGCAATATCAAGGAAACCGGCACGCTTAGCTGCGCGAGACAGTATGTCTTCAGCTTGTCTGTTCGCCTCTTCACCACCTCGACCGTGGAAGTTAATTGGTCGGCCGATAACAGCTTGCTTGATCTGCTCTTGAGTCGTGAGTTCGGCTTGATTCTTGATATTTGCCATCATGGCGCACACTAAATCTTCGAAAAAGCTCACCTGCACATCATGCAGTCCACTCGCGCCAAGGAAAGATTTAGGGGACTTAACATAATAAACATCGCGAGGGTCTTCTAAATATAAGTCCAACGCAGCCTGACCAAATGCCATGTCTTCTGGCACTAAGTCGATACTCTCTTCTCTGTTCAGCGCAATCGCACGTCGTAATACTTGCTCACCGATCGCATCACTCGGCTTGATATTCAAGTGGCGGAATAGATGTTCAGAAACACTCTCACGAGTAGGCGCAAACACGGTTGAGGGAATATAGTGGTTGTTACCTTCTAGCGGTAACAGGCTTGGCTCTCCATTAACCATCGCCGCGACAGAACAGTTCGCTGTTCCATAATCAAATCCAATAAACATAATATCCCCCCACTCAACAAAAGGGGCGAGATGCTACATGAAAAGCCTAAAAATTACGAGGTCATTTCTAAATTTAACTGAGTAATTTCTTAGCTTAACGGCTCTTCAAGAAGAAACAAATATGCTACATTTCAGCCCCAATGAATCACAGGTTAGAGAAATGAAAACACCTTGCCGAGCGGCTTGTAAAAATAATGGCGGAATGTGTAGTGGCTGCTTTCGAACAATGGATGAAATTATAGGTTGGAAAGGCTTATCTGAAGAAGAGCAAACGTCGGTTATGGATAATCTTAGTGGCGCGAGTTCGACTCACCAATGTCCACAGTGTAATGAGCCAGCTCAATGCGATATCAGTGCGGGCAAAGAGACGTGTTGGTGTTTTGAGTTAGAAAAACGAGATACTAGCGATATTCCAAAGGCTGGAGTTTGTATGTGTCGTAAGTGCTTGTCTGCCCTGCCCGTTCAGTAGTTTAGAGCCCATTTAGTAAGTTACTGGATAGCAAGTTACTAGCCAGTTCAACATAGACAAAAAAAGCGAGAGGTTGTTTTCTCGCTTCAAAATACTGAGATCAAATTTCGACCTAATCGTTACCTGGTTAGTGTCTACTTCGCTTTTGCAACCAGCGCAGGCTGAGAAAACTGGATACCATTCCAGCCATGAACCATAAAGTTACGAATATTTTGATGGTCGCTGTTCTCAGGAAAACCTAGCACGTCGTTACGATAAAATTGACCAAAACAAGCAAGTGTTTGCTCTGCTGATAGGCCTTGCTCTAAACCAAAAGCAAAAATCTTACACGAACCATTATTCTGCCCTGCAGCGTTCACTACCTCACCATTGCGAAATTCGCGCTCAGAAAAATCATAGTGAGCTTCGATCACTTGCATTGTATCTTCAAATTGCACGGCCTCTGGGGTTTCAGCCAGAGTATTCAATAAGGTTTCCAGTTCCATTTACTATTTCTCCATCAAGTATATATCTGTCAGCAGTGTATCTTGTTTTACGACAAGAGTAAGCCGTTGTTTACTTGAGATAGCGATTCACTTTTTTGTTGTACGCTGCTAATTACTTCAATGAAACTAATGACATAGTTTTATCAGGGCGTTATATTATTTTATCAAACGATTAACATTGTTCAGTAACGAATATGCATAAAGATAAAAACTTAGAACTGTTCAGATACCTAAAGCCAGGTACAAAAACAGCAGGTGTATTGGAATTTGGCCCAGACGACTCAATCCAGATCAGTACACTTTATATCGGACACAAAGAAGATCAGTACCTCATCCTAGAGCTTACGCAAAAAGCGACAGAAGCACTGACGCTGAGAAAGCTCACAAACGTTGATATTATTGTTCGTGCGATTACCGACACCGAACTTGGGCACATTGTCGCGTTCAAAACCAATGTACTGGCTCATATCACCTCTCCAGCACATCTAATCTTCCTTCGCCCACCCTCAAACTTTGCAAGCAAGCCTATTCGTGAACACGAAAGGTATAAAGTACGTCTCAGCTGTGAAGTCACTTTTGATACCTTGTCGCTGGATGCCACACTAGTCGACTTTTCAGCGTCAGGGTGCGGTATCTATCTTACCCAGCAATCAGATATTGATGTCGGCTGGAAGATAAAAGTTAATTCTGACTTAAATGAGTACTTAGATGACGATCTTGTCTACAAGGTGGTAAGTAAGAAAAGGCAAAGACAAGGCTGGCTGCTAGGTATCCAATTCCCTGAACACCTAGATATGAGTGATGAGTTGAAAACGCTGCTATTGGAACAAGCCTTTGTCGCTGGCTCGATATAAAGGCAGAAAATTAGTTACTTCTCTTCAACAGACTCCATTAAAGAGCACTAAGTTAAAGCCTAGTGCTCTGTGTCATTCCAGTATGAGTTTTTGAAATGAACAAACGCTTGGTGGAGCGACTCTTCTTTAATCGGCTTTACAATCACGTAATTCGCCCCTGCGGCCATAAAGCTGTCTCTAGTTGACTCTTGAGCATCAGCGGTACACGCATAAATAGGGGCTGACACACCAATCTCACCTCTTAGCTGCTGAGTGGTTTCAACACCACCGAGATTAGGGAGTTGGTTATCCATCAAGATCAAGTCATAGGTAATCGTCTTAGCCATCTCAATCGCTTCTAAGCCATCTTTTACCCAGGTGACGACCATGCCATATTTCTTACAGAAAGCCTGAGCAATAAAGGCGTTGGTGTGATTGTCTTCCACCAGCAACACATTCAAAGGTCGACTAAACAACGCCTCTGGCTCAACCTCAGCTTGTTTCTTAGCATCGACTAATAGCGGCTTGGCGTGTACGACTACAGGAATTTCTATCGTGAACTCTGAGCCTTGACCTATCACGCTGCGGACTTGAATGTCCCCTTCCAGCATATCGACCAGATTTTTTACAATTGTAAGTCCTAAACCAGTGCCACCATATTCACGAGTGGTGGTCTCTTCGGCTTGAACAAAGGGTTCAAAAACAGCATCAATTTTGCTTTCATCAATACCAATGCCAGAATCTTTCACTCGAACGATCAAGCTGGCGTGATCGGAGTTAAAGATACTCTCGAGCTCAAAGCTGACGGAGATACCGCCTTGATGAGTGAATTTAAAAGCATTACTCAACAGATTAAACATGATCTGATTGAGGCGTACTTGGTCGGTATTGATTTCAATGTCATCAACTAAGTGATTCACAATGGTAAATTCGACGGATTTATCTTCACACAGCGGTCGATAGATGCTGTCTAAGGTATTAACTAACTCCCCTAAACGGAAGTCTTTCTTTTGAATATTAAACTGCCCTTGCTCAATCTTTGAGAAGTCCAAGATATCGTTAAGTACCGCCAGTAAATGTTCCGCACTATTACACAGTACATCCACCTGCTCGCGATTATCTTCATTGTGCATAGAGCGCTTGAGCAGCTGAGACACACCGAGAATACCGTTGAGCGGCGTGCGAATCTCATGACTCATCTTAGCTAAGAAGTCTGCTCGCACATTCGCAAGATGCTCAGCTTCTTCTCTTGCTCGATCAGCCTGTCTTTCCGCCTCGATTAGCTTAGTAATATCTTGCCCTTGTACCACCACTCCTGTGATGCCGTGTTCCACGCGAATAGCAGACATGTTCCAACGAAACACCTTTTCACCAATGGGTACGTTAATACCCGTCAGTTTAGAACCCTGAACCACCATTTGAATATTAGGCAGCATTCGCTGCTCAAACTCTTGGGCAATTGGACCATAATTGTCATCAGCATCGAACAACGCCATGCGAGCGGCGGGGTTCATCTGAATCAAATCGCCTTTTTCAGACCAAACTAAGATAGGCGAATGAGCAAAGTTAAAGAGATCTTGGAATTTTTGATTCTGTTCAGATAAGCGCTCAAAGGTGTCTTCAAGAGTACAACCAATATGATGAAATTCGAAAATGTTAGAGCCATCGAACTTGTTGTACTTTTCGCTAGCACTTGCCGAACGAGTAAAGTCCATTAGCTTATCAAGCTCGGCTGAGACTCTCTTTTGAATCCAAGTTCGAGCAAAAAAAGACATCAATATGATCACCACAATCACCACGATGATCGCACGCTGATAATTCTCTTCTAACGCAATGAAATTATTATTTTTTTGAACAGCTCGAATGATTAAAGGAGTTTCAACAGCATTAATCTTAATGGTTGCGATGGTAACGAAATGACGCGGCAACTGTTCGTACATTTGGTAATTGAGGATGTCAGTAATGGTGTAGCTTTCATCACCACTGAATGTCGATGTCACCGGTGTACCGTGCGCTTCAATCACGATATTTTCGCTATTACTGCCCTGTTGGATTGACTCAGCCAAAGAGAAGTTGTTGTCAAGCACAATGGCGATATAGAGTTGACCAAGGACTTCCCCAGTAGCGTTATCAACAATAGGGGTACGGCGAGCCAACAAGTGACGCTTACCTATATCTGTCCTCAGTTTAATAAAATGCCAATTACTGCTGAACGAAACCTCATCAGAAATATGCTTTAAGTTGGACTCATCCAAACCATAAAATTGACTGTTGCCGTCTTCCCAAGCCAAACCATCGTGGGTTGAGACAAAGCGTAAATCTGGTGCATGATCCGGTTCACGTTGGTCAACACCAAAGAAAAAGTAGCTCAGAGTCTCGTCATTACCCGTATCAAAGTACTCTCTGAGAGTTTCACTGTGTGAGCTACTGTCTTGATGGATTTGCAGCACCGACAAACGATAATCAAACATGTTTTGGATCAGGCTTGAGGTTTGCTGTACCGTTCGATTCGTCTCTTGCTGTACGATATTACTGCTGGTTTCATAATTATGAATAAGCACGCCAAGTGCCATCACGCCTATCACCAAAATAACGATACGCGTAATGAGTCTAGCTAAAGTGTTTCTAGGTGTACTGGCGTAACTTTTCTTCATTAGTGACCTGAGTACCTAAATGCTCGCTGTTTAAGTTCTGAAATACGTTCTGGGGAATCTTCCTTGGTGACAATTTCAAATTCACCAGAGTAAACGGTAGGCACTTCCAAACCGGCTAGATCCCACTTGATCGCCTCTGCCATTGCAATGCCTGTATCGTCGTTCATACGCATGACAGTAACATCTAGGTCGCCCCTTGCAATGGCTTCAAGTTCAGCAGAGCCGCCTCCCCAACCATTCACTAAGATGTCTTGGCCCGATTCACGAATCGCTTCCATTGCACCGAGAGCGACATCCGTTGAACATGCATAGATAAAGTCTAGATCCTTATCGTTCTCTATGCTGATTTTAGCCGCTTGGTAGCCACTGTCTTTGTTTGATTTTGTGTAAAACGAAGACTTAAGGGTAAAGTTGGTAACCGTATTCACTTCATGGATAAAAGTATCTCCACGCGCATCACTGATATAGCCTTGTGAGTAATACAAAACAGAATACTTACTGTCTGGCGGACTTACTTGTTTAAAATAGTCCGCCAGTTTTAAGCTGCCTGTCGCATGGTCAAAACCCACATACATAAATGGCTGTCTATCTGCCCAAGCTCGCACTGGCGTCGTGATATTTTGAAGAATCAGTTTGGTGTCTGTAGAGGTCAACACGTGCTCGATAAACTTGCGGTGGCGCGTGGTATCTAGCGTGAAAATCAAATAATCCGTCTTGTTTTCAATCGCTTCTTGCAACGAAATACTCTGCTGCGCGAGATCGGCATTAATACGGGTAAATACTTGATTTATTTGGTAGCGGATCTTCAGCCTATCGAGACGCTTCTCAAAAGCTTGAATATTACGAACCCAGTAATCCGAGATCTGTTGGCCCGGATACACCACGGAAATCGTAATTGGTTCGTCTTGGATTCTTCTCAGTGGCACAGGGTGATTTTGTACAGCCTCGACCATTTTATCGGTCAATGCTCTTTGTTCTGGAAAAGTGGAAAGATAATCTTGGTATTCCCAGTACCTATTGAGGACATGAGTACCATGGGAGAGAGCGGACGCAGAAAATACGGCAAGTCCAAACAACATCAGTAAACGTTTCATATTTTTCTCGTTTTATATGAGCTACTTTGGCTCATTTTTTAACCTAGCATGACACCATCTCTTTGTATGGCTAATGGATATTATGTAGGACAACGATGATAAATGATAGCGTCTAACACTAATTAGAACGACATTCTAAATGAGCAATATGTTAATTTGGAATGGAGATTAAGAACAACGAGTTAAATTATGATTTCAGCCCATTCACGGTAAGAGTAATTACCATTTAAATTCATAAGCTTAGCTAGAGCCGATATAGCTCCTTACACTATTAAGATTTAATCAATAACAAACATTTTAGCTATGAATTATGAGACTTCGATATATTGAATTTTGTCTTTTTGCCACTCAATAATCAGTTTGAGTGATACCAGTTTTTCTTTGCGGGATTTGGGCAACTGCTTGATCGCGTATTCGGTTTTCAACGCCTCACTTTTTGAGCCAACACCAAAGCTCCAAACCAGCTTAAGTGGGCCTTTACCTTTTAAAGCTTTGGCGCCTTTACCGGTTTGATGTTGTTCAAATCGACGTTCTAGATTGTTCGTCACGCCACAATAAAGGGCATTGTGACGATTGCGGATCAAGTACACGACCCAATCCGCATTTTTATCAGCATCTGACATTTAAAGCAGTGATTCAACCAGAGCCTTAAGCTCTGCCACTTCTGCTCGTAGGCTTGCAACTTCAGACTCAAGCTCTTCAAACTTTTCACTCGTTGCAGAGGGGGCAGCCGCGCTTACTGATGCCATCGCAAACGCTTCAACGTCCACTTCACCGCTCAACAAATGCTGGTAGCGTGATTCACGTTTACCCGCTTCGCGTGGCAGCTTCACAACCAAGGCACCTGCTTCTCTTGCAGCGAGTTTGTCTAATGTTGCTTCTACTTCTTTCACATCACTAAAGTTTGCAAGGCGACCCGTTCGAGTACGAAGTTCACCGGGTGTTTGCGCACCGCGCAGTAACATACAGCAGATGATTGCACGCTCTTGCTCTGTAAATTGCAGATCGCCGAACTCAGTGTTGCAGAAACGATGCTGATACTTATTAACACGGCTATTGAAGCTGCTCTCATCACTCACCATGCGACGTCCGATTAAACCATCAACTGCATCTAAAACATCTGACTCAGAAAGAGAGAGAACAGGTTCACGGTTACTCTTTTGATTACATGCCGTGGTTAAACTGTTCAGTGTCAGTGGGTAATGATCGGGAGTAGTGACTTCTTTCTCGATCAAACAACCGATAATTCTCGCTTCAATTGGGGAAAGTACTGTGTTCATCGTTTTTCCTTTTTATTATTTTGATAATTCCATCTCAACACCTAACAATGCAGTAACTAGTGTTCAGACAAAATTGGTACTCGTTTCTTTCTGCCCTGTTCATCAATCATTATGATCTTAGAACGGTTTAGCTCTATTTCCACGACTTCCAAATAAGTACGCTCTTGTACATACGCATCACGAAGCTTGTTTTGTTCTGCTGAAGATTCAGTGACATTCTCGTCCAATTCTTCGTTTTCCAATTGTTGTTGATTCATTTCACATTTCGTATCAATGCAGTATCTACATGGGATACTAACTTGAACGGTAAGATAAAAACAATCACACATCAGCGAGAGTGACGAATAATTAAACAACCTTACTTTTGCTTTGATCTAAAGACTGTTACATCATCAATTGATGTGCTTTAATCAGAAGCAGACAACGTATTTGACGAATAGGAAAAGGAATCTATGAGCAGCGTATTTGAAATTGTTAACCAAGCACGACGTAAGAACAAACTTAAGCGTGAACTTTTAGACAACGAAAAGAAAGTTCGTGACAACCGTAAGCGTGTCGACCTTCTTGATAACCTACTTGATTACATCAAGCCAGAGATGACCCACGACGAGATCCTAGGCATTATCAAAAATATGAAAGCTGACTACGAAGACCGTGTTGATGACCACATCATCAAGAGCGCTGAGATTTCTAAAGCTCGCCGTGACATCAGCCGTCGCATTCGTGAACTGACAGAAGAAGACAAGCAAATCCAAGGTAAGAAGTAATCTAACCTCGCTAATTTACTTGTAACAATGTTAGTAACCCACTCTTAGTAGTGGGTTTTTTTTACCTAAACTCCAGCGTCTATACTTAAGCATCTAAACCTAACCGTCTAGGCTTAAGCGTACCTAAGCAAAATGAATGAAACTCAACAGCAGTATCAAACTAAATAACGAGTGTACACTAGCGATGGAGAGACTTTATGTACGGAAGTATTCTGATAACCTTGGCGTTATCAACGACACAACCTTACCCTGAAAAATTTGAGAAACTTTATACCGAAGAAACCGAAATCACTTATGACGATCTCGTGGTCGATGTTCATGGCTACAAGGTTCCGACCCGATCAGCATTTCGAGGTTGGATGCTCCTCAATCACGCTCAAGACCAAGTGAGAGCAATCGGACAACAACTCAAGGACAATGGCGTTACTCAGAGCATGCCTCTGCATCTCGTTCTATTGCAAGGGACGGATTGGGCAATGAGTAATACAACCTTGTTTACCCTCCCAAATAAGAAACATGTGCCAAACATGATCAATACCCTGAAGTACATACAACAATATATTGAGCCTGAAATCGGTGTTGTTATACCAGTATCTGGAGAGCGAACCGATATCTACAATCAACAAGCTGGTGGTGCACTGCGAAGTAAGCACTTAGAGTTTTGTGCCTTAGACCTAGTGCCTGCAAATGACATTACTCGCGAAGATCTACACGTGAAACTTAAAAATATTCATTCGGAATTCGGGCAAAAAAATAATGTTGGGCTTGGTTTATATTCAGGTGTTCGATTCCACATCGATACTTGTGGGTTTAGACAATGGTAAAGAAACACGATCAAGTCATAAAGACCTGCAATTCGCACGTGTCACTTAGACTCTAAAAACAAGCGAAATTACATAAGATTATGATTTTAAATGTAAATTAAAACTGGAACGCTAATTGATATTAATAACAAGTATCATAATTATTAATAGCAATTAGGAATTCAATATGAAGACGATGACTCAACGCTTTCAAACTCTGCTTTCTGTTTCAAACTTCAGTCTAGCTATCACAACCTTGCTTATGCTTCTCAGTATTATTGTTGCTTATCCAATGGCCGATCACTTCTCACTGCCAATTCAAATCGTCGCCCACATCAGCACCATCTTAGTCGCAGCCTTGCTGAACATCAGCTATGTCGGTCGTTGCCTTGCACAATACAACCTTGGATTGGAAGTTCGTTAAGTAGCGCCGCGCTAGCCTTGATACGGGAGCCCTAGACAATATCAAGGCTACTGAAAAGATCGTACAGCTGGTGAGATTTATAGGGTTTAGGTAAGTAGGCGTTCATACCGGCTTCAAAACAATCTTTGATGTCTTCTTCTAGAACACTGGCGGTTAAAGCTATGATGGGTAATGGTGTGACTTGTTGATCGGCTTCCCACTGACGTATCGCACGAGTCGCCGTTATGCCATCCATAACAGGCATCATGCAGTCCATTAAGACTGCATCAAACTGAGCACCCTGGGTGATGACATCCACCGCTTCTTGGCCATTACTGGCAATCAAATATTCATAACCCGCTTGCTCAAGGAAGAAGCTCGCTATTTTTTGATTCATCAGATTGTCTTCAACGATCAAAATGCGTCGATTCAGAGAGCGAACTTCTTCATCTTTTGCTTCCACTTGAGGCGTTTGCTCTTCGCCCACATCGAGAGATTGTAAGCTGGTTAAGAAACGTCGGCCCAAGAATGGCAAGGTATGAGTCGAGTGGACCGTTTCTCTGATTAGGTTGGTTTTAAATAGGTGATGCTGACAAACGATGACGCGAGCAAGAGGATATATCACCTTCAACGTCGCAAGATCTTTTTCCATAGAGTGGTGCAAGGTATGACAATAAAGTATGAAGTCACTTTCTTTTACACTTTCACTAAGGGCAGCAATGGATGACACCACATTGGCTCGAACATTCAAACGCTCACACTCTTTAACGAGCTGATCGAGGTAATTGAAAGAGTTCGAGATGATGGTCGCTCGGCTCAGGTTATCGAAAGTTTGAACAGGCGCTTCTACAACATCGACATACAAACAAAAAGTGAATGTAGAGCCCTCTCCTTTCACTGAACGCGCGGTAATGTAACCACCCATCAAATCAACAAGCTGTCGACAAATCGCAAGCCCTAACCCCGTACCGCCAAATTGACGGGTAATGCTGCCATCTTCTTGAGTGAAAGGTTCAAATATGGACTCTAACTTCTCGGGCTCAATCCCAATCCCGGTATCAGACACGCTGCATTCAAGCTTGCCCCTGCCCATAGACATAGGTGTATAAGCAATGTCAGTTGTAATTGTGCCCTTAGACGTAAATTTGATGGCATTAGAAAGCAGATTGGTCAGCACCTGTCTCACGCGGTACTCATCGAAAAACAGTTGTGACGGCGTTTGATAATCGATATTGATGTCGAGCTCAATATCCTTACTTATCGCTTTCGACTGAATCACACTCACAGAGTCATAAACCGCTTCTCGCAAATCAGCATTGTGTGGTGACAACATCAAGTTACCCGACTCGATTTTAGACAGGTCGAGTATGTCATTCAGCAGCACCAGTAAAGAGTGAGAGGACGATTCGATATCCCCCAGTACTTCTTGTTGATTTGGGCTCAGTTGGCTTTGAGATAAGATCTCAGCCATGCCAATGATCCCGTTAAGTGGCGTGCGTATTTCATGTGACATATTTGCTAAGAATGCGCTTTTGGCTTTGTTAGCCGAAATCGCGTCTTCTTTTGCTGTTATCAACTCTTTGTTGTGCACATAGTTGCGTTCCATCACTCGATTTAGGGTTTCAGTGAACTCGGCAAGCTCATCGTTCCCTTGGATACGAATCACCTTTGGCTGGCCGTAGCTATCAGCGCATTCCGACACACCTTTCAAAATAATCGACAGGTTTTTGTTTAAGCGCAGAGATGTCGCAACCCCAAGCCACATCAAAACACCAGAAGCGATGAGTATAAGCAACGTCATGACCAAGGTTTGCCTTTTCTGCAACGCGATATTCTTGGTCAGTTCAAACTGTATTTGATTGGTGTAAGCGCCAATCGCGTTTGAAATAGCCCGTTTTTTAACCTCTAAGCTTTTCAAGTGTTGATATATTTCGGGTGATGAAAAGTCCCCTTTGAGGATTCGAGATGTAAATTTGTCTTGGAATTCATCTTTGGCGACAGCGTTTAGCAACTGTCTAATGTTTGGAGAACGCGTATCCGAACGGAAAAATGTATCTAATAGCTGTTGCTGCCTCTCTAGAGCAGCGACATAGCTAAGCAAGTATTGGTTTTTAAACTCTGGGGAGCGATTCAAACTGAAGCTTAACCACGCTTCTCTCTGAGTCCAAAACACATAATGCGTAAGATTGATAAACATCGCTTCAGCTTGACCGATATTTTCATCGACTAAGGCCATACGATATTCAGACAGCTCCATCAGCACGTCTTTTAACAAGTCGAAAGCACGCTCTGTCAATTGTCTGCTGTCTCTGGTTTCAGATGTACTAGCTAGGGTCATCAACAGCTTTTTCAATTCAGCTAACTGAGGATCAATACTCCAATTGCTGTCGAACTGTTGAAGTCGCGTTCCATACTGAGTCAGTCTATCCAGTTCTGATTGCAGTGTTAAAAGCAACTGACCTTTCTCAGGGGAGTCATTAGACAGCACCAACCATCGATAAGCATCACTTGAAACCGTATTAAAAGATTGAAGCGCTTCGACCTTAATACGCGTTGTTTCAAGGTGATTCATCTTCTCATCGTTCTTAAGCACTTCATTCACTGTAAACCCGAACATAATGAGTACAGAAACCGTGGAAAGAAAAATAAGACGCCATCTAATTGACATGTTTATCATTTTTATAACTACTCCCTTCCCGAAAGTAATTTACCTAACCCAAATTAAGAATAGGACATTAACAGGGGGTTATTGATCAAATTGGATATGAACAAATGATACTCTGAGCCCAGAACGAAAAATTAGAATCAACAGGCATCCAAAACAGGGCTTTAAAGCGGAGGAGTCTGCTTTACTAAGTGAGATTGAGACAAGCCGATTTTAGACAAGTGAACGTTACGTGAGAGAGGTCTACTCGAGGAGGTTTCTACAAATGAGATGTAAGCAAGCGAGGTTTCAGTGAGCAAAAGGTAAACAAAAGACGTTTTCTCCAGTTATTATCACCGGCATAACAAGTACACATCCACATTCTGCGGCTCAACTAGACTGTGAATAATGACTCTGCGTGCTAACAAAGTGGATAGTTAGGTTAAAATTGTGACATCCAATCGTTTACGTGATGCACTTTTCACACTCAAGCTAGGCTTATTCAAAGGTCAAACATCAATACTCGTTAATTCCCTTATTTATCGTTTACTGTTTACG
Source organism: Vibrio sp. 10N.286.51.B11 (assembly GCF_041469245.1). Classification (NCBI taxonomy): domain Bacteria; kingdom Pseudomonadati; phylum Pseudomonadota; class Gammaproteobacteria; order Vibrionales; family Vibrionaceae; genus Vibrio; species Vibrio sp. 10N.286.51.B11. Next base: position 23,616 of record NZ_JBFRKI010000021.1, on the reverse strand, counting down.
TGTAACTTGAGTTAGCGATCACACCTTTAATGTTCAATATGACCTGTATTACATATTATCCTTTGAATTGAGTATTTTTTGACGAAAAATAAGTGCTACAGATTATTAAAGTCAATAGTCTTTATCTACGTTCAAATCTTGATTTATGGCTAATATAAAGCCAATTTACAGATATTTTGTCTGCATTTATTTTTCCTAGCAGAATAACCCGTCGCACCTTACAATCCTGCCACATAAAAATTACAAGTTACACACAAGGTATATCAGCACATTTAAGTGGCAATAGAGACCACAGACTGATGCCTCAAATCCCCTATGCTGATTGGCTTCCCTACAACCGCCATGAATGCAGAAACTTAACGTGAAAGGTCCCGAGTAAAGATGAGTCCCGAAAAGCACCTCCTAGATTGGCAAACTAGTCAAACCATTGCTGAATCCATCGCTCCAACTTTAGGTCAGTTATACCGTCAAAAAGGCGTAGAAGTTATCCTCTTTGGTAAGACCTTAGTTAACGCGACAACTATCGACATCATCAAAGCTCACCGCATCGCAAAACGTTACACTGGTTCTCCTCTTACAGCAGAACAGACTCAACCTATCATTCAACACCTTCTCTCTATGGACTTATCTCCATGTCGTATTGATGTTGGTCGCCTTGCGCATTCATTCTGGCAAGATCGCGAACACACACATGGGTTGGATGATTTCCTACAAACTGCACTTATCGAATCGCTTGAAGGCGATGCAATGACAGAACCTCGTGACGTTGTATTGTACGGTTTTGGTCGTATTGGCCGACTGCTAACTCGTCTGTTGATCGAGAAAAGTGGCCCGGGGTACCCACTGCGTTTACGTGCAATCGTTGTACGCGGCGGCAAAGATGGCGACCTAGAAAAACGTGCAAGCCTGCTTCGTCGTGACTCTGTACACGGCCAATTCAACGGCAGCATTGTTGTAGACCAAGAACGCAAAGCGATCATCGTTAACGGTAACTTCATCCAAGTTATCTACGCAAACAAACCAGAAGAAGTGGATTACACGGCTTACGGTGTTGAAAATGCACTTGTGGTTGATAACACAGGCGTATGGCGTGACGCGGAAGGCCTGAGCCAACACGTTGCGTGTAACGGTGCGAAGAAAGTGCTACTGACTGCACCTGGTAAAGGCGACATCAAGAACGTGGTATTTGGTGTGAATGAAAATGTTATTCAGCCAGAAGACACCATCATCTCTGCAGCAAGCTGTACTACTAACGCAATCACGCCAGTATTGAAAGCGGTTCACGACAAGTTTGGCGTGCTGTCTGGTCACATCGAAACGGTGCACTCATTTACCAATGATCAAAACCTAATCGATAACTTCCACTCGGGTGATCGTCGTGGTCGTGCTGCATCATTGAACATGGTACTGACATCGACTGGCGCTGCTAAAGCAGTATCAAAAGCGATGCCGGAAATGGAAGGTAAGCTAACAGGTAATGCGATTCGCGTTCCTACGCCAAACGTTTCAATGGCAGTTGCGAACCTAAACCTTGAGAAAGGCACAAACAAAGAAGAGTTGAACGAGTACCTGCGTGAAATGGCGCTGTCTTCTGCTTTGTCTGCACAAATTGATTACACAGACTCGACTGAGATTGTATCTACCGACTTGGTTGGCTCTCGTCACCCAGGTGTGGTTGACGGTGTGGCGACTATCGCACAAGACAACCGTGCCGTGCTGTACATTTGGTACGATAACGAGTTTGGCTACAGCTGCCAAGTTGTTCACTGTATGGAACAGATGATGGGTGTACGCTACAAGACATACCCAGAAGTTTAATTAACTTCGCTCTTGTAGATACGTCCATCGCAACAAGCTCCACAACATAATAACTATATCTGCGAAGTCTGTATGGACTTCGCAACCCCTTTTGTTTTACTCCCCCGTATAAACAAGAGGGTTGCCACTTAGATCTGCTCTCTCTAACTGATCTAGGTGGCCTTTTTACATCTGGCAAGCTAACTTTTATCGCTATAATAAGATCTTGTCTTCATCACTCTTGCACAGCTTTACGTCTGTTATAACTCAACCTCAACATCTGACTGAATCGAGCTTGAACATGCAAGCACGTAGCCCTGTTCAATCTGCTCTGGCGTCAATGTTTCTTGGCTGCTTGATTCCACAGATCCTTTGGTCACTTTGCATTTACACGAACCACAAATCCCACTACGACAAGCGATAATAATTGGAACGCCTGCTTTTTCTAATGAATCCGCCAATGGTGTGCCAGTTTCCGCTTCAACTTCAGCGCCGAACGCAGGCACAAATACCTTAACAGCACTATTCGTATCGTCAGCAATTTCGGCGTTTGACGCTTCTGATTGAGCATCCTGAGTAGCAGGAGTAAAGCTTTCTTGATAGAAGTTATCCATGTTGAACTCAAGCTCTTTCAGATAACTCTCAATATCTTGCATGAAGCCGACAGGCCCACACAGGTAAACCGTTCTATCTAAGATATCTGGGCTCAGTTTCACCAACCAGTTTTTATCTAAACGACCTTGAGGGGCGGTTGTTCCTTCGTTGTCTTTTAACAGCAGTTTTAAGTTGAAATTCGCATGTGATTCATCGAGCTGATGAAGTTCTTGAAAGTAGATAGTCTCAAGCTTGTTGCGTGCCATGTGGACGAAATCAATCTCAATGTCACTGTCACTGTCTTGAGACAGCCAATATTTTACCATCGCTATGACTGGTGTAATGCCACAGCCAGCACTCACTAGCGTTACTTTCTTTGTCGCCGTTGGCATGCAATCAATACAGTTAAACGCGCCTGCCGGCTTCAACACAGAAACCTCGTCACCTTCATCAAGCTCATCGACAATAAAGTTCGAAACCAAGCCACCTTCCACACGCTTGACTGTCAACTTCAGGCGGTTATCTTCGGGGCAAGAAGCCACGGAATAAGCACGGTAATCCGTTTTCGTCGGCATATCTAAACCCAAGGTGATGAACTGACCGGGCTTAAAATTGAAATGTAAATCTTGTGGAATACTGCCAAGCTCAAAGCTGACCGTATCTGCCGTCTCGTGCCATTTCTTTAAACACACTAAATTGATTGAATCGCTATCCGACCATGCATACATAGTTCACACACCTCACTGATACTAAAGAATTAAATCTAAAAAGCCCCGCCGCTGCACGTTCCTAGAGAACAGCAACAACGGGGCTTGGGAGTGGGCTTAGATTAAGCCGCTAAGATTGTTTTAAGATCTTGCTCTGGCGTTGAGATAGAACGCATATCGAACTCGTCTTGAATAATCTTTAGTAGGTTTTCAGTTAGGAATGCAGGCGCTGTTGGGCCTGTGTAGATACCTTTCACACCCAGTGCGAACAGAGTAAGCAGGATAACGATCGCTTTTTGCTCGAACCAAGAAAGAACAAGTGTTAGTGGTAGTTCGTTGATGCCACAATCAAACTCTTGAGACAGCGCAAGAGCAAGCTGAATCGCTGAGTATGCATCGTTACATTGGCCAGCATCGAGCAGACGTGGAATACCGTTAATGTCGCCGAATTGGTTTTTGTTGAAACGGAATTTACCACATGCCAATGTCAGGATTACTGAATCTTCTGGCGCTTGAGCTGTGAAATCTGTGTAGTAGCTACGTTCAGATTTGTCGCCGTCACAACCACCCACTAGGAAGAAGTGTTTGATGTTGCCTTCTTTCACTTGTTCAACAACCGCAGGCGCTGCTTCCATCAAGGCGTTACGACCAAAACCGACAGTGATCATTTGCTCGATCTCGTCATGCTTAAAGCCTTCTTGCGCAAGAGCACAATCGATCACTGCACTGAAATCGTCACCTTCAAGGTGAGCAACACCCGGCCAGCCTACGATGCTACGCGTAAATAGGCGGTCAGCGTACGAGCCCACATCTGGGTTAAGCAGACAATTAGATGTCATTACGATCGCACCTGGGAAGTTCGCAAATTCTTTTTGCTGGTTCTGCCAAGCGCTGCCGTAGTTACCCGCAAGGTGTGGGTACTTGTTTAGTTCAGGGTAACCGTGTGCAGGTAGCATCTCACCGTTGGTGTAAACGTTGATGCCCTTGCCTTCAGTTTGTTGAAGGATCTTTTCTAGATCATGCAGGTCGTGACCAGAAACAAGAATACAGTGGCCTTTCTTAGTTTTCACGTTCACGGTTGTTGGTTGAGGGTGACCGAAGGTATCTGTCTCGCCTTTATCCAACATTTCCATGACCTTGTAGTTCATTAAGCCGATCTGCATAGACGTATCTAACAGTTGTTTTAGGTCTGATGGATCTGTACCTAGGAACGCCATGATTTCATGGTATTCAGCGAAAATAGCATTATCAGTTTGACCAAGAACACGTGCGTGCTCCATGTAAGCTGCTGCACCTTTTAGACCGTATAGGCAAAGAAGGCGAAGACCAATCACATCTTCGTGTTGAGAGTCGTGACCACGGTTTACCGCCGCTTGAGGGGCAAGCGCCAATAGCTCTGAAGAGTCCGTTGGAAGGTCGAATTGAGCAGCAGCAGAAAGCGCTGGGATCTCAAAACCAATCAATGTCGCTGCCGCGCGAACCTGTTGCTCTAAACGCTGCTTGAATTCATGGGACTGTTGTGCGAATTCGATGATACGAGCAGGGTCGAAGTTAACGTTGGTTAGTGTTGCGAAAAACGCTTTTGGCGCCCACTCGTCGATTTCAGTATCAATAACATCACACGCACGGCCCAAATTGGCCCAAAAAGAAACACCTTGAAGAGAATGCACCAACACGTCTTGAAGGTCGGATACTTCCGAAGTTTTACCACACATACCTTGTGCGAAAGAACAGCCTTTTACGGTTGGGGTTTGAATTGTTTGTTCACATTGAATACAGAACATATAAGGGCTCCAGTAATTTTTATTAACTGTAAGTACTTTGCTTACAGTGACTTATTCCAACCCCTATAGAGCATCAAGCGTGCCAACTTTTAACATATTGATTTTATTAAACTTAGTTTTATTCCATGTTTTTAGTGCGTGATTATGACTACATATAAACTCCCTAACAGCACACATCCGTGTCATAGTGACTCTCAGAGATTTATTAACGGCGTTCATGTTTCGTTCAGAATAGAAGCGATAAAGTAACAACATAGAAAAAGAGGAATGAATATGAAAAATATATTAGTTACGATTGTTGCATTGTTTACTGGCCTTTTGGCGTTATTCACAAGCTTGATCCTTGCTATTCCTTTAGCTATTGCAGCTTTAATTACTGGCAAGCGCATTCAGAATCAAATGAAGAAACAAGGTTTCGCAGCTCATATGAACACTCGTCAGTCATCAACCAATGATGCCGGTGTTATTGAAGGTGAATACGAAGACCTTTCAAGCAAAAAGTAACCTAAACTTTAGTTTCAGACATAGTGAAAGCACAACAGAGACAAGATTACATAATGCAAAGAAAGCCCCTCCTAGCACTGCTGGCCTTAACGACTTTAAGTCTCGTTGGTTGTTCCAACGAGACACCGATACCCGCTTACGAAACATCTCCAGACTTGCCTAGCTATCAGCAAGACAGCTTTGATGCCTACGTCAATGACACACAAGATTGGTTATTGAAAAACCGCGTGTTCATGACGGAAGACAAGCAACTCGAGATCCAACTCAATTCACCAACCGAGTATCAACCAACCTCGCCAAACGGCAAGGCGGTATTATTGGTTCATGGATTAGGCGACTCACCTTACTCATTTAAAGACATCGCTACCCATTTGGCAGAGCAAGGTTACTTAGTGAGAACCGTATTACTTCCGGGTCACGGCAGTCGCGTGGGTGATTTAATGCAGCCGAGCCTAGAAGATTGGCAAGGTGTGGTGGCTCATCATACGAAGTTACTTGAGCAAGAGTATGATTCTGTTTGGCTAGGCGGCTATTCAACCGGCGCGAACCTCGTGACTTCACAGGCGATGAACGATCCAAAGATTTCTGGGTTACTGCTGTTCTCACCTGCGTTTCAACCGAGCTCGTCTGCCGTTCAATACGCGGGACTAGCAAGCTACTTTGTCACTTGGGCGGATCAAGATCCTGAAGACAATGTGTTGCGTTACAACTCGTTGCCAATGAATGGTGCATCGGTTTACTACGAGACATCAGAAGTCGTACGTGGTGACTTACAAGATAAACACTTCGATAAACCAGTTTTTATTATGATGAGTGAAGGCGACAGCGTGATTGACACCAACTACGTTCAGCAAGCCTTTACTGAATCTATGCCGAATCCAAACAATGTGTTGGTTTGGCAAGGAGAGACGACTCTCGAGGATCCTCGCGCTGTTCAGTACAGCATGAAGATCCCAGAGCAACGCATCTCGAACGGCTCTCACATGGGCTTACTGTTCTCACCAAACAACCCTTATTACGGAATCAATGGTAGCGAGAAGATTTGCTCCAATGGTCAGGCAGAAGGGTTTGAAGAACAATGCAATGCAACCAGTGAGGTTTGGTACTCAGCTTGGGGCTATCGTGAAGAAGGGAAGAACCATGCGCGTTTGACCTACAACCCCTACTTCTCAGACTCGATGGCGAAGCTAGATGCCGTACTGAACTCTGAAGGCTAATAAGCTCAAGTCTTCCAAAAGCTAATCCAGAGAAATCAAAAAGGCTCACTAGATAACGTCTAGTGAGCCTTTTTAATAGAAACCTGTTATCGCGAGAAATGACTTACTTCTAAATCGTCCACACCACACGAACAGCAAGCAGGATCAGCACCACGCCAGATAGTCGATCAATCAACTGAGCTTTCGAGCGAATACGCTCAACAATCAATGGGCTAGACAACACCAATGTGATAAAGGTGTACCAAAGGCCGTCGACAATCAGCGGCGTTGAGACAATAATCACTTGATTGGTCAGTTCATTACCTAGCGCTACAAATTGGCTAAACAGAGCGATGAAGAACAATGCGATCTTTGGGCTCAAGATAGAGATCAAGAAAGCCTCACGAGCAGACTGCATGTAACTCATCTTTTCACCCGCTTCTAATTTCGCGGCAACACCCCCTTTCGAACGTAACGCATTAACGCCAAGATAAAGCAGATAAGCAGCCCCCGCTAAGCTAATACCTTTAAATAACATTGGGGATTGCTCAAGCACAACGGCTAAACCAACAATGGTTGCGAACGCATAAATACCGATACCAGCAGCGTGTGACCAAGCTGCGATAAGCCCGTTCATACGGCCACCAGCCAAACTGTGTTTAGCGATCATCGCCAAGCTTGGGCCCGGAGACATTGCACCCAACAAGCAAATCGCTAATAAAGAAAACCAAATTGTTACTGTCATCATTCCATTCCTAATAAAATAAAGCGTTCCAGCTGAACGCTCTACGCTTAATACTCAATACTTGGCACTTACCATAATTCGCAGGAGGTATTATTTGAAATCAAAGATTATCATCACACCTATGATTTCAAGTCATACTGATATTGTAACTCGACTTTTGCATGGCTTGGAATGCTTTTTCTCGCGCCCATTTGTGGGCAGAGTCGTTGTCATATTTAGGATGCCACATTAACCAATAGGTATGCATTTCCGTATCAAATGGCAACGAAAAGTAGGTAGTATCGAGGTGTCGACCTAGGTTATAGGCGATATGTTCTGGCACGATCATCAGATAGTCGTCTTGCAATAACACAGTACCAGCAGATGAAAAGAACGGAACCTGTAAAGCCACTCTTCGCTTCAGCCCTTGCTTCTTCAATGCTATGTCCGCGTAACTGTCTTTATCTCCACCACCCGTCACTTTGATGTGAGAGTAGTGAACAATATCTTCTGCACTCAAAACCGCTTGTTGAGCCAGCGGGTGCGACTTTCGCATCAAACACACCGACTTATCTTCACCAAGTTTGATACTTGAGACATGTTCTGGCTTTGTGGGAAACATACTGGAAGCCAAATGAATCCCAGACTCGTTCAGTGCTTCAAGGTAGTTTGGCTGCCACAATCGATAAGCCAAATTAATGTTCGGCGCTTCAGCAGACACCTCTGCCACAATCACAGGAAGAATATACTGAGCGACATAATCACTCGAAGACAACACCAATTCACCCTGCCAGTCTTGCGGCTCGAAGGGTTTATCATCTAACAGGTGGTCAAACTCGCCAAGCAGGTCGTCGAGTTTACCTTTGAGTAGCAATGCACGGTTGGTCGGCACCAGTTTGTTGCCGTCACGGACCAGCAAAGGGTCGCCACACAAATCACGTAACTGGCTGAGCTGACGGCTCACCGCGGATTGTGTGATATGCAAACGTTGGGCGGCACGGCTCACATGACACTCTTCAAGAAGTACATGCAGTGAACGCAGTAGGTTTAAGTTGATATTGCCTAACATGAATGCACCGTCGCATTCTGTTTGTTGAAAAACTCGGTCAAAACCGTATGAGTCATTAAGTGGCGAAGATCCGGGTAACTTTGCAGCTGATCGCGAACTCGGTTCAAGCTCTCCATGCTTTCCACTTCCACGTACAACATCATATCTGTCTCACCGCTAATAGAGTGGCACCATTGCACCTCATCAATACTCTGGATTTGTTTCGCGTAAGACTCACAACTATGGTCACTACTCGACATGTCGAACTTCAACAAGATATAAGCGCACACATTCTTCGTTTGGTTGGGTTCTGCCACTTGAGCGCAGTAGCCCGTAATCACTTTGTCGCTTTCCAGTTTCTTGATTCTGGCGTTCACCGCTGAGCGCGAGAGGCTGACATCTCGGGCGATATCGCTCACTGAGCATCGTGCATTGGTTTTGAGAATATCCAAAATCTGGCGATCAAATTTATCCATGCTTCTGATTCTTTTCATTTATTGTTCTATTTATAACGCCTAATTTGACACAACTTTCCTACTTATAACAGCCATTCTGACAGCCGACACTTTCACACTGAATCGGATTAATACCGTTAAAATGACGGTGTCTTACGACGTTTCGCTAGCTGTATTATTGATGTCAACAATGTATGCTCTCAATCATAACTTCTCACACACCAGAAGAAAGTTACTGGAAGACCGTGACCAGAATCAAATAGCTAGGAGAGCGAATGACACAACTCAAACAAGAAATCACGCTTATTTCAGGAATCGGACAACTCTCGACGACCTTGCTAGGCACTGGATTATTTATGATCCCTGCGATCGCAGCAGGCATTGCAGGACAGTTGTCTCTTCTCGCTTGGTTAATCCTGTTTATCGCTATTTGCCCGATTGCACTGACCTTCGCATCATTAGGAAAACGCTACCCGAATGCAGGTGGTACTGCCTATTTTGTGCGCCAGGCGTTTAGCGAGCGATTAGAAACAAGCGTGGCGTGGTTGTTTGTGAGTGTTATTCCTGTCGGTATTCCAGCGGCCATTGCACTGGCTGGTGGTTTTGCTCAACAATTGTTACCCGCACCTCTCGACACTCCTCTGGGTGCTCAATCCTTTACCGTCGCCCTGCTTATTGCCATCAATTTGATGGGCAGTAAATCTTCTGGCCGACTGCAAACCGTGATCGCATTGTCGATTTTTGCCTTAGTCAGCGCTTTTGTTTGGAAAGCCGACATCACGGCAACCGATGTTGCTCTTCCTGCCATCTCATCCAATTCAATGTGGTCTATCGGCGCTGCTTTGGCTGTCATGTTTTGGTGCTTTGTCGGAATAGAAGCTTTTGCTCACATGGGAGAGGAATTCAAAAATCCACAACGTGACTTCCCAATCGCCATCATTGCAGGCTGTTTTGTTGCGGGGTTAGTGTACTGGGCTTGTTCAGTAGTGATTCTTAAACTGGGTGCTTACGGTTCACCTGAATTCGACGCCACATCCATCCCTTGGGTAACAGAACAACTGTTTGGCAATGGCTTCAAAACTGTCATCAGCGTACTGGGGTTCTTTGCTTGCTTTGCCAGCCTAAACCTTTACACACAAAGCCTATCACGAATGATCTGGGCTCAAGCTCGCCAACACAGCCCTACAAGTCGAATGGCTCAACTGAACAGCCACGGCGTACCGCTTTACCCAACGTTAGCAATTGGCTTTGTCGTGCTTATTTCGTGTGTGATTGGTGAACTCTCTAACTTGGACCTGGAGTTCTTTCTCAAGCTCGCCAACGGTATTTTTGTTCTGGTTTATCTGCTCGCGATGTTAGCCGCTTGCCGATTACTGACAGGCGCATCTAGATACACAGCCATGCTTTCATTGGTCATCTGTACCTTGGTGTTTATCTGTTTAAGTTGGTCGATGCTCTATGCCGTGACTATTTTTGTGACATTGTCACTCCCTTGGCGAAAGTGGTTGGGTAAACCCACCGTTTCTGTCGACAAGCTATAACTCGATAAATGATGAATCGACAAGCTGTAAACGATACCTACCAATATCACTGATAAAAAAGCCGAGCGATCTGTTTGATCTTCGGCTTTATCTCAGCCAGACGGATATTTCCAAACCCTAGCACCGCCCCACTCCAATCACGAGCATCACTCGAACCGTACTCATAAAAATCAAACGGACGAATGATGATATTTTGAAGATCAGCTCGTCGGCTCCACTCATGTTCAGATATACCTTGATACCACTTCACGGTCACATGTAGCCCTGCCGCCTGACTGATCACTTCAAGATCACCGTTAAACTCGCTTTCAATCGCTTCTATCATCGCTTCATACTTGAGTTTGTATGACCGACGCATCTTTCTAATATGACGCAGCAAGTCGCCTTCTCGAACAAAATCCGCCAAAGCTTCCTGTGTGTGGGACGCCGTGTCTCCAGTGAGCGCGTCTTTGATCTCAAGACACTTCGCCACCAGACTTTCTGGCACCACTAAGTAACCTAAGCGGAGTCCGTTGAACATGACTTTACTCAGCGAACCAACATAAATGATTCGTTCATCAAACCCGAGTTTACCCGCTAAGCCTTGCATACTGGTGTAAGGGCGATGAGCAAACTGGAACTCACTGTCATAGTCATCTTCAATGATCCATGACTGATGTTGATTGGCCCAATCGATCAGTTTAAGGCGCTGCTCAGTATTTAAAGTCGTGCCCATTGGGTATTGGTTACTCGGTGTGACATACAGAGCCTTAGCATTACTGGCCAACACTTTCTCAATATCCAACCCCACCTTTTCACGCACACTTACACCTTCTAACTCTAGTCTCAACAGATCGATAATTTTATGTACTTGTCGATAACCGGGTTCCTCCACGAGGATTTTGTCGCCCATCGCTAACGTTGCCATTAATCCGATTGAGATGGCTTGCTGCGCACCTGCGGTGATGATGATTCTGTCGGCATTACAATGAACGGAACGACTGCTTGCAAGATACCCACTCAACGCTTCCCTCAAGGCTGAGCTTCCCTGAACCTCTTGATTGCCCGCAATGTTCTGACGTGTAGAGTGACGTTGCAGCAACCTCTGCCATTTCGCAAAAGGGAACGCATCTAAGTCAGGAACTCCTGGGGCAAAGCTGCGGTTAATGTCGTTAGGTGTCGCTATGTTTGTACTCGGTTTACTGACTGTTTGTTTGACCTTCGGATCCTGAACACTGTTTGGCTTAGACAAACTTAGAAAGTGTTCTGGTTGTTCAACCGAGACATAAAACCCTGAGCCTTGCTTACTCTCGATATAGCCTTCAGTAACCAGTTGTTCGTACGCATAAATCACCGTATTTCGACTCACCGATAACTCGACAGCCAACTTACGTGTTGAAGGTAACTTACTGCCCTTGCTCCATAAATCTTGAACGATCTTCTCTCTTATCGCGTGGAACAAGGCGGTTTGACGCGTGCCGTGTTGTTCGTCTAACTGTAGATCACCGACATCGATAGGCTGCATAACTGGATCCAAATAGTGTTTAAAAGTGGCTCTATTTAATAGACCAGTTAATCGCTACATTAATCAAAAGGCAATGATTAAGGAGCGATTATGTTATCTAACACGAAAAGAACCACGATTAAAAAAGGGGCTCACAAAGCCGTATTTGAACAAGAGAAACTGCACCAAATTATTGATGAGAGCTTAATCGCACACATTGCATTGCAGGGCGAACAAGGACCAGTGGTCATCCCGATGCTCGCGTGGCGAGTGGGTGATATAGTCTACATTCATGGAGCTAAAAACAGTCGCCTACTAAAAGGACTAAAAAAGGGAGAACCAACCTGTTTAACGTTCACCTTGTTCGATGGTTGGGTGCTGGCTCGTTCGGCATTTCATCATAGTGCGCATTATCGTTCTGCTGTGGTATTGGGGTCATTTTCAGTCATCGATGACTATCAAGAAAAGGATCGCTTGTTGAATATCTTTATTGAGCAAATCGCACCGGGCAGAACCGATGAAGTGAGGCTCAGTAATGAAAAAGAACTCACTGCGACCGAGTTGTTGGCGATACCTTTAACAGAAGCTTCCGTGAAGATTGGTAAACATGGAGTGAATGATGATAAAGCCGATATGGACATTCCAGTTTGGGCTGGCGTATTACCCTATAGAACTGTTGTTGGGCCGTTAGAAACCGTTCCAGAACAAGAAGGCATCATTGAAACACCAGATTACCAACAAGCTTATGGTGAACGCTGGTATCAGAATTAACACTCGAAGATGGTGAACTTGATAAAATTGTATACAATCTGAATTACAAAAATTTAACATGACTCAATAATGTAATCAGACGATGAAAACGAACAAGGATATTCTGCCGTTTCAAGGCTTGCTCAATGGCATTGGGCAAGTCTATTTCACACCGTCTATCATGACGTCGACTTTGCTGTTGCTTGCCATTTCTATTGAGTCACTGGCGCTGGCTTTTCTTACCTTACTTGGCGCCAGTTGCAGCTATGCATTAGCTTTCTATGGCTATATGTACACCAACACCAACACCAACACCAACACCAACACCAACAAGTCAGTTGACGACATTGATAGTGGAATGTACGCGCTAAATGGCGCTTTGATTGGTTTATTTATCGGTAACTTTTTTGGTGTGACACCATTATTGGCTTTAGTGACTGCGTTAGGTGCATTACTCACGGTGCCGATTGCCCACATCGTATTCAGTTTTGAGAAATATCGCGGTTACACTAGCGCCTTTATCCTCACCACTTGGCTGATTTATATTATCCAATCAACCTTTGAGCTGTCAGCGTTTTCTGCACCTGATTCCGCACTGATGCCACTCATCAGTATTGAGGCTAACTCGTGGTTCAACCTGCCGACAGTGGTGATCCCGTTGTTAAAAGGGATAAGCCAAGTCAGCTTCATCGAAAATGCGTTGTCGGGGCTCGTTATCTTAGTCGCCATCGCACTCAACAATATCAAGCATGCCATTTGGGTTATGCTCGCAGTAATAATTAGCACCGTATTTAGCGGGTTGATTGGCGCTTCTAACGAATTGGTAGCCCAAGGTCTTTACGGGTACAACGCCATTCTTGCCACTTTAGCACTTGTGCCCTATCCGCGAATCCGTTGGCCGTTAATCCTATTAGGCATGCTGTTAAGCTGTCTCATCACACTTGGTTTTCATGAACTGTCACTGTTACCACTCACCGCCCCTTTCATTTTGAGTACTTGGGGGATGGTTTACTTGTCCAGCCTGATCCATAAACGAACCATAAGTTAGCTCTGAATAGTTACAGGCCAGTTTTTAGGCGCTCAACATATTGCTTGGGTGTCAAACCTCGATGTTTCTTAAACATCCGATTAAAGCTCGCGACATTGGTATAGCCGAGCCTCGTCGCGACTTTATCTATTGGCACTGAATACATCAACAACTCCACCGCCACATTACTTAACGCATAGCCCATAATGGTAGAAAAGTTGATGCCTAAGTTATGCAATCGACGTTGAAATTGCTGTTCAGATAACCCAAGCAAACTCGACACTTTATGCAGTGTTGGCAGGCCGAAATGGCGACTGTAATTGATCATCTCATAGGTCACCTTATGCTCATCCGCGGCATCAGGCAAGTTGAGGTAATTATCTAAGTCATGAAAGTTCATTGCCAAGCTCATCTTGCCGCTAGAAGGGGCTTGATTGCTCGATAACCTCGACTGGCTTGGTATCCAGATTTCAGTTCGTGGCTGGCCCCACTGAATATTGCACCCAAAATACTCTTGATAGAGTTGAGTGTTCTCGCGATAACCTGCGATAGAGACGGCTGCGGGAGTAAAGTCGTCTCCCAAGTAACGCCTTAATATCTTCATCATAAAGATGGCAACTCGAATTGAGTCATGAACTTTACCCACCTCAGTATAAGCAGGATTGTCGTAGCACCATTTGATGAAATTACCGACTTGAGCGCCATATAGAAAAGCCCCGGACTGCAAACAGTGCAACCCGATGTTAACTCGGCGTATAGACGACGCCAGATCGTGCCCCGAGAAAAACCAGTTAGAGAGAGGACCTAGCCTTTCAATATCCACTCTATCAGCCAGCTTCAAGATAATATCGGGAGGCTCAGTGGCTCAGTCTCCACATATTCAGCTGCGTCCCGATTCAACTAATGTGTCGGGAAAAACTTCCAAAGTCCACATCGACCCAAACCAGGATGTGACTGAAGGACAGCTAATTTACGAAATTGATGACACTAAATATGTCATCGCAAGAGACAAAGCCAGCGTTCAACTTGAATCTGCAGAGGTCGCTTTAGACACAGCTCGTCAAGAAGTGAGCATTGCAAAAGTCAGCTATCAATCGGCGCTTGAAGACATCAAAGCTTCAGTCGCACAAATAGATTCGGCTAAAACAGACTTAGTACTGCAGTCAAAGACGCTTGATCGTTACCAGAAGCAAAACAAAGTGGTAGAACATACGATCACTGAAACTGACATCGACCAACAAACAGCAAAGGTAGACTTAGCGACGTATAACGTTACGACATTGGAATCTCAGCTTAGCAAGAAAGAAATCGATGCCGAGAATGCGAAGTTGAACATCCACAAAGCTGAAACCAATGTGAGCAAGAAGCAAACTGAAGTCGATTCAGCAAAGGCAACACTGGCACAAGCACAATGGGACTTGAACAGCACCAAAGTCACGGCACCGACTGACGGCTTTGTAACGAACTTTATTCTTCGTGAAGGTCAGCGTGTTTCAATGATGCCTCGTATCCAGATGTATACCGAAGAGAAGTACGTGCTGATGCGAGTTAACCACCAAGCGATTCGTAATATTAAGGTCGGTCAACCTGCGGAATTTGCGACAGCGGTATACCCAGGAAAAGTGTTCTCTGCAACCGTAGAAGGCATTGTAGAGGCCACTGGTGAAGCGCAAGCAAGTTTGCTGGGTATCGATGAGCAGGTTCGTGTTACCACAGGCAAAAACCTTCAGAACAAGCACCACTTTGTTCGTTTAAAAATTGATGAGGCAGAGGGTTACGATATTCCTGTTGGCTCTGTCGGATTAGCGTGGGTAAGCGGTGAGAAGCCTATCAGCTTTATGGCGTTCCTAGACGTAATACGCGGGATCATCATTAGAATGAAGTCTCAACTGTACTTCTTCTACTCCATCTAATACTTCCTATTGGTGAAACAATACCCAAGCCCGTGCGCTCTTAGATCGCACGGGCTTTTTGTTTATTTCACCATTCGTCGCCAGAAAGAACACAAACCCGAAAAACGAATAAACACTCTAAAGTTGCAAATCGCAATTGCATTTTGCAATTGGGTATTTCAAAAACGCAAATTAAGCGCTCAAATACGCACCAGATTGCTATAAAACTGCCGTTTTACGTGGTTTTAAAAGTTGGCACACTAACTGCAATGTATATATTGACCCTTCTTAAGCCGAGGGTCACCTAGCCAACTGACGTTGTTAGTGAACCTATTCTTGTTCACAAAATATATAGGCCAATTGCGATTATTGCGATTGGCTATTTTTTTGCCTGCAGTTTGGCCAACCGCCCTCTTTTTCGATACAGACACCCATTCAGACGTATAATAATAAGCATTCATAGCCAACCAAGAACAGCAGATAACCAACGCATTATAGAAAACGTTTTCTATTTGTTTTTTTTAAATAAAGACAGAAAATAACCCTATGTTTTACAAGATAATTACTGCAACAACTGGTTTTTATGGGCAATCATTGACAAAATTAGCATTGACTATGTGATTTATATCACCATAATGCGCACGTTTGCCTGCAATACGGCGACCGTTAATTTTAATTTTGATCATTTGCGGAGGTAAAAAATGGCTGCTGATAATAACTACAGTCTAGGGCCGGTTCCTACATCGGCTAGGAAAGGAGTCGCTTCACTCACCATGGTAATGCTTGGACTCACTTTCTTCTCTGCAAGTATGTGGACAGGTGGTTCACTCGGGACAGGTCTTTCATTCAACGATTTCTTCCTCGCCGTTCTCATCGGTAACCTAATCCTCGGTATTTACACTTCTTTTCTTGGCTACATCGGCTCATCTACTGGCCTCTCTACCCACCTCCTTGCTCGTTTCTCTTTCGGTACTAAAGGCTCATGGCTTCCTTCTGCTTTACTTGGTGGTACACAAGTCGGTTGGTTTGGTGTGGGTGTTGCGATGTTTGCTATTCCAGTACAAAAAGCAACGGGCATTGATACCAACACCTTGATTATCGTATCTGGCTTATTGATGACGGGGACAGTGTACTTCGGCATTCAAGCGCTAATGGTGCTTTCAGCGATTGCAGTGCCTGCGATTGCGATTCTGGGTGGTTACTCAGTACTGACTGCGGTAGACAGTGTTGGTGGACTAGAGCAATTGCAACTTATTAAACCAGAGACGCCAATGGACTTTTCAATGGCTCTTGCAATGGTTGTAGGTTCGTTCGTAAGTGCGGGTACGTTAACGGCCGATTTCGTTCGCTTTGGTAAAAAGCCAGCAAGCGCAGTATTAATTACTATGGTTGCGTTCTTCATCGGTAACTCGCTGATGTTTATCTTCGGCGCAGCAGGAGCAGCAGCAACCGGTCAGGCTGATATTTCAGATGTGATGATCGCGCAAGGTCTGCTGCTTCCAGCCATCATCGTGCTTGGCTTGAATATCTGGACAACCAATGAAAATGCACTTTATGCATCCGGTTTGGGTTTATCTAACATCACTGGTCGCTCAAGTACTACAATGTCAATCATTAACGGCATTATCGGTACGATTTTCGCACTTTGGTTATACAACAACTTCGTTGGTTGGTTAACCTTCCTTTCGCTGGCGATTCCACCAATTGGTGGCGTAATCATCGCCGACTTCTTCGCGAACCGTAAACGTTACAAAGATTTTGCAAATGCAGAGTTCCAAACCGTTAACTGGGCTGGCATTATCGCGGTAGCAACAGGCGTAGCCGCTGGTCACTTCCTACCTGGCGTTGTTCCTTTGAACGCAGTGTTAGGTGGTGCAATCAGTTACCTCGTGCTTAATCCTCTATTGAACAAAAAAGCTCTGAAATCTCAGGCCGCTTAAGGACACACTATGACAACCTTATTAATCAAGAACGCGAAACTTCAAGACCAAGAAGGCTTGAAACAGATTCTGATTGAAAATGGTCAATTTTCTCGCATTCTCGATAATGGCGCGCAAATCAATCATCAAGGCGACATCCTTGATGCTGAAGGTGGCATTGCAGTTACTCCTTTCTGTGAACCGCACATCCACCTAGATACTACTCAAACTGCTGGTGAGCCTAACTGGAACATCTCTGGCACTTTGTTTGAAGGTATTGAGCGTTGGGCTGAGCGCAAAGAACTGCTATCAATCGAAGACGTAAAGTCTCGTGCCAAGCAAACACTGAAATGGCAGATAGCTAACGGTGTTCAACACGTTCGTACACACGTTGATGTGTCTGACCCAACACTCGTTGCGTTAAGAGCGATGGTTGAAGTTCGTGAAGAGATGAAAGAGTGGGTCGACATCCAGATCGTTGCATTCCCTCAAGAAGGTATTCTTTCATACCCTAACGGCAAAGAGTTGCTTGAAGAAGCAGTGAAGATCGGCGCTGACGTTATCGGTGCTATCCCTCACTTCGAATTCACTCGTGAATACGGGGTTGAATCTTTGCATTATGTGTTTGAGCTTGCACGCAAGTACGACTGTCTGATCGACGTTCACTGTGATGAAATCGACGACGAACAGTCTCGCTTTGTGGAAACATTAGCAGCCCTTGCTCATAAGTTTGAAATGGGCGAGAAAGTAACTGCTAGCCACACCACTGCAATGGGTTCGTACAACGGTGCTTACACATCTCGCCTGTTCCGTCTATTGAAGATGTCAGGTATCAACTTCGTGGCAAACCCGCTAGTGAACATTCACTTACAGGGCCGTTTCGACGATTACCCGAAACGCCGCGGTGTAACGCGCGTTAAAGAGATGCTAGCAGCAGACATCAACGTTTGTTTTGGCCACGATGATGTGTTTGACCCATGGTACCCACTGGGCACAGCGAACATGCTTCAAGTTCTGCACATGGGACTGCATGTAACACAGGTTATGGGCTACGACCAAATCAACAACTCACTTGATTTGATCAGCAAGAACTCTGCTCGCACATTGAACATTCAAGACAACTTCGGTATCGAAGAAGGTAAGCCAGGTAGCTTGCTGATTCTTCCTGCTGACAATGGCTTTGATGCAGTACGCCGCCAAGTACCAGTGCAGTACTCAATACGCCACGGTAAGGTGATTGCAGAGACTCAACCAGCGAAAACAAAAATAAATTTAGATCAAACTGAAGATATCAACTTTAAGCGTTAATATCGTCTATACTAATGATCAAAAGGAAGCTGAGATGCTTCCTTTTGTTGTGTTGGACGAAGCGACAAAACTATCACTAAATCAGTGTAAATCTTGTACATTCGCACGGTATGACAAAAAAAGCACAAATTTCTTAAGCAATGCGTGTACATCTCAAAAGACTGTGTTAACATGCTCTCGCTCTGTTAGCCGGAGTTATTTAAGTTAGATGAATAGTAAAAAATTGACATGTAAAATCGTTACCCGTTTTTGTAAGTAGTTTTTCCTTATTTCTTAGCAATATTAAATAATTCAATTATCAGCGCATTGCATTAAATGCAATCAACAACTTAGAAAATTTATGAATAAGGGACAAATTATGTCTAACACAAATACTGGCACTGTAAAATGGTTTAACGAAGAGAAAGGTTTCGGTTTCATTTCTCAAGACAACGGCGGCGCTGACGTATTCGTACACTTCCGTGCAATCGTTTCTGAAGGCTTCAAAACTCTGAAAGAAGGCCAAAAGGTTTCTTTCGAAGTTGAAAACGGTCAAAAAGGCCTACAAGCAGCAAACGTTGTTGCTCAATAATTAGCTCTTATAGCTAAAAAGAATTTTAAAGCGCTGATTTTTATCGGCGCTTTTTTATGCCTGCTTATAAACATTTCCCCTCTCGATACAGGCTTTCCCCCGTAAACTCTGAACAAATGCAAATCACCAGCCAAGCGTCCTCAACCTAGACTTTCTCAGTTAAAGCTCAACGATCAATTTACGTCACTTTTTGTATGCACTTCCCTAGACAACACTTAATTCTCAGCAATCTTTTGATACTAACTCACGCTACGCCGAAAGTTTGATAAGCCCAAATATGGTTAAAGAACAATCCATTAGATTACGCTTATGAATACGCAATCGATATTCATAATAAAAATGAGTTATTTATCCAACCCTCATCCACTAATCATATAATTTTTAAAGCAAAGACCTTCGAAATCCGCTAACCTTGTTCGCAAGTGGCTTAGTTGTTTTGGTATCTGCAGTAAAAATAATGAACAAAGACGAATTTCAGAAATCCACCGCAAATCTAAAAAAAGCGGTGCCTCTTATGATGAAGAACAGGGTGTCAACGACACCTGCAAATTACGCACTTTGGTACACCTATGTCGATAACGCTATTCCCCAGCTGACTCAAGACATGGATGGTGTTTTAGAACACTACGGTATTTGTCCTCCTGCCGTTGGTGAGCAGCTATACAACAATTATGTTGCCAGCAAATCCGAAACCAATATCAATGACCTTCGCGCTAATTTGGAACTGTTAGTTTCTGAAGTTTCCAATTCAATGAATGACACCCTGACCGACACCTCCGCTTTTTCTGACATGATCGATAAAAGCTTCGAGGACTTGGCTCGTGTTGATAATGAAAGCCTATCTATTGATGAAGTCATGTCCTTAGTTCGACAGCTGGTGTCTGAATCCCGTCATATTCGTCACTCTACTCAGTTTTTAAACTCTCAGCTAAACTCTGCAACCTCAGAGATCACCAAGCTAAAAACCCAGTTAGTAGAAGTTCAGAAAGATGCGCTTTTCGATAGTACAACCACACTCTATAACCGTCGCTCTTTCGACCGTGACATAGAAACCCTGTGTGAAGCACAACAATCTTTGTGTCTGATTCTTCTCGATATCGACCACTTTAAAAATTTCAACGACACCTATGGCCACTTGTTTGGCGATATGGTGCTTAAAGCGATCGCTCGCAAGCTGAAGTTAAGTTGCCGTGAAGGTATTTCTGCCTATCGATTTGGTGGTGAAGAGTTCGCGCTGATTGTGCCTAACAAGTCTTTGCGTATTGCTCGTCAACTCGCTGATACCAATCGTCGCTCTCTAGAAAAGCTGTCGATTAAAGATCGCCGCAGTGGTCAACAAGTCGGCAGTATCACTGCATCGTTTGGTGTCGCTGAACTTGAACCCGGCGAATCAGCTCAATCGCTGATTGAACGTGCTGATAAGCTACTTTATGAAGCGAAATCACTTGGCCGTAACCGAGTCATGCCTTTGTAAAACACACCAACAATGCTCTTATCGACATATTAGTCGGCTCGTATTGAGACTAGAAAGCCCCAAAGACATTATCTTCGGGGCTTTTTCTTTAGTTGTATAAATTACTTTAGCTAACTAGGATTCACCGTTAGATCTGGAAGCAATAATTCAAGCAGTAGTCTTCACCACTCTTTGCTCTGAACTCTTTATCTTCACTGCATGCCTTTGGTTTACCCTTTGCGTCACCTTGAATCAAACTGATCCAGTGGCGCATCGCTGCAATGGTCTCTTCACGCATTGTGGTTGTTGCTTCCATTGGTGATTGGCCAAACGTGGTGCATGATTCCAACTGAATATCATCAATTTCTACTAGCTCAATACAACCTGTCCCTTTGTGGCAACCAAACATCACCTCTAGGTGGCTGCCACTGCCATCTCGAAACAAGATAGAGTCTGGGTCGTTCTTCTCACCCATGTACGCTACAAACTGCTTAGGGTGCTTCAGACCGCTGTGCTGACCGTCTTTAAAGTAAGCCATAATATGGCGGTAATCGACTACGTAGCTAGTTACGTCTTGATGTGAGCCATTCTCTAGTGGGAATAGTCGATCAAGCAGCTGCTTTGCTTTCACTTGCTTTTCAGTTTGCTGATTAGCATTGATTGTCTCCACGGCAAAGACAGCTTCAGCGATAAATGGCTTTGATTGTTTTTGGATTTCTGTTTTATCGAATGTAAGCATATTCATAGTCTTTCCCTCTTGACCAGTCCGGTGATAACCACCGATTTCTACAGCAAAAATGTGTCCTAGAGCAATTATTCCAAACTAACGTTTAATTTATTTGTCATTTTGTGAATTGCTTAGTTTGTAGATTAGCGCTTTTTTACATACAATTTCACAACAAAAATTTTACAATGTGAATTTTACAAATATGGCCTTGTCAAAAAGTTTAGTTCGTCAGTCACATTTCCTAGGTACGAAAATACGTAACCTAAGAAAACGTAACCATTTAACGATGGAAGACCTGTCTGCGCGTTGTATTAGAATCGACCCAGAATGTGCTCCTTCCGTTTCTTACCTTTCAATGATTGAACGTGGAAAGCGGGTTCCGAGCATCGATATGCTGGAAGTGATTGCACAGGTCTTTCAGAAGAATCCGACGTGGTTCCTCGACGACGAATCTGAACAACAAGCCATTGCTCCTGATAAGGGGAATCGTGGTGGGATAAGTGGCATGGCGCTCGAGCCGAGCTTCCTATTCTCAAACGACATCCTGCAAATTGCGATTCCTGAGATGCTGTCACAAACGGGCATTTCAGGCCGCCAGTTTGCGCACCTCTTGATTCGAGCACACCAAGAGAGCAACCAGAACCACTTCCCTGACCTTGAGCGCGCTGCGGAAGAGGTAGGCTTAAAACGTCTTAACCTCAGCGTAGAAGACCTGATAGACATCGCTAGAAGCCTAGGAATCAACATCCGCTGGGTGACGCGCACGCCGCAAGACGTCGTCGATGAGCTCGGAATTAACGCTAAGCAGTTAGTGACCTCCTTCTTTGAGCCTCCCGGTACTATCTTCTTAAACGAGATTCTTAAAGAGTATCCAACTCGTCTGAAATACGACCTTTCGGTTTATATCGGTCATTGCATTCTGCACAGCAAAGAAGGCCTAAAGAGTGTGTTGTCGGTCGGTAACAACAACACGTGGGACGACAACCAGGTATCAGGCTCTTCACAGCTCAACTCCCAAGATATTCTTCAAGCATGGCGAGACTTTGAATCCAGCTTCTTTGCTGGCGCACTTCTGTGCCCGAAAGTCCCGTTTAGGCAGCTACTTGACCGCGCTGGTTACGAAATCGACGTTCACAAAAGAGCAGGGGTTTCCCCCTCTGTTGCGATGCGTCGAATGACTGTAGTATCGCCCTACCCTCACTGGCACTACTTTGATGCTTATGGGCCGGGGAAACTCAAGGCGGTATATCGCGGGAACGGGATTCCGCTACCTTGGGGAAATATGAGAACGGTCGCTGACCCATGTCAACATTGGGCTGTGTTCCGTCGATTATCAGAACCTCGAGCGGGAAGCTCGGCTCAAATCTCCATTTTGAACGTGGGTGATGAGCCAAGAATCTACTGCTGTGAATCCATCAATATGACGGATCCTGCGGGTAACAATCGTGTGTTGTGTGCTGGTATAGATCTCAACCCTGCAATTGATGCTCAAGGCGGTAATTCAAGAGACATAGCAGAGCAGCTTAAAGCGTCATGCGTTAACAATGGTGGCTCTGTGGCAATTCCGCGTAACATCAAAAAAGATCTCACGACAATAGCCAAGATTCTAAATATAAATTGGATTGAACGTGGGATTGAGACAGAGGCGAGGCTTATCTGCTCCAGAGGTGGAGAATGCCCACGCCAACCAAGCTGTTACTCTAAGTGTGGTGAGTAAAAAAGTAATAACAAAAAATAGAACCTAAATTTCAGGCAAAAAAAACCAATCACAATAAGGGTGATTGGTCATATATTTTGTGTGAACAAAAAAGGTTCACTAACAACGTCAGTTGGCTAGGTGACCCTCGGCTTAAGAAGGGTCACCATTACTAATGCAGCATGCGTGCCAACTTTTAAAACACGTATTTACTACGCATCTGGACACGTATTGGCCGGATATCCTTGTTTGTTTTGCAAACTGGAATTGCAAATTGCAAAATCCAACAAAAACGCTAGTGATTATGTTATTATTAATGAATAATTAAAGATTCATTACCCTTCCCAAAAATGTCATATTTCCCTTAGATTCAATCACTTTAAACAGCAATAAACCTCCCCTAGCTTACTCAAGCTATACGGTTATACCAATTAAAGTAA
>NZ_JBFRKI010000020.1:0-83848 GCF_041469245.1 Vibrio sp. 10N.286.51.B11 | reverse complement strand
GGTATGGGTATCGAGATACAGACTACTTCTTGGAAAGCCGCGATGAACCACAAATAAGCGGCTCTTTTTTACCCCAATTTTCTGCTCTTAAACCTTATCGACTGTATCCGCCCCATGAACCCACGGGACGATATTGTTAATACGTGAGCGCCGCAATCACACTGTTAGCGCTAAGGAACCTTTGAAACCGTCACCAAAGCTCACTCATAATAAGCTATTATTTACAGTAGATTTCGGTTAATTTTCCAAAGGCCATTATGAAAAACAAACTGAGTTTAGCAATTCAAGCATACTGCAACTGGATTGATTCAAACATTATTGAAATTGCTTATGTCGGTTCCATTCTAGTTGTGATTCTAACGCTCATCATCAATCTTATTTAGGCTTCC
Source organism: Vibrio sp. 10N.286.51.B11 (assembly GCF_041469245.1). NCBI lineage: Bacteria > Pseudomonadati > Pseudomonadota > Gammaproteobacteria > Vibrionales > Vibrionaceae > Vibrio > Vibrio sp. 10N.286.51.B11. The sequence goes on along the minus strand of NZ_JBFRKI010000020.1, from coordinate 83,459 downwards.
ATTTCCTAAATATTAGTTTCCTTTACTCATTACCGAGCTTTTCTAAAAGCCTCAGAGTTAAATCAATCACCTCATGGATTTGGAGTTTTACGCCTTCAAATAGCTGCATGAGCGGATCTATTTTTGAGGTTGCAGCTTCAACAATGACTGATTTACCTCAACGATAAACTGATAACCTCTCATTCAATGAATCCTATCTTTTTAACCATTGCCTTGTTCGTTTGTAGGGGCCCGTCCTCTATACACGACTATTGGTTACGCTTGAATGAGGATACTATTGAATTAGAATGCCCCTCAAACATATATCGCCTTGGTGATTGAGAAACAAACAGAATGAAACAAACAAATCATATCGAACAATGCCAGCAAGAAATTTTGAGCTTTTCGGACCGATTACATCAATCTGGTTGTGCGCCTTACTCGGTAGCTCAATACACTCAAGCTTATGCAAAACGCCAGAACATTGATGTCTCTATTGATGTGACCCCGACAAAAGTCATCACTATTTTTGAGCAACCCACGCAAAAAGTCGTGATGGAAAACAAAAAACCACCCTCGGTTAACTTACGTGATTTAGTCGCAACGCTTAAAGGGTTTTCGACTCATTCCCATTACGAAGGTTCAGAAACCTACTCGAATCGTACCTTGTGCTTTGCCAATTTATTGCTTCCGCCATGTTATTTAATGTTAGTTGGCAGTACTTATCTGGCGGTCGGTTTATCCATTATTCTGGGCGCTATAGCCTGGCTAGCACAAATTTTCCTGACTGGGCCAAGAAGCATTCTTGTCGAGTTCTTTGTCGCCTTAGTAGCCAGTTTTTTAACCGGTATGATAGCGGCACAGGTTCCCGGCTTACCAACATTGGCACTGTGCATTTCTTCCATTGTCCTTTTTATTCCTGGGTTAACCGTCACCAACGGCTTAGCCAGTCTTGCTCTCAATGACTTTCGGTCAGGTATCGAACTGCTTGCACAAAGCGCACTCATAGTAATGAAAATATTCATCGGCATTGTTATGGGGTTAGGCTTAGCCAACATAATCAATCAACCATTATCGGTACCGGTATTTATTGATGAAATCCCATTCGTTCTTCATGTCACCGCACTGATCGGGATTTCTGTCGCTATTGGCCTTATTTTCAACGCAAGTATGACAGAAATTCTCTTAGGCCTTCCTGTCGCGGCAATTGGCATGTGGGGGCCACATTGGTTTACTTCCGATTGGGTTGTAGGTACATGGGTAAGCACAATACTCATTACGCTTTACGGGTTGGGGATGGGAAAATTGCGTCACGTTCCACCACTCATATACATTATTCAAGGGATCATCATTCTTGTCCCCGGTAGTCGAATCATTGTCGGAGCAAGTGAGTCCTTCTTTGCGACCTCCATTTTACCCATTCCGAATATTGGTCTGTCCGCCTTGCTGATGTTTGGCGCGATTATGGCGGGACAAATCATGGTTTATTCTATATTTAGTCGTCATTTTGATTCCATCATTGAGGAATAACCATCGATCTAACAATCGCTGATCAACACGCCCTAATAACCCACGATTGAGTCTTTATCTGCTTTTTGACGTTAACCGATTCTGAGAAGGTACTGATGAACAGAGTCTCGAAAATCGATAAGACTATTTTGTTTCAGATGGCGAGGGGAATGAGCAATATGGATTTGGAAAAACCGAATAGAATCGAAAGTAGCCAATAATTCAATAAGATAAGGATGCTTAGGATGAGTCAATGCAAAGTAGGCAGAGGTAAGCTAGGTATAGGCAAGCGCTAGGTTGATAGGCTTGCCATCTACTCCATTTCCGTTCTAACTACGCCACCAGTGCGTTCAGTTTTTTACGCATACTCTCTTTATCAAGGCCACCTTTAGGTCCAATGAAGACTAACCGTGACGAACGAGATTCATCATCTTCCCATGCATCTCCAACCGTCACATTGGCTCGCTGGCCCGTGCACTGAAATACACAGCGATGATCAGGACGATCGGTTAAATTTAAAATACCTTTCATGCGATAAGCATCAATTGAAAACTGTTGCAGTAGAGGATACAAACTTTGTAGATTAAGCGGTTGATCAGTTTCAAAGCTGAATGTTTCGAAATCATGGTTCACGTGATGACAGTGCTCATCATGACAATCATGGTGCTGGCATTCCCTTTGATCAGCCGCTATTTTGTTAGTGACAAAGCGCGTACTTTCAGGGGCATCAAATAAGATAGGTAAATCCACTTCGCCGAATGAAATATCAATCAATTTAGCAAACGGAGCTTGTACTCGGCACCATGCTTTGACTTGCTCTAGTTTATCAGCATCGACTAGGTCAACTTTATTAACCAGAACAATGTCAGCCACTTGAATTTGCTGCTTCGACAACGTCTCCATTGGGCCTTCTAGCCCTAAAATGTTTTCCGCATCGATCGTCGTCACGATTGCATTTAAAGGTGCGTGTGCTTGCAGTTCCGGATCTTCAAATTGAAGTGCCACTTCTTTGGGTTCTGCGATACCTGAAGTTTCAACAATAATATGGTCTGGGCGTTCCTCTAATGCGAGTAAACGCATTACCGAAACGACTAGTCCTTCTGCAAGGTTACAACAGATACAGCCATTCTCTAGGCTGATCATATTTTCACTTTCAGATTTAACTAACTCCGCATCAACATTGATTGATCCAAAATCATTGACGATCACAGCCATGCGCATTCCATTTGCATTGGTTAATATATGGTTTAGTAGGGTCGTTTTCCCTGCTCCTAAAAATCCGGCTAAAATTGTTACTGGAATAGGCTTCTTGCTCATAGCATGCTCTCTTTCGATTTTCGTTGTCTATATTTACTCGGTAAGCAATAAAAAAGGTTGAGCTAATGCCCAACCTTTTAAGTCAGGATAACTTAGCCAGTAACTTTGTTGCGAACCGCTTCACCTGGGTTTGAATCTAACAACATTTCACCAGCTTCAATGATAGGTGTCCCGTTTACAAGTACGTATTTCATGCCTGTAGAAAGGGCATTTGGTTTATCAAATGTTGCAACGGCTTTTACTTCATCAAGTTTGAAAATAGCTAAATCAGCATCTTTACCTACTTGAATACGACCTTTATTTGCCATTTGTGGCACAGCATCCTCAAGAATACGACATGCGTTTAAGCTAGTTCTTTCCATCGCTTCTACTAGTGTTACCGCTTTGTATTCCTCGACATATTTTTCAATAAAACGAGAGAAACAAGCAAGTGAGCGAGGGTGAGCTATTGCGTTGCTTGGAAGTGGCCATACATCACCTTCAATTAATACGCCTTTATCATCCATCCAAGGCATTGCATCTGAAGCGATAGCTGCACCTGGGAACAATACTGAACGGTCCATTTTAGCGCGATCTTCTTTGTTCTCATCGGGTTTTAAGAAGTGCATGACAACCACGGTACCGGGCGCTGATGCTTGTAGTTCAGTGACTTTTTCTTGGTTTAGTGCTTTACCATTCGCTTCCATGTAGCTAGCGCTTGGTACACCCCAACGTTGTAACCAATCGTCACCACGGAAAACTTCTGCGCCAATAACGGAAGAGCCAGCACCATAAGGATAAGCTTCAGTAGTAACGGCTAAACCTTGATCAATGGCGGATTGAACTAAATCGGCACAATCTTCGATATCTTGTACTGACGTGCTGTTGAGGTGACAAATGTGCATGTGTGCACCCGTTGTCGCCGACAGGCTAATGAGTTCTTGGTATGCTTCAAAGCTTGATTGTGGCTCTGCGCTGTTTAGGTAACGAACGTGAGTGTAGGTTGGTACTTCATAGCGTTTTGCTAGTTTAGCAAGATCATAGTACTCTTTGTGGCCATAACCTGGTGCGTAACCCGCGTTAATACCAATGCCTAAGCCCCCCTCTTTAAGACCTTGCTCAACCGAGCCCAGAATTTGTTTTAATTCATCTGGGGTTGCTAGGGTATTTTGCCAATTGTTTTTAGAAAAAGCTTTCTGGAACCAAACAATCGTACCATCAGGAGCAGGCATCGTAGGTTCTTTTGCTTGAATACGAGCGTAAGTCCATGCTACAGAAGCGCCGTAATTAATCGGGCGACCTTCAGCAGCAGTAATATCGTAGTACGTTCCGATTGGGAATAGACCAGATTCCATCTCAAGAGCGGTGGTTACGCCATCGAATGCTTGAGCACGGGCAGCAGGAAGTTGTTGTCCGTGAGCGTGCATATCGATAAAGCCAGGTGCAACCACGAGACCTTCAGCATCGATGATTGTTTTGCCTTGCAGCTTTTTGTCTGAGATTGCAGCAATACGCTTACCTTTAATACCGACGTGACGAATTGCGTCGAGTCCAGTTTCAGGATCAACAACACGGCCATTTTCGATAACGATATCAAATGGCCCTTTCTCGTTAGGCATCAGTTTGATGTTTTGACCAACCAGTTTTTCAGGGGCTGCATGTAAAACAGAGGCAAAAGGCAGTGCCGCAGCCCCAACCGCTAACTTAGTCAAAGTCGAACGTTTATCTGTATCGACACCATCAAGTAATACTTGCGTAGCGTCCAATTCATTTGGGTCGTAATTTTTCATATTGATACCTGTTATGTTTGTTGTAAAAGAATATTAGTTCATGATTGCTATGAAAACTATGCTGCATGTAGAAAAATCAATCGATTGACTAACACCCACCTTTCCATCATTAGAATCCACTGCCAACCGTTATATAAAACGCGCTGTCAACGTCACTAAAAGCGAGGTCTACCCCCATGTGTAACCCATATCGGCAAGCTATCTGATAGCGAAATCCAGCACCATACGCATCGACACTTTCATCGTCTGACAGACTGCCCTCTACTGTCGCTTTACCCAGGCCATAAAACGCAGAAACGGTCCAACGATTATCAATCGTATTATCGTATTCCGCGACAACACCCAGCCCAGAGGTCACCGAGCTTTCGCCCATAAAATATTGAATAACGCCATTGATAGCGTTATTCACATCTTCATTACTGGTCTCAAACTCTACCGAGCTCTGGCCAATAATATGTTTCACACCCAGCATCAATGGTGTGTTTGCCACTCGAAACTGGAGCTGCTGAAGCGCAGCGACTCCCGAGTTTTTTGTGCCGAATTGAATCGTTTTGTTGTACGACGCACCTATACTGAACTCTTTGAAAATATCGAGGTTCGCCTTTCCAGCGCCAACGCCACCCGTATATCGAATGGTATCTTTTAGCCACGACGGTATCACCGTTAATGTCGGTATCAGAACCTGCGCCATATTCAAAGTCCCCACCATGAATAAAGACATACACGGGTAATGACTCTGAACCATTGATCTCCGAAGGACGCCAAATATTAAGATTCAAGCAATCTTCAGATTGCTCTTGCTGGGTTATTTTAAGCTGTGGGCACACGGCGCCAAATTGTGTCGCATCTATAGCGCTATCAGCATTGTGTTCTAATTGACGGAGTGACTGTGCTGAAAACGTTGTTGATCGGCGTAAGTGATTCCTTTAAACGCTTCAATGGATACGCGTTGCTCGTCACCTGCTAAGGTATTGATCACAACAGACTCTCTATTTGCGAAAAGAGTCGCGTCCCCGATGGATACTGAAACCTGCTCTGTTGGTAATGTCTGAAGCGGTTCTGGCTTAATAGGACGTGAGCTGGTTTCATCACTACCCCACGCAGAAAGAGCAACAGTGATAGCGATAACCATGAGTGAGCGATGCGTTAAATTCATGGTTGTACCCATAAATGTGTTCGGCCATCTGACCTGATATTGGTATCATCAAACCTGAGAATCCCTATGCTCAGCCATGCTCATTTCTGGAGTATTTTTTCTTTATGGTGCGATATTAATTCACTCTTTAAATTTGAATAAATCGCTTATGCAGGACGTGATCCTACATATATTCACTACCGTGAGTGGATGTCGCTTTTTATTTATCACAAAGACTTCTTGTTGTACCTTCTTTGGCTGACTATCTAGGGTTGATAAAATTTCAACGGGTTCTTGAAACAGCTCTATAGGGGGTTGCTGTGACTCTCCTTCTGAAGCTTCAAACTCATCAAAGAACCCAAATATGTTATTAGAGTCCGATGGCATAGTTAGCACCAAACGTAAGTTTCGAGGCCAAAGCCAATATTGTTGAGGTCTGTTTTGACTTGACCCGAAGAGGTCCAAGGTAGAAGTGCGTCGATATCAGGCTCTGCTTTCGCGAGCTCTTTCATGCACTTGACCATGTAGTCTTAGAGGATAAGACCGTTGGCTTTTGCAGTCTCGACGATACTGTAAAGCATCGCGCTCGCCTCAGCACCGTTTGTGTGTTGGAGAATAGCCAATTTTCCCTGCCAATAACCAGCGGTTTAATTGCGCGTTCAGCGCGATTATTATCGATAGATAAGTGACCATCGTCGATATAACGAATGAGTTTAGGCCATTGCCCGAGCTAGTACTTTATTGCTTTGCCTAGTGGGCTAGAGCCTATCACCTTCTGGGTTGTCATCCATTGGTAAAGCTCATCCAGTATCGGCTTGGCATACGCTTAACGCTCTGCTTTGCGTTCTTCGGCAGGCGCACCTTTTAAGCGTGATTCTATCCCGCAGAGCTTTGGGGGTTTAGCCAGCGCTTTATCAGCCTTGCCCGATTTACCTTCCCCTTGAAGCTTCTTCGCGTCCATGAACTTGCGTTAAGCACCCCACATTAGTGACGTGATGCAGACCATGATAAGCCGTGTAGCCATCGGTTTGTAGATAACCGTTGTAGTCACCTAAAAAGTCCACGGGGCACACCCTCGCGCGACTGTTTTGATAGTCGTACAAGGCGATTTTTTCACATTCGGCAGTGCCGCTTCGGGCGAGTCAGCGCCTGAGCAGTAAAGCCACATATAACACTGCTTCTCTTCTTTGAGCACATTGAGCGGCGTTTCATCCGCCTGAACCACCACTTGTTGAAGTAGGTTCTCCTTCAAGGCCACATACAGCGGGGCGAACTTCTCACTGACTTGGATAACCCACCTTGCCATGGTGGCGCGTGATAGCTCGATACCCGACTGGGTAAACAGCGATCATCAATCAATGCATTGGGTGCTAACTCTTGTCCTCCACCCGCTAAGCGACCATTACAAAAAGCACCAACAAGGATCTCGCCGGTAAAGCTGCCTTTGTCTATGGGCAACGTGCCACTGTAGGGCTTAAAGCCAAGTGCTTTCACCACACCTGTTAGTGTATACGCACCGCCACCGAGAAAATCTTTAAGCTCGACTGGCGTTTCAGCTGTGACTTCAGCACCAAAACCCGCCGCAGCGACATTCATAAAATAGCGGTCATTCGCACGCACGCTATCCACCGCAAACGCCTTGCCTTCCAGCGCTAGTTCAAAAGCACCCGAAATATCGTTAGGTATTCCCGTTACGGTAGCAAAATCATTCGCAGCGCCCATTGGGACAAGCGCCAGTTGTGGTCTTTCACTGGCACGGAACAGGTTGAGCGCGTTAACGGCTTCATTCACCGTTCCATCGCCACCGACAACAATCAGACGCTTAACACCATCGCATATTGCCTCGCTTACCAAACGAAACATGTCCGACGATTCCCAAGTCACTCTAACTTGCAGGTCAATATCATTGTCCCTCGCCGCAAAGGTGGCTTGCCTTAATTCCGGGATATTGGCTTTCTTTCCGTTTAAAATCACGCGAATGCTGTCCATGGCTATGTCCTTGTATAGGCTAACTTGATAACTCTTTTGCTGCCGCTTTGATCTTAGCTCGTAACCACTTATGGCTTGGTTCATTAGTACGGCTTGGATGCCAAATCATACACATATCGAGGTCTTCCAACTCGAAGGGTAATGGTAGTGTTTTTACCGCGTACTTTTCAGCAAAACAACGCACTGATGAAATAGGCATTACTCCGATGTACTCAGAGCCTTCGATAACAGGAAGCATCTCTACAACGCCCGCTGCGCGATACACGATTCTACGTTTCTCAAGGTCACTATAGTGCTCAGAGCTTAATAAGCTTTTGCGCGCATGCCACCTAGAGACCACCACATGCTCGAGTGCTAAGAACTGTTCCATATCGATGGTATCGCCAACCGTAGGATGATCACTACTACACACCACGACCAGCTCTTCTGTAGAAATCACCTCGTGCTTAAGCATGGTTCTTCCTTTAGGCGTCATATCAACAATCACGTCGTGTCTTTGCAGCCTTAAATCAGACTCATAGTCTTCGGTAAACAGAGGATGAACCTCTAACGCGATACCTGGTGCGACTTGGCTGATTAACCGCATGACTTTTGGCATCATTTCGTAGCTCGCCGCCGAGACGCAGGCAATGGAAAACACGCGGCCTGAGGTTTTAGGATCGAAGTCTCTTGATGCGGATAAGGTAGAAGTAAAGTTTTTAAGTGCAGCGGCCATTGCAGGATAGATATCAATAGCGAATGTGGTTGGCTCTACGCCTGATGTGGTGCGATGAAACAGTGGCTCATCATAGATATCTCTCAACCTTGCAAGTGCTTTACTCACTGCTGGTTGGCTTATATCCATGCGATTAGCAGCTCTAGATAAGTTCTGCTCTTCATAGATAGCAACAAATATAGGAATTAGATTTAGTTCGGTACTTTTCATACAGTTCCATATTAAAGAAGCAGGTTCCCCATAGTAGAGAACCTGCCGATTATGTTCGATACGAATAACTAAAGTTTGCTACTTAGTTCTATCTTTTAAGTTTGGCAAGGCTTTAGGGATTTTCAAGCGAGCGGCAATTGAACGAGAATTGCTTGAGTTTGATGTGTCACTGGGCAAGTTACGTAACCCTTTCCATAAACGAGTGAATACGTTTTTATCTTCACATCCTTGTTGAAGGGCTTCGCTATCTTCTAGCCAACGCTTTTGTCCATTTGATTTACCATGTTGCGCTTTATCCAGTTGCACTTTATTCAGTTCTAACTGAGAGGTTTGGTTTCGCAATTGACGGTAGATAAAGGTTCTTAATGCAGCCCAATTACCTTGCTTAACTAAACGACGTAGTACCAGCCAACTCGGTGTTGGGCGATTTGCATAGTAACGCTTAACGGAAACAATCAACGCAATGCAGACCAACAACGCCAAACCAACACTAATAAACACCGACATGTAGGCCTTGATGAAAGATTGGACTGTATGTCTAGCTTCAAACACCTCGCCTTTTATCACCACGTTTTCAAGGCGTTGATTTTTGCTGTCCCACCACTGAAATGAAAACTCTGGCAGCGTAAACTCACCACCCTGCTGAATCACATATACAGTCTGTTCAACTCGGCTTGAGCGATAATCACCACGTTCTTGAGTGTCATCCAAACGGTTGGGCTGTGGGTAAGCTTGGAACTGCTTAGTGGACTTATTGGTTAGCACATCTGGCAGCAACACAGAAAAGCTGTCTTTTGCCTTAATCGTGATAGTTCGAGTAATAGCATCGCCAACTTTTAGCTCTTCACTTGAGCGTTGCCATTGCTGCTCTATATCTACTTCTGTCGCAGAAAACCAAGGCGTTTCATTATCGAGTAAACCTGAAGGCAACGAAGCTTCAAACTTAATCGGCTGCGTGTAAAGCGTACCGCCCACGTTTGAACCATCAGGAGCAGAAACTTGGATACGAACCGGTACGGTTGGAATAACAAACTCACCGGAAGTCATCGGATAAAGCGTCACTTCCCAACGCTGACGTGACCATGTAGTACCACCGACTCTTTCTGTGTAGTTCGTCGCGAGTTGGTTACGCTGCTTAGCGATAACGTTAGGGATTTCGATACTGCCGATTCGAGTGCCGCCCGTTAACCAGCGCGGTGTCGCCACCTCAATGTTCAGAATGACCTGCTCATTTACGCTGACTTTAGTCTGCGTTATCTTATCGCCTGACTTTGGCTTTTCCCCTACCCAAGCGATAAGCTCAACGTCACCACTTTTTTGCAGATCGAAGATATCGGCAGCAGAAGCAACAGCAGGAAAAAACCAACTCAACATAAGAGTCATCGACAACAACCATGTGCGGGCTGTGAATCGCGCTCGCTTTGATTGAATCGCTTCAAGAGCTAAATCATATCGACTCATTGCGTTTGCTCCTGTTTTGACGCTTGTTCGATGGAAGGCGCAGGATCTCTTAACTGAATTTGGAATTTGGATTTCAAGAAGAACTTAGGATCGGCTTCTACTCGCTTTAACCACTTGTCGGCAAGCTCTTGGCTGCCCAAAATCTCATTCGCGTTAAGTGTTTCCTTAAGCATCAATTCCGCTACCGTTTCTTCTTCAGCGCCATCACCCGTTCGCGGCTGATCGTCTTCGAGTTCTAAAGATTCTTCAGGGCCATCTGTGGTTCCAGACTGGCTTTCACTGGTTCGGTTTACCTCTTCGACAATTCCACTAAGCACAGCAAGATTGTTCTCCACATCCGTTCTTAGTTCTGGTGACAGATCCTCTTTCTCACTTAATGATTTCAAGAGGTCTCGTGCGGCAAGGTATTCACGCTGCCTAGCTAACGCACTCGCTGCATTGTACAAACCAAGGTCAGTTTTGGTTTGCAAAAACGCACTGTGAGCGAGCTTAAAATCACGAGCATAGTAATAAGCCGCGCCCTTTCGCATTGGGTCAGTAAAATGTTTGGCAGCTTGAAGATATTCTTTCTGATTCAACAGGCGTTGACCTTGCTGATCGGGCGTTAACCATAAGTCCCACCACCATTGAGCTGTTTTGTCCCAAGTAGTAACCGACTCCACCACAACTGGTTTCTCAGCGGTTAAGTTGACTGTTTTCGCCAAAGTGTCTGGTGAATACATGCTGCTTGTGATCATCAAACCAACGACACACCACTGCACCAACCACCCTTTTCTGAACCATAGCAACATAATGAAAGCCATTGGAATAAGCAGTCCATAGCCCATGTCTTTCCAAGGCATTGAAGATTCGCCGTTGAGCTGCATGTTTCTTTCAACCGCTCTGTTCAGTTGTTGGATATCCGAATCATCAACGGTCACTTCAATCACTCGTCCACCCGTCTTACTCGCTAAGTTACGCAGTGAATCTAGGTCGACAGGGTTATCGCTCACCACATCGCTATTTCCGGCAGCCAAAATCAGCAGCTGATATGGGTTTTCGTTAAAGAAAGTTTCAAAAGCTCGTGTGGTACTTGGATTCACACCATCTGATACCAACAACACTGACGAACCTAACTCACCAGACAATTGCTGATTGATGAGCGGCAACGCTTCCTCTGCTGACTTACCTGAAACAGGCATGATATCGGGTGTGATAGCCGCTAGAAACGGTTCAAACACCTTGCTGTCTTGCGTGACGGGCATCGCCACGTGTGCGCTGCCTGCATAAACCACTAAGCCCGTATTACCGCCTTTGCGAGCTGCCAATAAGTCTCTAATTTTCTGCTTAGATCGTTCCAAGCGACTTGGAGGCAAATCTTTAGCAAGCATAGATTCACTATTATCAAGCACAACCAACATCGACGCTTTGTCTTCACCAAAAGGCGAAGCCTCACGCTGCCATGTTGGGCCAGAACAGATAATGATGGCGATAGTCACAATCACCACCAATAGCTTCAACGGCAGTTGCTTGCGCCAGCCTGTTTCGCCAATCGTCAATGCATCACGTAAATGTGTAGGTAAAATGTCTTTCCACGTTGGTTTGGTCTCTTCTCTCCAACGAACCCATAACAGGAAGAACATCGGAATAAAGGCCAACAACCACAAAGGTCGGATAAAATGAAACTGGGTAAAAAACTGTTGTATCGTGAGAGAATCAGGCATCACTCTCTCCTTTCAAATTCTTAACAGAAGAAGCGAGCAGCGATCTTCGGCGTATCGTTGCTAAGCTGAATGCGGTCAAATACATCACTACAACAATCGCCATCAAATAGTGGTGCAGCCCCTGTTTAGGGCGATAAGTGGTACTTTCATATAACTGAGGTTCAAGCTCACCAATCTGAGCATAGGCTTTGGTCAGTTCGTCGCGGTTAAGTGCTTCAAAGGCTTCGCCACCTGACTCTTGAGCGACACGCTTGATGGTTTCCATATCCAGAGCAACCTCTCCAACGGTTTGCGGATCGCCCATCGCAATAACGTGAATTCGAACGCCTTTAGCCTTGGCGACTTTTGCGGCATCGATAGGCTCAACAAAACTTCCTGTATCATTACCGTCTGTTAATACGATCACGACTTTCTCTTTTTCGTTGGTGTCGACGTTTGAATCTTGAACGGCAGCACTTTGCTTTTCACTTTGTTCAAACACCTTGATCGCCAAGCCAATTGCATCGCCCAAGTGCGTACTTTGCCCTGCCATCGCGACATCGGTTTGATTAAGCAGTTCAAGCCATACATCTTGGTCCGCGGTAAATGGCGTTTGTACAAACGCTGCATCACCAAACAAGATCAAACCGAGTCGGTCACCTTTTCTGGTTTTCGCAAAATCAGCCAGCACCTCTTTGGTCGCATCTAAACGAGAGATTTTATCGCCTTGTTTAGAAGTGAAATCTTGCTCCGCCATTGAGCCAGACAAATCGACCACCACCATCACATCACGACCCAATTGTTCGCGAACCTGTGGCTCACCAAGAATGGTTGGTTTCGCTAACGCACACACGACCAATACCCAAGTAATAATGAGCGTGGTTCGTTGCCACCAGCTTGGAGTTAACTGGCTTGCACCTTCTGACGGTGCTTCCCCAATCGCTTCTACCAATTCTCGAAAAAATGGCACCTTAATCGCCATTTGCTTAGTTCGATAAGCTGGCACCGCAAAGTAGACCAACAACGGTAAAGGCAGCGCAATAAACCACAGCGGATGCGCAAATTCAAAACTGGCAGATAAAACATCAAACATTGTCTTGCCCCTCAACCGTTACCTGTACATTCGGCTTGTGAAGTTTTAGCCACATCATCGCGGTTTGAATTACCTCTAAACGCTGTTCAAAGCTCAAACGCACATTAGGGTCAATTAGGCTTTGCATCCATAATTCCGAAACTTCATCGGCAAAGAACGCATTGCTGTTTTCAATCGTGTTGGCGCTAACAGGCAGATAAGCGTTCAAACGGTTCACATAAGCTTGGCCAAACAACTTGGCATTACTGCTGTCTAGGTAACGAAGCACCACTTTGAGGACTTTAAAGGTTCGTTCGGTTGAGTTCTTGTCTCTTGCATCCAGTACCATGAGTTCTTGAAGCGCTTCTTTGCGATAACGGTTATTCCACCACCTTAACGCCAAGCGATAAGCCAGATAGATAGCGACCAATAACAGAATAACGCCAAGGATCTTCCAGCCGATCGTTTGAGGAGCCCAGCTCACACTGTCAGGAATGGCGACATCATGTAGGTCGCGAAGGATATAAGTACTTGGAGGCGTATGTTCAACAGCCATTTAGCGCCCTCCCACTAGTTTCTGCAGCTGTGATATGTGATTGCCCGACGTGTCTAATTCTATATAAGGGAGGTTTTTCATCGCCATCAATTTAGCAAGGGACAGTTTCTGAAGTGCCGCTTTTTGGGCAAGGCTTTTACTTGCGAGGTTAACCTTAGATTGGCTATCCAGATTAAGTTGAAAGCGACCATCACCCACCACCCAGTTTGCGCTTGCCAGATCTTGAGGCAATGATTGTTCTAATGGATCGGTGACCATAATGGCTAAGATGTCGTTGTGTTGTTGCAGTTGCTTTAGTCGGTCAAGATGTTGCTCTTGGCAATCTCGCCAATCACTAATAAAGATTAAGGTCGATTGCTTTAATCTCATTCGTTTTATCAGTTCAATCCACTGGCTAAATCCAACACCTTCGCTATCGCTCACACTGACACCTAAGCTTTGATTAGCCTTGGTAAGATGTTTTAACTGAGCCAATAAGTCCGATTGAGAACGCTGCGCTTTGGTATGAAAGAGCTTTTGGTGCGACGCCAAAACGAAACCAACTCGATCACCATCTTTCAGCACTCGCCATCCACACAATGCCGCCACTTCGGCAGCCACAACAGATTTCATGGTGTTTTGAGACGCAAAGAACATCGAACTGCGCTGATCGACACAGATCATCACATTACGGTCTTTCTCTTCGGTATAGCTACGAACATGAGGCTTACCCGTTCGCATCGTAACTTTCCAATCGAGATTACGGATATCATCACCCAATTGGTAATGACGTAATTCTTCGAAGTTCAAACCACGACCACGGAACAAAGAGTTATGTCTGCCCGAAAGTACGCTGCCCGCTTTTAAATGAGGTAACAGTGAAAACGACTCAGCTTGAGCCTGAATTCGCACTAACCTTGAATAATCACAATACAGTCGTGGATCAAGGCCTTGCGATTTGGGAGCTTGTGTTGGCTTCGCCATGACGCCCCCTAGTTATCCAATCTCAACATTATCGAGCAGTTCTTCAACCACTCTTTGATGGTCAACACCATCGGCCAATGCGTCGTAAGACAACGAGAATCGGTGACCTAATACGGTTGGTAACATGGCACGCACATCGTCCAACGTGACATGGTCACGCCCTTGCAACCATGCATAAGCGCGAGCACATTTATCCAACGCGATGGAAGCACGCGGACTTGAACCAATCTCAATCCATTTAGACAAGTTTGATTCTGGGTAACGCTCTGGCTTACGAGTTGCCATCACCAAGGCCACAATGTAGTTCTCAACTAAATCAGAAACGGCAATGTCTGGAAGTTGGCGCCGAGCTTCAAGTACCAACTCAGGTTCAATATGTTGTGGCGTGACTAATTCTGAACTGGTCTCGCTACCGAGTTCCTCACTGCGCACAAGTCGAATGATGTCGCGTTCAGCTTCATCTTCTGGATAGTCGACTGTCACTTTCATAATGAAACGGTCCATTTGTGCTTCAGGCAGTGGATACGTACCTTCTTGCTCAACTGGGTTTTGTGTGGCTAGCACCATGAACAAATCTGGCAGGATGTGAGTTTGACCACCCACCGTAATCGTCCCTTCCGCCATCGCTTCAAGCAGAGCAGCCTGTACTTTTGCAGGCGCACGGTTCACTTCATCGGCTAATACAATGCTGTTGAAAATAGGACCCGGTTGGAAATGCAACTGAGGCTTTCCATCAAGCTCTTGATACACCTCCGTGCCCGTCACATCAGATGGCAGCAGGTCTGGCGTAAATTGAATTCGACCAAAACTGGTGTTCAGTAGATTCGCCAGCGATTTTACTGAGCGAGTTTTCGCTGTACCGGGAAGTCCCTCTAAAAGCACATGGCCATTAGTCAATAACCCTATCACCAGAGCCCGAACGACGTGGCTCTGACCGATAACACTTTTCTCTGTTTGTTCAATCAGTTGGTTTATTGCTTGTTGCGCATGGTTCATAGGTCTTCCCTTAATTCAATCTGGCTGCGTACATCCTACTCACAAGCCCCATAACTATTAGTTATAAACGCGATAATTGGTTACAAGCGGAATAAGCAGCAAGCTCGATAGCCAAGCTCACCTCATCGCTTTATTTAAACCTAGCTTTCAATTGGTTAATGGCTTCCGGCGGTGCCACTTTGCTCAATGATGAAATACATTGCTCAAACGCCTTTGGTACGCCCGGTATATGACTGTTTCGCGCCAACACTTCACACTGGGCATACAGGTGCTGTGGGTTGCGGCTAAATTGGTAAGCCTTATGCAGTGATTGACTTGCCGCAAGCACATCCGATTTTTCCAAAGCCAATCCGTACACATACCAATATTGAGGGTCGGTTTGCGCAGTTTCAGCGGCTTGTTTAAGGTAGTCCGTTGCTTGTTCGTAATCTTTCACACGAAGCAGAGACAATCCTGTGCTGTATGGCAAAACACTCGATTTAGGCTGAGCTTCAATACCTTGCTTCAAGGTCGACAACGCTTTTGCCTCGTTACCTTGCGCTCGATACAAATCCGCT
Source organism: Vibrio sp. 10N.286.51.B11 (assembly GCF_041469245.1). Classification (NCBI taxonomy): domain Bacteria; kingdom Pseudomonadati; phylum Pseudomonadota; class Gammaproteobacteria; order Vibrionales; family Vibrionaceae; genus Vibrio; species Vibrio sp. 10N.286.51.B11. Next base: position 67,549 of record NZ_JBFRKI010000020.1, on the reverse strand, counting down.
AAATTGGCGTAGCTGTTTTCGAAATAAGGCTCAATCTCGATAGCGCCTAGATAAAACTCAATCGCTTTGTCGTGCTGGCCTAAATCTCGGTAAACGTTGCCTAGGTTAGTACGTCCAAATCCTCTGTCGGCATTAAATTGCTGTATTTCAATGTACTCTTCTAATGCAGGCTTGATTTGGTCTTTCTGCAGAGGGTTCATTTCTCCCCAATAACGCACTAATGCGCCTGCGGTTTCTGAACGAATCGACAATACAGGGTCTTTCAGTAGCGGCTCTAGAATTTGCCAACGGTCAGTGAATGGGAAACCAGACGAGCCTTGTACCACACCCAAACGGATCATTTCATCATCATGTTTCACCGCTCTTGCTAGCGAGATAAGCGTATTCTTACCCGTATTGCCGCCCAAACGTTCTAAGCTCGATGCACGAATGATATTGCTTAAGCTGGAGTCCTGAGCCGAGTATGCCAACGCATCCTCTGCCCCTCTGTGCCCTATTGAGTCAGCATAAAAGGCAACGGCAAAGTGCTGCTGATTACGATACTTAGAATCTGGGAACCACTCACCGATTTGCTTATCTGCCCACTGGTCGGTTTGGTCTTCATGACAGCTAGTACAAACGTTCGGCGTTTTAATGTGTTGGCTAATATCAGGACGCGGGATATGCCAACTGTGGTCGCGTCTTGGGTCGACCTCCATGTAAGTCGTCTCGGGCATGTGACAAGTCGTACATTGTGAAGCTTCGGTATTCGCTTCATGGAATGTGTGCTTTTCAGGCGTGTATTCTGATGCAATATGACATTGGCTACACACGGCTTCTTCCGCAATTTTTAGTTCAGCGGTATGAGGATCGTGGCAGTTAGTACATGTGACGCCTTTTTCAGCCATCACGGATTGAAGGAAAGATCCGTAAACGTAATCTTCATCGTAGATTTGACCATCGTTGTGGTAAAGCTCTGGGGTAATCAAGCTCAAGCGATACTTATCAAAGAAAGACCCGTTAACGTGATCACCCGTTTCATTTAACTGAGTACGACGGCTGTGGCATTGAGCACAGGTTTGAACTTGATTGGTATGGATGATGTCTTTTGGTTGCAGGGTTGAATTACCCTCTTGATAGATCCACTCTTTGACCGACTTCGACAAGTCGCGGTCAAAACCATAATGCGCCGAGACTGGAGCATCCTTTCCACCGTTAGCTTTTGCTAGCTGAGCCTTTTCAACGTGCTCACTCGCAGGGCCATGACACGCTTCACAACCGACATTAATCTCAGACCAAGTAGTGTTGTAGGTATTACTCGCGCTGTCGTAGTTTTTCTCTAGGTTCGTTGAATGGCAATCAGCACACATGAAGTTCCAGTTTTGACCGCTATTGGTCCAGTAGAATTCATCGGTGTTGGTGGTATCAGGATAGAGGTGAAACCAGCGTTGACCGCCTTCGCCCTCAGTGCGAGAATCCCAAGCGAAAGGAATCAACTGTACACGGCCGTCTTCAAATTCAACCATGTATTGTTGTAGTGGTTCAAAGGCAAAGGTATAGCTGATTTTGTAATCTTTAAAGTGGCCGTCTTGCCCTTCAATATTGACCCAGAACTCTTCGCCCTTGCGGAAAAATCGGTTGGGTTTACCGTCATGAGTGAATGTTTGATCGTTGAAATCGCCTAATACAGATTCGTCTGTAGCGTGCTTCATCGCCATATCATGATGAGAGCCCTCCCACGCTTCGACTTCTGCACTATGACAATCAACACACGCTTCCGAACCGACATACGTGGCTTTAGAGCCGATAGGTAAAGCATCAGAGCTAACGTGCGAAGCTACAGAGTTGGCCTTTGAAATATCAGAGTTGATATTAGGGTCTTGCTCGTTGGCATAGGCGTTCAGACTGAACAGCGACAACATCAGTGAAGACAAGATTGCGGATAATACTGCGACTCGCTGGTGTTTCAATCCGTTTACCAGTGAGCACAACCATGCAGACATAACATTCCTTGTTTTTATACATCCTTATGCTTAATAAGGTAGACGTAAAAACAACGAATTTACAATTATTTAGTGGCAATGATCTCGATTGTTGTGATTCGTATTCACGACCGGGATTTACTCATCGATATGCGCATAAAAAAAGAGCTCCTAAGAGCTCTTCAATCTGTTCAGTTTCACTCAAACAATCACTTACTTGTTATGAGATTCCTGCAGTTTTTCCATTACCTGATCCAAGCTAAAGCTCGCAGCTTTTTGACGTGGCGGATATTCAGCAAAGGTTTCTAGGAACTTGCCCACATACGCTTGTGCTGGAACGAACATATAAGCATGGTCTAACAACCAGTCGTAATATGTGTTCGATGTAATGTCTGCGTTTTCGTATGGGTCCATACGCAGGTTAAACAGCTTAGGAAGACGTAACGTCACGAACGGTTCAGCCCAAATTTGCATGGTACCCGTTGCACGCTGCTCCATGAACACCGCTTTCCATTGGTTGTAACGAAGCGCCGCTAAATCACCATCATCGGTAAAGTAGAAGATCTCCGAACGACGGCCTTTCTCTTCTTCACCCGTTAGGTAAGGAAGGAAGTTGTAACCATCTAAGTGAACCTTAAACGTTTTATCACCGGCAGTATGACCTTTGAGTAGTTTCTCTTTGATTTGGTCATCACCAGCGGCGGCAACGAAGGTTGGCATCCAGTCCATATGGTGCATGATTTCGTTAGATACGGTTCCTGGTTCAATCTTACCAGGCCAACGAACCATTGCTGGTACACGGTATGCGCCTTCCCAGTTGGTGTTTTTCTCACCACGGAACGGGGTTGTACCCGCATCAGGCCAAGAGTTCATGTGAGGGCCGTTATCCGTTGAGTAGAAAACAATCGTGTTGTCTTTGATACCCAACTCATCCACTTGCTTCAATAGTTGCCCAACGTGTCGATCGTGCTCAACCATACCATCAGCGTAGTTACCGACACCGGTTACGCCTTTACTGTCGGCTTTCACGTGCGTTCTAAAGTGCATACGTGTCGCGTTCCACCACACGAAGAATGGTTTGTCCGCTTTCACTGCGCGATCCATAAAATCAAGTGCCGCGTCTAGTGTTTCTTCATCAACCGTTTCCATACGCTTACGCGTCAGTGGACCGGTATCTTCAATCTTGCCATCAGCGAATGACTTAATGACACCACGAGGGCCAAATTTCTTACGAAACTCAGGATCGGTTGGGTAATCTTCATTCTCTGGTTCTTCTTCAGCATTTAGGTGGTAAAGGTTGCCAAAAAATTCGTCAAACCCGTGTGCTGTTGGAAGGAATTCATCTTTATCGCCAAGGTGGTTTTTACCAAATTGACCTGTCATGTAACCCATAGGTTTCAGCATTTCTGCGATTGTCGCGTCTTCTGCTTGTAAGCCAATGTCTGCGCCCGGCAAACCTACTTTACTCAAACCCGTTCGTAATACACTTTGTCCCGTGATAAAGGTAGAGCGACCCGCAGTACAAGATTGCTCTGCGTAATAGTCCGTAAACATCATCCCTTCTTTCGCGATGCTATCAATATTCGGGGTTTTGTAACCCATGAGACCGAAGGTGTATGCACTCACATTGGATTGACCAATATCGTCCCCCCAAATAACCAATATATTTGGCTTTTCAGCCGCAAAAGTGGCGCTGGACGCGGCCATCATCGCTGTACCCAAAATCGCTAATCGACGTTTAGCGCCATATTTCGCTGTCATAGAAACCTCTTCGTAAGTTATTTGCATCCTGCCCTACAACGTATAGTCCATTTTTTACACATGCGCGAGATACCCTAAGCTATTAATCTTTTTGTCATTTTTATTGAGATACGGATACAGAAATCATCGATAAGGTTTACGCCAACAAACATGATAAGGATCACACATACAAACTAAGGCTTTATTCTACGTACCCACTGGAGCTGATATTAATCAATAGGTTACCTAAGCATCATAACGATTGGTTATAAGCACTATAAAAGGACGTAACGGAATTTTGAGAATAACATTTGCTCATCGATGCGTTGTTCTAACGCATTAATCTTAAAAGTGAATCGGAGTCCTTATGGGTACTAAAATTAATAAACTAGCATTAGGTGTTGGCTTATTAGCAGCTTCTTCAGCGGCAACAGCAGCAGAAAAACCAAACATTCTTGCTATCTGGGGTGATGACATTGGTGTATTCAACATCAGTGCATACAACAACGGTATGATGGGTTACGAAACACCTAACATCGACCGTATTGCTAACGAAGGCGCACTATTTACTGACCACTACGGTCAACAATCGTGTACTGCTGGTCGTGCTGCATTCCTAACAGGTCAAGAACCTTTCCGTACTGGTCTATTGACTATCGGCATGCCAGGTTCGGACCACGGTATCCCTGATTGGGCTCCAACGATCGCAGACCTTCTTAAAGAACAAGGCTACATGACAGCTCAGTTCGGTAAGAACCACATGGGTGACCAAGACAAACACCTTCCAACGAACCACGGTTTTGACCAGTTCTTCGGTAACCTGTACCACCTAAACGCCGAAGAAGAGCCAGAAACATATTACTACCCTAAAGACCCAGAGTTCCGTAAGAACTACGGCCCTCGTGGTGTAATCAAGTCTACTGCTGACGGTAAGATTGAAGATACTGGCCCAATGACGCGTAAGCGTATGGAGCATGCGGATGAAGAGTTCCTAGAAGAATCTCTAGCATTCATGGAAAAAGCGGTAAAAGCTGACAAACCATTCTTCATCTGGCACAACACCACTCGTATGCACGTGTGGACTCGCCTACAAGAGAAATACCAAGGTAAGTCAGGTATCAGTATTTATGCTGATGGTATGTTAGAGCATGATGACCATGTTGGTGTGCTTCTAGACAAGCTGGATGAACTAAAAATCGCTGACAACACTATCGTAATTTACTCTACCGATAACGGTGCTGAAACGGTTTCTTGGCCTGATGGCGGCGCAACTTACTTCCACGGTGAGAAAGGTACAACTTACGAAGGTGGTATGCGTGTGCCTCAGCTAGTTCGCTGGCCTGGGACTATCAAACCTGGAACTAAAATCAACGATATCATGGGCCACCAAGACTGGATTCCTACTCTACTAGCAGCCGCTGGTGATGATAAAGTGGTTGAGAAGCTAGCATCTGACAAAGGTGCAACTTACAACGGTAAAAACTGGCGCGTACACCTAGATGGTTACAACTTCCTGCCTTACTTCCAAGGTAAAGAAGAGAAAGGCCCTCGTGACAGCATGCTTTACTTCTCTGCTAACGCTGAGCTAAACGCAGTACGTTGGAATGACTTCAAGATTTCGTTTGCTGTGATGGATGGTAACATTGTGGATGCAGTTCGTTTCCAACCAAACTGGCCTCAAGTTGTTCACCTACGTGCTGACCCATTCGAGAAAGCACCGCACGAGTCTGGTATGTACCTACGCTGGATGGCAGACAACATGTGGTTATTCGTTCCAGTAGGAAATCAGGTTCAAGAGTTTATGACGACGCTACCAGATTACCCTATGCAGAATAGCCAAGTACTGAACCCAGGTAACTTCAACCAGAATGCATACATGCTTCAAGGTAAACTTAAGCAACTAGAAGCAGCCGCAGCACAAGCTAAATAAGCTACTCTAGATTAAAAATGTAATAACGAAGCCGTGGTGACTGAATGCAGTGACCGCGGCTTTTTAGTATCCAATACAAATAACATAAGACGCGAACCGCCAACTAGTACAATTCACACCCAACCTACCCTCTCATTTTTCAAAAATAAAAACTCACACTAGTCAATGTGAACCTTAATATATGACCGTTGCGTTAAGATTTCGCAAATTTTTTCAAATCCTTATGACATGACTTGAATTGGAGTTCTTACCATGCGATTGTAGTTCAACTGCCCATAAACAACTGTATGATTATGAAAACATTAAAATCCATCGCGCTGCTTTCCACAATTATCGCAGCGCCACAAGTGTTAGCTGACGTAACAATTGAAGTTCCTTCTAGCGCAGATGCTTTAGTCGAAGTCTTAGCTGTTAATGAGGCTAAACCTGATCTCGACGGTGGTTTCTTCTCTTCGAGCAAAACGATCACCGTTCCAGATGGCGTAAACCAAATCGTTTTCAAATATCAACTGGCTTTCAGCCAAGGTAACGACCGAGAGTTTGTCGATAGCGATACCATTATTGCTACTTTTGATGCGACAGACACAGCATTGACGTTTGACATGCCTAAGTTCCGTAACACCAACGAAGCGAAAAAAGGCCTTCAAAACTTAGATTGGAAACTGGTTGATGAAAACCAAAATGCAATCAGTGTTAAGCAAGACAAACTTATCAAAGATGGCATGCAGATTGGTCGTAAGTACCCGCAAGAAGCGAAGGAGTACAACCAGAAAGGCGGCATCGCTGCACTTACAGTAGGTTCTAGCGCGGGCGTAGCAGCTGCTGTCGCACAACCGGTAACGCTTCCAACAAAGATTGACGGAAATGCAGCAAATACAGCTGAAGAGATGCTCTATTTCTGGTACGAAAAAGCGGATGCTGAAACCAAGCAGAAATTCAAAGACTACGTGAACAAGTAGCTCAATGAGCTTAATTTAAAAATGAAAGAAGCTGGCAAACTGCCAGCTTCTTTTTTGTCTTCATCTAGATGATTTAGGCTTATAGAGATTAAGCAGACTCAGTCGATAACACTTTACCATCCACTTTAGTTGGCCATCCTAGCGCTTTATACTCAGCTGCTAGTAAATGGGCACAGCGGCTAGAAATTCTGGTCAAAATCAGCTTTAGCTAAGTAACTTTGAACAAGCTCTCGATATTGCTGCTTCAATGGCGCTTCAATAAAGCTCGCGTCTATCGCATTCAAACTAAACAGCGCTAACTCCTGATGCGTCATCTCATGAGCTTTGCTCACCGCATTAAAGTTATCCGACATGTAACCACCAAAATAAGCAGGGTCATCCGAGTTAATCGTTACAGCCACACCCTTTCTGAGCAGTTCGACAATGTTGTGGTCTTCCATCACATCGAATACACGCAATTTAATATTCGACAGTGGGCACACCGTCAGTGGCATTTTGGTTTCAATCAGCTCTTCGATTAGAGCTTCGTCTGTCATGCACTGGACACCATGATCCACTCGACTCACGCTGAGCATTTCAATCGCATCGACAATGTTTTGAGCCGGCCCTTCTTCTCCTGCATGCGCCACCGTCAAGAAGCCCGCTTGTTTTGCTTGTTGGAATACACGCTTGAACTTCTCTGGTGGGTGTCCTAATTCAGAAGAGTCCAGTCCAACCCCGACGATCTTATCTTGATGCTTCAATACCTCTGCGAACGTTTGAATGGCGCTCTCTTCAGATAAATGGCGCAGAAAACATGCGATGATTTGAGAGGTAATGCCCAACTCTTTATGACCCTGTTCAAGCGCACGATGAATGCCGTTAATAGCGGTGTCGAATGCAATGCCACGATCGGTATGTGTCTGAGGATCAAAGAAAATCTCAGTATGGATAACATTGTCGGCTTTACAGCGTTCTAGATAAGCCCATGTTAAGTCGTAGAAATCCTGTTCTGTGCGCAGTGCATCAGCACCTTGATAATAGATATCCAGAAATGACTGTAAATCATCAAATTCGTATGCGCGTCTTAGTTGCTCTGGGGATGAATAAGGCAGCTCAATGCCATTGCGTTGAGCAAGCTGGAAAAGTAACTCAGGTTCGAGCGAACCTTCAATGTGTAAATGCAACTCTACTTTTGGGAGCCCTTGAATAAATGCGTTCATATTTCACCTACTATGGATTTTAGGTGTGCACTTACTCTGAATAATAGACAGGAGGTTTTCTTGAACGCCATTACAAAGAGTAAGAACACAATTGTGATCTAAACCCTTCGTAATCAGCACTTTGCGGGTGCTGGTAGAGACCCCCAAACCATATCATTGGGGTTATACGAAGCAAACGGTTGCTACTATACAGAGTTTAATGGGAATTTCACTAATCAATTGCTCATTAACCGATTTCTAAAGCAGGAACCTGTTTGGTTCGATCTCAACGGTAATCTGGTCGTATTCTCGACATCAGCAACATTTCGATGTACTTACCCGCTTTGAACGTACTGAGTCTTTTTGTGCCTTCTAACTGAAAGCCTACACGTTCATACAAAGCAATAGCGGCGTGGTTATCGGCATGAACCTCTAACTCAAGACGCACGAGATTAAGCCAGTTATCCGCCTGATTGATCGCTTCTTGCATTAACGCCTTACCGACCCCTTTACCATGCATATCCGGGTGAATAGCAATACCAAGACCAGCGCAGTGCCTGTCTCTTACCTTGGTGGTCATGAATAAAGTAATGTGACCCACTACTTTGCCGGAGACTTCCGCAACCAGAGTGAAATGGTCTGAATGACCAAACAGTCGCTCCACTTGTTCAGAACAAAGATAAGGCTTTTGTGAGGTGTTTTCTGAAACTGAAGGGCGGCGATAAATATCGAAAATATCTTGGCTATCCGTTGCTTCTAAATGTCTAATTTGTATTTCCAAAGCGCTTCCTTATCCTATTATTTCTATCCATAAGCTAATTTTCATATTACGGATAGCAACGGGAACCTACAACCTTTAAAGGTGTAAGTGCCCGAAATAATTAAACAAATAGTAAGACTGAACTTAAACTTCTGCTTTGATGAGTATTTTTAAAATAGTGTGAATATCAGAATTTATAATCCACACCCACACTCGCTAATACTTGCTCGGAGTTATAGAAATCGATATTAGAATCTATGCTTCTTAAACCCAGTAAAGTAATGAACGCCCAATCTTTATAGCCCATCAAACCACCAAACTCATAAGCTAAGAATGCACCGAATTCATTCTCTTCACGTACTTGCCCGTAAATTGGATTCGACTCATCATATTCACGATCACTTGCATCTAGGGTGACAACAAAACCATGACGACCGATTCTCTTCGCGTAGTTTAATTCAATACCATAACTATCGAAGCTGAGTGCTCCTCCTTCTGCGTCTGAGTGGAAATACACCATTGAAGGAACAAATAGACCTGCGTGGTTTGGTAAGATAAAGCGGTATCCTGCTTTGGCGTACACATAGGTTCTTTCCCTATCCAGCAGCACAGCATCTTCCGGAGATAAGCCTTGGCTACCAGATAGCTCTTCATCAACATCAGATTGCCCAAATGCGAGATCCGTTCGAAAACCAGTTCCACCGATATTAGTGAGCTGCATTCGTCCTACATTACCTTTGACATCCGTTTCATTTCGATTAACGCCAACAGCATACGGATCCGTCCAAGCCTTGCCCGAGATAAGCGTAGGAAGAACAGAAAAATCCAATATGGTGCCACCAGAAAGTTGATATCGATAACCGATCTCAAACGCAATGGTACCTGTTGCAATATCTTCTCGTGTCGTACCCGCATACACTTGGTGAGTCAGCGATTCGCCAAAAGTATATTGAACAGTACCCAAAAAGCCGAGTAGCCCTTGGTTTTCACTCTCCCCTTCCTGGGTGTTGGTGGCTTGATTCGAATCTTGTTCAGTACTCAAATTACTACTGTCAGAGTAGAAACCGGCCAATACACTGAAATTACCGCTGAAACCTTCACTTGGAGCAAGACCACTGTATGCAGGTATTGAAGCCAATGCAGAAAAGACTACTGGTAAAACAAACCTCATATTCACATCCATTACTTGAATAATCACCAAATAACTATAAGCATCAAAATGGAATTATAACAAGCATTTAACAATATAAATTTATTCGCTTGGCGCTGTCGATATCGCTAACCATTCACTCAAAGACACAACAAATTGATCTATCACGATTGGGCTTTCGTAATACCTCTCGAAAATAACGGACAAAACTCAAAGGAAGACAATATGTTTAATAAATTAATCAAAAGCATGTCAGTGCTAGTTGCGACGCTTCTTTTTACGGCTTTTGCTCACGCTGATCACCACGGAATGAAGAAAGACATCGTTGACGTGGCGGCTGAAAACGGCTCTTTCAACACCTTGGTAGCAGCGGTAAAAGCGGCAGGCTTAGTTGAAACATTGAAAGGTGACGGTCCCTTCACTGTGTTTGCGCCAACGGATGAAGCGTTCGCTGCGCTACCAGAAGGAACGGTTGATATGCTGTTGAAGCCAGAAAACAAAGACAAGCTGATCGCAGTACTGACCTATCATGTGGTGCCAGGGAAAATAATGGCGTCTGAAGTGATGAAACTTGATAGTGCCGTAACAGTGCAAGGCGAAGCGGTAATGGTAGGAATTGATCACGGCAACGTGATGATCAACAAAGCGCAGGTCGTGATGGCAGATGTTGAAGCAAGCAATGGTGTTATCCATGTGATTGATGCTGTATTACTGCCTAAATAATAAAGATGAACACAAATCAAAGGTTCTTAGAGGGTGTGACAGGTTCACACCCTTTTGACGTTTAAATACCAAGTTAAGATCGGTATCAAACTAGCCAAGCCTGCCTTGATATAAGCAAGAACCCGGATTACATAAACAAGCGCCCGAATATCAGAAAGGCCGCCATCGATACCACCTTCGTGAAGACCACTACCCAGATGCAGTCACCAATACTAGAGTGCGTCGCTTTCCCGAGTAAGAACACAAACAGAATCAACCCTAACACCCAGCCCACTGTCGGAATCAATGACACCAGAGCAACAATTACAGCAATAGTAAGAAGGGATTTAAAATCTGCGACCACGAATGACATTTTAGAGGCGATATACATACAACATGCGGTGATTAATGCGTCCATCACAAACGCTAAAGCTTCAATACCCACTTTTCTTCCTTCACTGAAATTAGTTGAAGTGGATATTATCTCTAAAGTGATGATTTTTCTTGAAGAAGAGAACCAAAAACAGGTGAAAACTGTATCAAAAATGAGATTACCGTTCGCCTGAAGGCATAGGTTTATTTGCTCGAGTCTTCTAAGCCTTTGACCAGTGCTTCAGACCGAGTCTGATTTGCTTTTTGATAGGCATCAAAGCCATCTTCGCGTTTACCTCCGAACAAACAAAGAAACGAGTTAATGACGAATGAAAAAAATGAGATGACGACAACAAAGAGAGGAAATAACCCCGACACCCCAGCATCTAAGGCAAGAACGCCAACAGCGAAGGACAACATCGACACCAATGTATATAGTTTAGATCTACTCACATGACTCATGAACAACACTCCTTGTATTCATTCAATGTTTAGATTAGACAAATTATCTTGCACACAATTTGAACTCATCGACAATATCAATAGATCAGGAAAAGTTATCCTTAATAAGGTTCATTAATATTTTAAACTCGGTTTCTGTATCCCTAAGAACACGAGTCCGCCTATTCAGCTGCCTTGTCCATCTTCAACTATCTTTTCCATCACGTAATTGGTCAGCTTTACGCCACGCATTTCGACTTCCTGTTCATTTACTACCTTAAAGCCAAGGTGCTCATAAAAAGGCCTTGCGGTAATACTTACTTCAGAGAAATATCTCGATACGCCACGAACTCGACCCACAGTGAAAACATGTTCCATCAACGCTTTCCCGACACCCTTCCCTTGATATTCGTGGTGACAGAAAAAGTGATCAATCAAGCCGTTAGGTTGCAGGTCAGTATAGCCAACAACGCAGCCATCGAGCTCAGCCACAAAGGGTTGTAACCCATTCATACGCTTTTGCCATAACGCAAAGTCAAAGCTACTGGGTGCCCAAGCTTCGACTTGCTGTTGAGAATAATCTCGAACATTCACGTTACGTACGGTATGAAAGAAGATCTCCCACAGTGCTTTGTCATCACTCGCTTGATAGTTTCGAATTCTAACCACAACATACTCCTTTTTGTCTTAAGTCCTTTCTGAGGTGCAAATAAACAGCTGAATCAGCAAGCTTTATAACCTAACAGCCTCAGCTTTAGAGCAAGATATCAACGATAAAACACAGCGAGCCAGATCGTCACCGTATCTTTATCTGTGCCAATAACCTTGTGCTTTTCTCTCGCAGCAATATTGGTGTAATCCCCTTTAGACAAGGTAACAACGCGTCCATCTTCAAACTCGATGACGCCTTGACCTTCTATCACCATCACCCATTCATTCTCATCTTGATCATACCAACCCTCTTCCGGGGAGCTGTGTCCATGCGACAATATTCTTTCAATTCGAACACTGTCGTTGGCAATCAGGTCATTGAATATTTCATTGGGTATTGATGAAGGAACATCATTGTAAATGTTTGGCATCAAGCTCTCCTAGCTAGTATTGAATTGATTAATAATTTGGGCCTTAGCTTCAGTTGTAAACCTAAGCAGTGGCACTCTTTCTGAAGTAAAAACGGTAATAGCCCACCAAGTTACTGCAGATAAACAGCGCCTCCATAACAACCGCTGTTGGCGAGCCAACTAAGTAATTGTGAATCAACCAAAAGCTGGTTCCGATGATCATCAATTCTCTTAATCGACGGTCATCTTTATTGAAGGCAGCAAAGGTCTGAAATACGGAGGCAAAGCAACTCAATATGCTGGTCAGCCCCGAATAAGTCACAGCGGTTGCGACCACCGACATCGAGCAGAACAAATATTTAAACTTAGACGAGGTAGAAAATACGCTCGTCAAATAGCGAATCGTGGCAATCGTCATTAAGCTCGCCGCTGTCCATTGTTCAAGAAGGATAAAGTGACTCGAAATAAGAACGCCAGCAAAGAACAGACAAGTGACGATTTTCTTCCTTTCCTTGAATTGGAATGACAGAAGATCAAAACAAATGGCTATCGCGACTAATACTTGGGAAAGATAAAAGGCAGACACGGTGATTCCTTCAATAATAACATTCCGCCCTAGCCGCTTCTTTCACGGTGAACAGTCGAATAAAACATACTAGGCGGTTACAACAAAACAGAGCAAACAGCGCTCTAAAGCTTCTATAAAAATCTAAAGCTTCAACACACCACTAATCACAGTGGTCGCAGAGCCGATTAACTTTATTCGCCCATTAGCCAATAATTCAGTCGACATATAGCCACCACGACGAGACGCCTGATAAGCACTGAAACTGCTTTTGTTGAGCTTTTCTGCCCAGTGTTGCGTCAATGCGCAATGTGCCGAGCCAGTCACAGGATCTTCATTAACCCCAACCCAAGGTGCAAAGTAGCGAGAAACAAAATCAAGTTCCGTATTTGCTGCCAATGCTGTCACCACTACACCTCGCCCTTGAATACCTTTTAACGCATCAAAGTTTGGTGAAAGCTCCAATAACACTTGTTCGTTGGAAACTTCGATTAACTGCTTAGAGTCAAATTCTCTGAATGAAACTACTTGATGCGGATCTAAACCTAGGTGTTCAAGCAGCGTGAGGTTGGGTTCAGAACGCAATGATAGCTGTGTACTAGGAAAATCAAGCTCGATAGACGATTCACAAACGGCGGCAGATAATTCCCCAGATAAGGTGTTAAACACGACCTTATCACCTGTCTCAAGCAGTCCTTGTTCTTTCATCACATGAACCGTTGCCAGTGTGCCATGTCCACACAGCTTCACTTCGACTTCGGGAGTGAACCATTTAAGCGTCATAGTGTTAAGCGCGAGAAAAGCCGTTTCAGATACCGCCATCTCTTCAGCGATTGAAAACATTAACGACTCATCCAACGGCTCTTTGGAGATACAGACCCCGGCAGGGTTCCCTTTAAACGCTTGAGTTGTAAACGAATCTACTTGATATATCTCTAAATCCACAATGGCTCCTAAATGCACAACATTTCCCAAACCGGCAATCATGGCTCGTTGGGACATAACCTAGATATTGCTGCCCACAATAAGCACAATCACCTTGTGCTACAAGTCTTTAGCAACAACTTTATCGATACTTATTGAGAAACGAAACAAATGATAAACAAAACGTTATAGAAGTGTTTTTAGGGATAAAAGAACATTGAACATAAGAGTAAAACGCGATGGCAAAACAAAGGAATAACGACGATTAATACGAGCGAAAACCCGAAAAAGGTAATCACCGCATCATTATTTAATGCTTAATATTTGCATAATAACTTGTAAGAATGGATATTATGATGAATATTAATTTAAATAATCCATTCACGGACAATAAACTGGAATACGTACTTGTGTTGAATACGATACGACGGAGTCATCCTTGCCTCACACGATAAAGGTTCGGTATCAAGTAGGAGTAGCAAGTTGCTATTTGCATGAAATGCATGAAGTTGAAGTTAAATTAAGTGCCTAAATTTGAATCATGTTGCAAATTTTGGGCTACGATTTAGTTATCACGTACGAAAGGGAATCCGTCAGTGAAAGCGTTTTGCGTATCAATACTTGCGTCAACATCCTTTTTGGCTAGCCCTGTATTTGGCCAGCAGCATGATATTTATCTCTACAATTGGGATGAATTTTTATCTGACAGCGTCGTTACCCAGTTGAGTGATACCTACGGCATCTCACTAAAGCAGCAATATTTTTCTGACGAGTCCATTCGTGATGAAGTGCTATTGAGTGAACGACGAGGTGCGTTTGAATTGGTTGTCATTGAAAGTATGAAACTGAAAGCGCTGGCTAAACAGAACTTATTCCACAACCTGAGCGACTTGCAGCAATCCCTTTCAAGCAACTTTGACTCAAGATGGGTGGATGGGTGTGGCGAATATGGAATCCCCTACGCTTGGGGGACATCCGGCATCTTATACCGAAGCGGAAAAGTTGAGACTCCCAAGTCTTGGGGCGCTCTTCTAGACCCTGAAACCAAAACCAGCGGCCGAATCAGCATGTATTATGAGCCTACGGATTTGGTGAGTGCTGCGCTTCTGATGAATCAATTTGAGCCGTTTACCAACAACGAACAAGAACTTCGAGTCGCTTACAAAACGCTACAAGCACAGAAGCCTCACCTTGAAAGTAATGAATACGTTGTCGATTATATTCGTCATCCCGAACACTTAGCCAACATCGACCTCGCCTACGGATACTCAGGTGACAGCTATGTGCTTAATGATGCCGAACCTGAGGCATCTTGGGCCTACACAGTACCTCTAGAAGGAACAACCTTATGGTTAGAGTGTATGGCTGCAATTAACAACGGAGAGCGATCTCCACAGGCAACCACGATTCTCTCCTTCTTATCGCAACCCGAAATCGCCGCTCAAAACGCAATGGATTCATGGTTTGCAACGCCAAGTTCAAAAGCAAAAGCACTCACTTCTCAGGAGTATCAAAACGATCCCGAGCTTTTCCCGAATAAAGAAGTATTAGATCGCAGCTACCTTTATCAGCCGTTAGAACCGAGTAGCATTCAAATTCGCAATCGTATTGTCGACAGTTTGAGATAACTCATGCCAGTATTGAAGAAGCTCTATTTTGTACTTTTACCAACGCTGACATTTGTGCTCCTGATAGCGGGAATCGTGATGTACAACTTCGCATCAAATCATGCTAAGCACATGTATTTGGACAAGGTGCAATCTGATGTGAACACCGCTTTAGTCGCGGCGGAATACGAGCAGCTCGGCTTGTCCTTACTAGTTAAAGATATCGGTTCTTCGTTGCAGTTCCTCCGCTACATTCAAAATCCTGGCGACTACACGACTCTATCGCTATTGGAAAAACGAGTACTCCGAGTATTAAGCCAGAATCACGTCAATCAATTTGGGCAACGCAATGTTTATATCGTGGACCCTAAGTTCAAATTAACGCTTTCGACTCTCAGAGCCGATCCTTTCGAGGGGCTAAAGATCCCTGACAAGATTTACGAAAGAGTCTTCGATATATACACCTCGTTAATCAGCAAGAAGGAACTCTCCTACGAAGGCTTCTCTTATGTCTCGATCAGTGGAGAGCTCAGATACTCGTATGTTGCAGCAATTGACCCTTACCTCCTTCCTCAAGACAAACGTGCAAGTAACAGTTTAAATCGCTACATCTTGATTGCTGACGGACCTCTGATACAACTCTCTAGCTTATTAATCAAATACAATGACGATGACAATATTCAGTTCTTAATCGAGCCATCCTCTGACGCTGCCAACATCGGAAATACCCAATTCGTTATCAAATCAATTGAGCAAACCCAAGATAATATCAATGTGCAGATGACCAGCCGAAATCTCATCGCGCAAGTAAATATTCGAGAACAAAAGTTCAACCATGAGAAAGCCATCATCGCTAAACAAACCTTGTTAGGTGGCTTTGGCACTCTCTTTACGATCATGTTGATCGTGCATTTAGTGGTGCGTTACCAACTTGTGCGCCCGCTTAAAGACTTACTGCAAGAGATATCGATCGGCGGGCTCAAGCTTAGGTATTTCAAGCGTTCATCGGGGCAAAGTGAAATTGATGGTTTAAAGAACGCGTACATAGGCTCATTAACAGAGTTGAAGTTCGAAGCCGAATTCGACCAACTCACCAAGCTAGCTAACCGACGCTCTTTCATCAGACACCTTGATGTACGACTAAAAAGCTCGATGAGCCCACACTGCTATGTGGTTTGTTGGGACATCATCGATTTTCGTAAAATTAACGATCTCTACGGGGCAAAAGTTGGTGATAATGTACTGATAAGCTTAGCTAAAGCACTGAAAGAGACACTACAAAACCAACAAGCCTCTTTGGGCTTTAGTTGCAGTGATTACTCTTTAGCCAGACTGGGAGGGAATCAGTTTATCGCGATCTTGGAGATGGGTAAGAACCAAGTGATAAACGAAGAAATTGAGAACATCAACAATACGCTGACCGGCACCACCTTCCTTGACTACTATGGGTTTCGATTATCACTCGCAACAGGTGTTTTACCGCTCGACACACCAAAGTTCGATGAGATTTGGCACCGATGCATCGATGAAATGTTAGCTAATGCGAAGTCTCATAGTGATGGCGAAAGTCGTATTGTTTATGGCGAAGAGTTGTTACATACCTTGGAACGCCATGACGTTGTAGAGAAAAGACTCTTAGAGTGCTGCGAAAGTGACAACTTTGAACTTCGCTTTATGCCTATTTTTAACGCCAAGACACTTCAGATAGATGGCGCGGAGTGCCTGATTCGTTGCCCAGCCTTATTCGATATCGATGCGGGACCAGAAGAATTTATCCCAGTTGCAGAAAAGAGTAACCTTATTGCCAGGCTCGACATGTGGGTCATTGGCACCGCGATCAAAAGCTATAAAGAGCTTTCAGAACTTCATAAATACAAGGGCACTCTGTCAATTAATATCTCGGCGATGGAGCTCTACAACCGTAATTTTGCCGACAACATCCGTAAAGTACTCGAACGTTATCAAGTGCCACCTGGCAACATTATTATAGAGATTACCGAGACCAGTTACGTGAAAAGTACCAAGCTTACGGTGCAGACTATCGAGAGCCTCAGAAGCTTAGGTTTAAAGGTCTCCCTTGACGATTTTGGTACGGGCTACACAGCGTTTAACCAACTTCTCCACTACCCTGTGGATGAGCTCAAAATTGATAAGAGCTTTATCGATAACATGGTAGACGACAAGGCCGACCGCAAGATGGTCGAATCTATGGTTAACTTAGGCCACTCTTGTGACACGCTAGTCGTCGGAGAAGGTGTTGAGTCGATAGAACAGTATCATTACCTCAGAAAAGCCAACTGTGACCTAATACAAGGCTACTTCTTCAGTCAGCCACTCACTTACCTGGAATTCATCGAGTTTGTTCGAAACCATAACCCGCAAGCAATTTTAAACCCGCAGTCTGTTAGCAGTTCGAGATCTAACGAGCGAATCGTTGCACTCACTCAAAAGCAGTAACCTTAAACCTAAACCTAAACCTCAAAGCCTCTCTTCCTATTCAAGCGCGGAAAGCCACTATAGCTATAACTAGTAGTAGAACTATCTTCATCAGAGCAGGAGCTCTCTATTGGCTGCACATTGAATGAGGAGGCAAATAAAGAATGGCAAAAGCCATGATAGTGAAGCGGGAAAATGGTGAGCGTACAGTCAACAAAACCTAATGATCTAACTTATCGCTGATGCGGGGATTAACTCTGCATTGTCGTTAGTAGCTCCATCATATCTTTAGAGCTGATGTTCTTCTTATGCCTGACTACAGCGTCAATCATCAATTCTAAATTCCCCGCAGAGATATAATCCTTAAGCACGTCATTGAATTTTTCCTGTATCTCATCACTTGTGTACAATTGCTCAGGAATGAAGAATAGAAACTGACTGCCACTACTACGAAACGAGATAGTACTTTCCGGTACCTTTGCCGTCAGGGACTTAGCAGCTGAACTCACCACCAAGTCTCCATATTCAAGTCCATACTTTTGGTTTATCTCACTAAGGTTTCTGATTCTTACAAAGTAAAGGTCGAAATTACCGTTTGTTGGATAGCTGTTCTTAACAAACTGCATGAGCGAGACTCGATTGCGAAAGCCAGTAATGAAGTCGGTAGAATGAAGTTTTCGTTTGATTGCAAAGTCGACGTAAAAAATCGCTCCTGTCACAAGCAGTAGCAACACCAGAAATACGCTGCTTATCTGATGCATCATCACCAACTTGTCGACCATTGTGGTGTTTTCTTCAATAACCGGGCTTTGAAGTCGAAACTTTTCGTTAATAAATTCGACCAGCGTGTTGTAACAAATATCAATTTTCTTCTGCAGTGATTCCTTAGGCAAAGCGCCTTGATTCACCAACTTAATTGAGGATTCTAACGACTTAAACTTTTCAAACTCTCCGGTGAAATAAGGTTTGAAGTTGGCAGATTTAATGAAGTTAGAAGATTCGGTACTGTTGATCAGAATATCAAAGCGGCTCCACGTAATATCATAGGCTAACCACAAATCGTCGTAATTGAGATTATCCGAACGGCTCACCATCAAGAAATTCGCGTATTCCTTTACCAATTGGAAAACAAACCATGTTGCCTCATTTTGGCGATTAGAAAAGCTCTTGTTGATGTCATTAATTCGAGTAACGCTGTAGATATTGACGGATAGAACAACCACGGCCAAAGACAAAACAACGACTTTGATTGCAGCCATAGACAACAGCTTCTTCATAATTAGCCTCTACAGGTGAATATCACGAATCTGCCAAATCATCTTGGCATGGAAATCAGGGGTATTAGTCTCAGGATTCGCAGAGAGTGGGTAAATCAACCAAAACGGGCCTTTTTCTCTCACAGACATAAACTCACCATTCTTTTTAATCGCAATGATGGGTTCATAGGTATCAAAATCTTCTTTGGGCACGGCAATTTTATAGTCATTCAATGCCACAAAAGTAACTTGTGATGATATCGGTAAATCCATATTTCCAAGCACCGTTTGTAACGTCACGCCACTATAAACGGTCAGACCCTCGACCCAAGGCAAGGTGGTAGTAATTTCTTTTTGAGGAAGTGACAGGAGTTGCTCTCTACTAAAACCATGCTTTTGCCCAGAGTGGTCGAAAACCGTTAACTCTGAGGCTGCAAAAATCGAAAACGAGCAAAGCCAAAGCATCAACAAGAATACAGTTCTCATTCTAAACTCCATTTAAAAAGGTCACTAAATTGAGTCTAGTATAAATTGACCATTTAACTTGTACCGATACCACTTAGATTGAACGCTATCGCTTTATCCCTAATGCTCCTACACCTCGCTGTTTTTCAATAACTTCGCCGTTTCTCTGTCTCTTCCATCACCGCTCTCGTTCAGCACTCCCTACCCGCTTGACGTATTCCTTCTCAACCGTCTAGTAACAAAAACTCGTATTTTACTCTGCGTAAGTAAACCAATAAGCCCTATGAATACGTATGAAACAACAAAATTAACAATAAATATGAGTAAGTCAGTAGCGAGAATGCTGGTTGCTGCATAACCTTTAATCGAACGTAAGCAGCTTTAAGAGACTTAATAACGAGTTCCAGTCGTTTCTACTTCACCAGTTGATCTCGTGTATTGATCTTAGAAAGCTTACTCATTTCATAATCAAGGGAATCGAGAATGAGTTTGAATATAAAAAAATTTAACCCCATGGCGACACTTTCTACCCTAGTAATGACGCTGGTCATGTTTCCTGTTTCTGCTGAAGTTAATCAAGAACAATTCGAATTAGGTAAACAAAAAGCTAAAGTGTGTATGACCTGTCATGGCGCTGATGGCATCTCAACACAAGATCCCTACCCGAACCTTCGCGGTCAAAAAGTGGGTTATCTCATCTCTTCATTGAAAGATTACCAGACTCGAGAAAGAACCAGTGGCTTAGCGATTCTCATGCAACAACAAGCCGACACGCTCTCAGACCAAGACATCCGTGACATTTCCTATTTCTATTCTGTGCTCGGCAACGAAGCAGGCTCGCTCAGCGATTCAAATTAAGTCAGCGATTCAAAACCTCTAGGCAAGGAGCCTTGTTATGGAACAAGTGACAACGCAATACAGCATTAAGGTCGTGAAGTACTTCATCATTGCATCCTTAGTGTGGGCGATTGTAGGTATGATCATCGGCGTGATTCTCGCCGCGCAATTATATTGGCCAGTCTTAAACTTTGATTCTCAGTATTTCCAATTTGGTCGACTGCGTCCGCTACATACCTCTGGAGTAATTTACGGCTTCGTCGTGAATATCTTGATGGGGACGTCTTTGTACATTGCCCAGCGAACAGGCCATTGTGACTTGTTCAACAAAAGCCTTTCATGGATGGTATTTTGGGGCTGGCAATTCATCCTGTTACTTGCGGTCATTTCCTTACCCGCAGGCCACACTACCTCAAAAGAGTATGCGGAGCTTGAATGGCCAATCGACTTGATGATTGTGTTGGTTTGGGTGCTGTACGCGGTGTTGTTCTTTGGCACCCTTGCTAAACGAAAGGTCAGCCATATCTTTGTGGCTAACTGGTTCTTTGCTGCATTCATTATCGTCGTTGCAATGATTTTCATCGTGAACAACCTCGCGATGCCTGTGTTGGCGATGAAGTCCTACTCTGTGTTTGCAGGCGCTCAAGATGCGATTGTTCAATGGTGGTGGGGACATAATGCCGTCGGTTTCTTGCTGACCGCTGGTGTGATTGGTATGAACTACTATTTCATACCCAAAGCGGCGGATCGACCTATCTACTCGTACCGTTTGTCTGTGATCCATTTCTGGGGCTTGGTCGGCTTTTACACGTGGGCCGGAACGCACCATTTGGTTTATTCTTCTGTTCCCATCTGGATTCAGAACATCGGCATCGTTATGTCTTTGATCCTGTGGCTCCCTTCTTGGGCAGGCGCGTTCAATAGCGCAATGACCCTCCTACAAAATAAAGAAAAGCTGAAGTCCGACTACATTCTTTTATTCTTTTTCTCAGCGATTCTTTACTACTGCTTGGCAACATTCGAAGGTCCGCTACTCGCTATTCGCTGGTTCAATATGGTGGCACACAACACCGAATGGATCATCGGGCACGTACATTCCGCGGCTCTCGGATGGGTTGGGATGTCAGGGATAGCGGTTTTTTACTACTTCATTCCACGCTTATGGGGCCAAACCGATCTATGGTCACGACGACTGATTAAATGGCACTTTTGGCTTGCTCATGCTGGCGTCGCCATCTATGCAATAGCACTTTGGATCGCAGGCATCGGCGAGGGATATATGTGGCTCGCTCAAAATGAAAATGGCGAACTGATTTACAGTTTTGTAGAAGCTATGGACTTTAAAGCACCTTGGCTATTCATGCGTTTCTTTGGTGGCGCGCTGTTTGTACTCGGATTGTTCTTAATGGCTTTCAACTTGTACAAAACGGTTCGTATGCCCGTAACAAATGATGCTAAACACACTGTTAATGAAGGAGCTTAAATGATGAGTAAAGACTTTACACATTCAATCGTCATTTTAATTTTGACCACTGTTGTCGTGGCCTCCTTCTCTTTATTGGTCTGGGTAGTGCCAAGCATTGTCCGTGGCGATGATATTGCCAAAGGCAGCTTAGCGATGCCTCTCACACCGATTGAGTTAGCAGGCCGAGACATATACATCAGTGAAGGCTGCCATGTTTGTCACACACAAATGGTTCGCCCTCTAGAGCCAGAAGTGAAGCGTAATGGTCGCCCGAACCAAGAAGCAGACGATATCTATGAGTTTCCTAACTTGTGGGGCTCTAAACGTACTGGTCCTGACCTCACTAACTTAGGTAGAAAGTATTCTGACCAATGGCATGCTATTCACTTAATTGACCCTCGAAAAGTCGTACCGACCTCGATCATGCCCTCTTACCCGTGGCTATTTGAGCAGACTCTGACTGGCGATGATATTAGCGCCAAAATGGAAGTGTTACGTACCTTAGGTGTGCCTTATACCGATCAAGAAATTGGTGATGCCCGTTTGCAAGTAAGAGGCAAAACCAAAGGTGAAGCTCTGATTCGCTATTTACAAAGCCTGGGTAAAGATACGTCACAGGAGGTATCACAATGAGCACATTCTGGAATCTATGGGCGGTACTCTTAACCTTAATATTCTTTGTTCTGATGGTGTCTGTTGTCGTTAAATACTGGCGTAGCAATCACAAGGCCGATCACGACCACACCATTGGCACCTTTGATGGTATTGAAGAGAAAGATGCGCCTCCACCTAAGCTGTTATTTATCAGTTATGCAGTGGCATTTCTTTTGTCTGCGGGTTATTTGGTGCTCTACCCCGGGCTTGGAGAATGGGAAGGCTTAGTCGATTGGGAACAAAGCGACGATAAGCTCAGTTCACCATCCACCACTCTCAATGAGCAATTTGCACAAACCAGCGAAACCACGTTAGAGGGATTAGCTGCTGTCCCAGAGATCGTGAACAGCGGTAGGATTCTATTCCAAACTCACTGTGCCGCTTGTCACCGAGATAATGCACAAGGTCAGAAACACTTCCCTAATCTTATCGACCAAGAATGGTTATACGGCGGCAGTGATGAAGCTGTGATCCATTCGATTGCCAAAGGGCGAAATGGAGCGATGCCGGGTTGGAGTGAAATCATGCGCCCAGACGAGGTGGCAAAAGTCTCCTACTATCTAGCCTCCCTCAACCAACGTCATACCGATGTGCCGGAGATTAAAGTCGAGCTCGGTAAAACCTTGTTCGTCCAATACTGTTCGTCTTGTCATGCCGATGGTGCTGTCGCTAACCCAGCGATTGGCGTACCTGATCTTTCCGATGATATCTGGCTTCACGGAGGGAGTATTGAAGAGATTCAGCACACCATCAATTACGGTTTGAACAACCTAATGCCTGCGTTTGATGAGCAGCTCAGTGAGAACGAGATACTCGCGCTTGGGGCTTATATCCGACACGCTGGTGACGTAGAGCAACAACGGCTCGCGAGTTTGAAAGCATCATCTGTTGAGCGCGGAGAATATCTCGCTTATGCCGGTGACTGTGTGGCTTGTCATAGTGCAGAAGGTGGCGAACCCTTTGCTGGCGGCCTACCCTTTGTCACCCCCTTCGGCACCGTGTATTCAACCAACATAACGCCACACACTACCGAAGGTATTGGGACTTATGACTTCGATGATTTCCGAGCGGCGTTAGTCGCAGGTAAAGGCAAGAATGGTTACCTGTACCCTGCAATGCCTTACACCTCCTATCAATACCTCACCGACCAAGACATGGTGGATTTATGGGAATACATGCAGTCAATCACCGCCGTGCCGCGACGCAATGATGACAACAGCATGATGTTTCCATCCAATATTCGCTTAGGTTTGCTTGGCTGGAACATCGTATTCATGGATACCGACCCTATTGATTATGAAGTGCCAGAGGAACTCAAAGGAGAAATTGAGAATGTCGATAAGTGGCAACAAGGCAAATATTGGGTCGCAGGACTTGGTCACTGTTCGGAGTGCCATACACCTCGAAATATTGCCCAAGCACTGATACCAGAACGTATTTTCCAAGGTAACTTGATCGACGGTTGGAACGCGCCTGATATTACAGCCAATGAGCTCTATATCGATGGTTGGGATGAAGCAACACTCACAGACTTTTTACACACAGGACATTCAGACAAAGGCACCGCTTTTGCGGGTATGGCTGATGTAGTGAAAAACAGCCTAAGCTTGATGACGCGTGAAGATATTGAGTCGATGTCCTATTACCTACTCAGTGGGGACATCAACAACACCATTGCCAGTGATGCCGTTCAGTTACAGCCTAAAGGGTTTGATGAAGCTGCGTATGCCAGTGAAATCTACACCACGTATCGTCAAACCTGTGGGGCCTGTCATGGTGACGATGGTAAAGGTCGCGATCCAATCGCCCCTACTCTGTTGAACAACGGTATTATCATGCACAGCGACCCATTCAATACCATTGCGGTAACGGTGCGCGGCTTGCAACCCACCTATCTCGACAAAGACAGAAATTTCATGCCAATGGCAAGTTTTGAGGATGTACTGTCGGATCAACGCTTAGCTGAGTTAATCACGTTTGTGCGTTTAAACCTTGGCGACAGAAATGAACCGGTCACGGCTGAGCATGTTCGAGAGGTAAGAGAAACACTTGAAGCAGCAGGCTATGCAGGTGGATTACACACCACACCTGAAATGTACGAAAATCGAGATAAGAACATTAACATACGATAGGCGCTGTAGCTGTGCGTAGCCGATTGGCTCAATAAACAGCGAACAGCACGTAACTTTTATCTTTGCTAACAAGCCAAAAGGAGACCACTGTGTCTCCTTTTCTTTTGCCCAAACCCGAGTTCCGACACTTTGCCGTACAACACAATTGTAACTAACTGATTACACAATTAAGCAGAGCTGCACATAATGCGATCAATCTCGCAGAACAAAGATGATACCAAGTGCATAATATGCAAAATTTTCTAAAGATGTACTAAGGACAGTTATGGATACAACTACACTCATCTACGATACGTTGGAAGGCCTGTCGAGCGCAAAGCCTCAGCAACACGCTCAAATCCGCCAAAATCTATATAACCAATTAGATTTATCATTTGAGAAGCAGTTGGCTTTGTATTCATCAGTTCTTGGTCCAGCAAGTGCTGGTAGATTGACCGATTTGGATAGTGCAGTGATGTCTGCACGCAAGATTGTTGGCTTAGAAAACAGCTAAGCAATCTTCAACCTATCTCAACTTTAACGCTGCCATTGTGCAGCGTTTTTTTATGGACGCTATTTACGATAAGTAAGGTTGGTTACGATAAATGCTGTTAGTTGCGATAAATACGGTTAGTTGCGATAAACGCGGTTAAGAAGATAAGTGCAGTTGGATCTGTTTTTCAAGTTACACGCATTCTCATTTGGTTAATCTTATGTTCCATTTTTAACAGGTGTGTAACCACAATAATGGCGCTAATGTTAGTAGCACGTTAACCACACATCGGATGGAAGAATCATGAGAGTACTTATTGAATATACACAGACAGGCAAATACCGTGATCATGCGTGGGAAGCATTAACGATTCGTTCAAAAGGCGAAATTCAAGCTGTGACTCCCTCTTATGCGGCTCAGCTTATCGAACAAAACCGCGCCAGCTTATCGACCACTGAAAATCAAGATATCGTCATCCAACCTTAATGGCTTCAAGGGCTACCCCTCCTAGTTCCTTAAATCGAATAGTTCGATGACATAAAAAAACGCTGCATGGGTGCAGCGTTTTCTTGTTTCTGGCGTATCGTATTTCTAACGTAGATC
This sequence comes from Vibrio sp. 10N.286.51.B11, assembly GCF_041469245.1. Lineage (NCBI taxonomy): Bacteria > Pseudomonadati > Pseudomonadota > Gammaproteobacteria > Vibrionales > Vibrionaceae > Vibrio > Vibrio sp. 10N.286.51.B11. The sequence goes on along the minus strand of NZ_JBFRKI010000020.1, from coordinate 41,876 downwards.
TTTTCTAAAGTAGAAAGCTTCTAACGCATCTTGTTTCTAGTGCAAATAGCTTGATTACTTTGGCAGATTTTCTAACGCTTCAACCATCGTCATCAATTTATCGACAATCCTTTCGCCGTCTACTCGCAAGCCATTGTGTTCATATTCATTGGTGATCCACGCTTTCGAGTTAGGAATGTTCGCCAATGTTTCACGGCTGTAATCCAACTCAACGTACATGTCATCGGCGTAAACGGCACACGCCATTGGCACTGTATTCTTGCTCAACTGCTCTGCGTTGTACAAAGTGCCCCAGTCCGACTTTTCAGCCAACATGTTCGCGGCTTCACGCAGTGGCTTCAGCGTTTCAAGTTGGTCGAACATCCATGGGTACACCATTTCACCAGTAAACCAGAACTCACTGCCCGATTGGTAGTTGAAGTGTGGGTACTGCTCACGAACACGATGTGCAGACCAGTTAGACGCTGTACCTTGACAGTAAATCGATTCATGCAAGATTGCGTAAATTGGGTTAGTTAAGTAACCCTGCTCTTGCTGCATTTGATTTAGGAAGCTGTAGCTCAGCTGTCTGTTACCGTTCACTTCAACAAACGCACTCTCCAGTGTGAAATACATTGGAAGGTTTGCTTCGCCGCCACCAAGATTAATACCTATTAGCTGGAACTGTTCAACTGTGAACACCTGACCGTTTGGCAGTCTCACATCGTTGTTGAGCAGGTAATCAGAGATCTCGCGACACATAGCTTGTGCTTGTGGGAACTGAGCAAAGAAAGCTCTGTTTTTGTCTTCTACACGCTTGTAAGTCGCACGATAAACATCGTCAGCTTCTCGTTCAATAGAAGGAATGCCGCCCGTCACATAACAACGCTGCAAGCTCTGTGGGAACAGTGACAAATAGCTCAGTGTACAGAAGCCACCAAAGCTTTGACCAATCGTCGACCATTGCTTAATACCAAACTGTTCACGAATCGCTTCAGCGTCACGAACGATGTTATCCGCTCTGAAATGCGTTAAGTATTCGACTTGTTGTTCTGGAGACAAATGCGCCAAAGTTTCATGGCTGATAACCGTGCTGTTGCCAGTACCACGTTGGTCTAGAAGCAGAACACGGTAGTTTTGTAATGCACGCTTTAGCCAACCCGATTGACCACTCACCCGTGGAGAAGGAAAACCTGGGCCGCCTTGAAAGTAGATCAACCACGGCAGCTCTTGCTCATCTTTAGCGAGATCAACCAGCTCACGTGCGAAGACTTGGATCTGTTGTCCATCTTTGGCTTGATAATCAAGTGGCAACTTGAAAGAGTGCTGACGGTACAGGGTGGTTCCATCAATAAAGTTAGCTTGCACGCTTCATTCCTTTTTATCTGATTCTAAAGTCATTGGTACGAATAAAAATGGCACCCTTTGGCACCGTAGTTAGCAAGATACGCATACTAGCTTGTAAATGAAACCGTTTGTTGAACCTGAATGTGAAGGTACTTCATTAAATCGCCAAATTAGCTTTATACGCGTAACAACTTGTGTCAAAACAGAGAGTTTAAGATGTGATCTATTGAGAAGAAGAACAAAAGTGGGACACAAATAAAAAGAGCTTAACGAGGTGAGGATACGTTAAGCTCTTTGGTTTTATCTGTTGTAAATGAGGTTTTTAGGTTGAACAAGCTCAGGCTTTATAGGTTTAGTTTCTATAAGCCAAAGATCTATAAACTGAGCTTCTGTAACTTATAGCTCTATAAAACAAAGCTAAGAAGCCTCGAGCTCACCTGCACCTTGAATTGAACGTTGGCTGTTTTCAACAAGGATAGCCGTCGCCGTTTCTTTCAACGCGCCCCACTCTGCCTCATCAACTTCAATGCCATCGTTCCACGCTTTCTCTTGAGTTTTGAAAAGCGCTTCCGATTCAATGTGTGTTTGGTAGCCATCTGACAAACGTTCGATATCGAAATCCTGGACGGAAAGCTCGATGGTCATATTGTGGATATGATCGTCCGATGCCAGAGGCAAATCTGATAAAAACAGTTCTGGTGCAACGCAACCACGGTTAAGCACATACAAGGTGCTCTTAGGATTTGAGCCATTATCCCAACGTGCGGTACATGCGATGCCTTTCGCTGCCAGTTTTACAAGCTCACTGTACGCTAACCAACGGTTATGACAGTTGTTTAGCTCGATTTTCAGCGTCTTTTTACCGACCATTTTTTCAATGGCGTAATCCATCACCACAGGAAGATGACACGCTAAGCTCGCCTTGTGCAGGTCCACTTCAACTGTGTTGTCGCTTGTCACTTGGATGTCTACAGGGCAATCGTCTTCTAGCCCCATAAAGTTGCTCGCATTGTTAAAATGACGAACACCATCCAAGCCAACCATTTGTAAATCTGCCACCATGTTCGCTATCACATCGGCTTCACCACATGTACGACGCATACCCAGAAAGGCTTTATTAACGGCCGCTACCAGTTCATTGTGAGAAACGATCATAACGATTTACCTCCATGTTGAGCGTTGATATGTGTAGGAACTTTATTTGAGTCAGCGATCTCCGCTTCACTTGGTAAGATTGGGAACACCCATTCGTCCTGATGAATTTCATCAAGCAACGGTGCACCTTGGAAAAACGTCACTCGTACCCAACGGTCTGAGCGAGGATCAAACTTAGTCGCTCCAAACATCGCTAGCTTACAACGCAGCAAATGCATTGGTGGCGAGTCTTGGTGCAGCACGTTCATTTGAATGTCGCCCATCGCCTTGTTACCTAACGTCCACACACGGCGCGCAATGGCACGATGCTGCGGTTGTTTAACAAGGAATTCAGCCAATGAAAGCTCTGGCGCGAATTGCAATAAAGCATGGTACAGACGGTAAGCTTGACGGCCGATATCCAACGGCAGTTCGCGCTCTTCGCCGAGTTCCTCGCCTCGAACACCGAGCCTTGGCTCTTCTTTGTCCTGAGAGCGATACCAGAACCAGTAGTTATTTTCTGCTTTCGTAAAGTCAGTCGTGATCGCCCAACGGTACTTTTCTTCTAACACAACCAATAGGTCTTGGATCTTTTTGCCACTAGGAAGCGAGAGTGTTTCGCTACAATTCATATGCTCTTGATGGGCGTCCACTAATTCTGGGTACAATTCCATCAAGCATGAGATAAGGATTTCTTGGGCTTCCATACTCATGTGCTTAGATTGTTCAACTAACTGCGCCCATGTATCGCAATGGTTTACAGAAGCTTCTAGTGACTGTTCTGCGTGTTTTAACTCATCAACAGCGGTTTTGTTCAACTCTTGCTGGTTTTCATTGATGGTAACAACTTGTTCTAAATGACAAATCGCTTTTTTAACGTATCTACGTAGTGGCTCGAACAACGCCGTATCGGTCTGACTAGCCAACACGTCCGCCAATGCATGTTCACGGGTTGTCATCCATTGATCGACAATACTTGGGTGGTTAATAAGGTATGGCGCCATGCCTAAACCAGTCGCATTACCAACACCAAGGTAACGCTGTAATCCTCTATGCAAGGTAATCGCTTGTTCACCGCCCTGTTGCTCAGCTAGGTAATGAACCCAATCTAGGCTGAACTCACGCAGCATATAAACCGCACACATTTGCGCACTAAACGACTGATTAAAATCTTCATTTTTCTCTAAGATTTTAAAGTCAGCAATACCAAATTTTCCATTACCGTATACCGCTGTCGTTCGCAGGATGTAACCCACTTCAGCCAGCTCTTTTGGCGTTGGTTGAACACCTTTAGCCAAGTGACTCACGATGTGTTCAAACACACGTACACTTTTGTTTGCACGCGCCAACACAAGCACATTATTTGGATTACGGCCTGCTTCTTGAAGCGGTACATTCGCACGAAGTCTCTCAAGTAGGGTGACATCAACATCACCAAGAACCAGAGCAAACGTTACGTCCCACTTTTCAGCAATTACACGGTCATTTCGTTCGTCGTCTGCAATCTCATCGCAGAACACAACCAAATGATAAACATGGTTTGGCGTCTGTAGCTTATAGATTGCATGACCATACCCTTGAGGGTCTAATTGCCACTCATGTTTAGTCACTTTCCATTGCTGTTGCGCCATTTTACGAATCAGAGTTCTTACGAAGCTGATGCGTGTTTGGTGCATAGCACCCAGTCTTTCCGGTGCCATGACGACCGTTGCGTCACGTAGTGCTGATTCAGTGTAGGTAGAACGATGTGCATCCATTTTGCTCACCACCTTTGTAGTTATAAGGGTTTTGCTAGCCATTCAGAACCGATCGTTGCTGTCTTTTGAAGCATGTATAGCGACAGTATGTTGGTTAGCTTTCACGTTTTAATCGTTATTGATGTTATCGAGGCAAGCGAACTCGCCCCTTATTATTTGTCCTGACTAGATCTCTTGACCTAAATAGTTGCCGTCCGATGTATCTTCACCAGTACGGGTTTTCTCTTCCTTTCGGAATCTGGTATCAGCCTTATTTCAAAGGCTGATACCTTGTTTCTCTTTAATTTTTAGAGAGCGTTTCCTCTACAGTTTCTTTACAGATCCTGCTTTTCTACAAACTCTGCTTTCTACAAACCTTGCTCTTTCGCCATCTTGATTGCGATTTGAGGCGCATTCCAAAGCGATGGCAGCAAGATTAAGGACACCGGAACCGCTGTGATTACGATGAAAGATTGCAGCGCTGAAATACCACCAGAGCCTAGAGAAATCAGAATCAACGCCGTTACGCCCATCATCACGCCCCAGAAAGTACGGATGATTGCATTCGGCTCTGTCTCACCACTGATTACAACACTGATGGTGTAAGTCATTGAGTCGCCAGTCGTTACGATGAAAATCGTGGTTAAGATCAGGAACAAGATAGAGATAAGCATCGGCATTGGTAATTGCTGAGTTACCGCTAGCAGAGCACCTGGTAAGTTAAAGCCTTCAAACGCTTTACTTACGCTGCCTGGATCTGCGATTTCGAACGCAAGGCCAGAGCCACCAACAATCGTGAACCAGAAACAAGTAACAAACGGTGCAACTAAGCTGATGGTTGAAACCAGTTGGCGAATACTACGACCGCGAGAGATACGTGCAATGAAGATTGCCATCATTGGGCCGTAACCTAGGAACCAACCCCAGAAGAATACTGTCCACCAGCTCAACCAACCTTCGTCACCACGGTATGTTGCCATTGGGATGAAGTTGTCTATCATGCTGCCTACACCTTGGATGTAGCCATTGAAAATGAAGTTTGTTGGGCCGAAGATCAGAATGTAGACCATCAATGACATTGCTAAAATTACGTTGTAACGGCTTAGCATTTGCATTCCGCGGTTAAGACCACTTAATGCCGACAATGTGTATAGAACGATAGCGAACAGGATGATGATAAGCTGCGTCGTGAAGCCATCAGGAATATCAAACAGTGCGTTCAGTGCGTAGCTCACTTGCAAGCCTAAGAAGCCGATAGGACCAATGGTGCCCGCCGCTACTGCGACAATACAACATGCATCAATCAATGCGCCGGTGTGACCTTTCAATGCTCGCTCGCCTAAAACTGGGTAAAGCAAAATACGAGGTTTAAGCGGTAAGCCTTTGTCGTAGTGAAGGTGCATCACCACAATAGACGTTAAGCTACCGACAATGGCCCATGCTAGAAAACCCCAGTGCATGAAGGATTGCGATAAAGCATTCACCGCGCCTTGCTGTGCGTTTTCTTGTGCGCCGTACAATGGTGGTGGGCTAACGTAGTGAGCGATAGGCTCTGCTGCTGCCCAAAATACACCGCCACCTGCCAGTAGCGTACAGAAGATGATCGCCATCCAACGGAAGCCGTCCATTTCAGGTTTAGCGATGCCGCCTAGGATAACCTTGCCTGTTCGCCCTGCCGCCAGGCCAAGACCAATAAGAAAAGTCAGAAGAAGAAGCATTTGCCAGTAAGGACCGAATACTTTTACAGACCATGCAAAGCCCGTATTTACTAGGCTTGATAACAGCTCGCCATCAAATAGAGCAAGTGCCACGAACAGAGCGATAAAACCGCCGCTGTACCAAAGTGCTGGGTTGGATAGGCCTAATTTGTCTGACGTAGACTCAGACTCGTTTGTGTTGCTTTTTGCATTAATTGTTGTGTGTGCTTGACCCGCATTTAAGCTTGAAGATTTCACGCTATTGGTTAAATCAGACATACTCTGACTCCAGAGGTTTCTTTGCAGCTGTCATTTGAATGATGACTACAAGGGTGTATTTAACACCTGCCCTATTGTTTTTTGTGTTGGGCAGGCTAATCCATGTTTGGGTTACCGCGTTGCGAAATAGACCGTTGTTCCTTTTGAATAGTGAAATTGGTTTAAGCAGCACTTGCTTATTGAACGTTTGTTAGAAGGCTGCTAATTCGATGATGGCTCGCGAGAAACCGTTAACCCTTGGTTTGAGGCTCTAGGCCATCTTTCAAGAAGTTAAACCAGTTTTCTCCCAAGACTTGCCCAGCTTCAGACTCGCTGAAACCATGACGCATCAATCCGTTATATATGTTTTCCATACCCGCACTACCACAGAACCAAGGCAACGCATCTGGCCAACCTGAGTTGTTCGCAGAGCCTTCGCCGTAGTCCATTGCTTTAGACCAACGACCATTTCTCATCCATTCAAGAACGGCTTGAGGTTGGTTTAAGCATAGGTCACTACCAATACCTAGGTGTTCTACGCCGACCATGTCAGCCGTAGTCGCAACCATCTGGCAGAAATCTTCCAACGTACATTGGCTGCCGTTTGGTAGGTGGAATGGGTATAAGCTGAATCCGATTAAGCCACCGCGTGCGGTTAGGGCTTTAATCACATCGTTTGATTTGTTTCTTAGTGCATCATGAGCAAACGTTGGGTTCGCATGGCTGATACAAATAGGACGAGAAGACAGGTCAATCGCCTCAAGCGTTGAACGCTCGGCACTGTGAGACATATCGATGATCATGCCCACTCGGTTCATCTCTTCAATCGCCTGCTTACCAAAGCGAGTAATACCCGTATCGTTCTTCTCGTAGCAACCCGTCGCCAATAAGCTCTGGTTGTTGTACGTCAATTGCATGATCAAAAGACCCTGCTGACGCATCACTTCGATAAGACCAATCTCATCATCGATTGGAGAACAGTTTTGAGCACCTAGAAAAATGCCGACTTTGCCCGTCGCTTTTGCAGTTTCAACATCAGCCATTGAATGAATAGGCATGATAATGTCTGCATTCTGCTCGAATCTTAAGTTCCATTCTGCAAAGCGAGATAAGGTTTCACGAGCTGTCTCGTGGTAAACCGCGGTAGCGTGAACTGCTGTAATGCCGCTCGCCTTTAGTGTTTGGAAATATTCTCTGTTCCAATTGCAGTATTGCAATCCATCTATAACAATCCGTTGCTGGTACATAACCACTCCTATTGAAAGCTCAGTGTTCTAGCTCGGTTTTGAAAACACGCTCAAATAACATGTTTTCAAAAATGGGTTAAATCACTTGTCTAATTTCGTTTGCTGCTTTGGTTTGGGTGTTGGCCTGACTCTGTGAATCAGGCCAATTCGATAGCTGGATAGCTAGGAAGTTAATTCAGCTATCCAATTCTTATTTAGAAAGTGGATTAGTAAGGACGTTGGTAAGCCGTCTTAACCACTGTGTAGAACTCTTTCGCGTATTGACCTTGCTCACGAGGACCGAAGCTAGACTCTTTACGACCACCAAACGGTACGTGGTAATCCGTGCCTGCTGTTGGTAGGTTGACCATCACACAACCGGTCTGCGCTTGTTGCTTGAACATTGCGCTAGTACGTAGGCTCTGAGTAATGATGCCGCCTGTTAGACCGAAGCGAGTGTCGTTGGTTGTCGCAATCGCTTCTTCTAGGTCAGCGACACGAATCACACTTGCCATTGGTGCGAACACTTCTTCTTGGTTCACTTCCCAATCGTTCTTAGTGTTCAAGAACAGCGTTGGAGACATGTAGAAACCTTCGTGCTTCATACTCAAGCGTTCGCCACCAAATGCCAGCTCACCGCCGCTTTGACGTGCTTTCTCAACCCAACCTAGGTTTGCTTCAAGTTGGTTGCCATCAACGACAGGGCCCATGAACACCCCCTCTTCCAGTGCGTGACCCACTTTCAGCTCGCTCATACGTTTAATCAGTGCTTCAACGTATTGGTCGTGAATGCTATCCATAACCACAAGGCGAGAAGACGCGGTACATTTTTGGCCTGCGCCAGAGAAAGAACCTGCAATCGTTGCATCAACCGCAGTTTGGATATCAGCATCGTCAGCAATAACAAGTGCGTTCTTACTGCCCATTTCTAGTTGGCATCGAACGAAGTTTGGCGCTGTAGCCGCTGCCACTTTACGACCCGTATCAACAGAACCGGTAAAGCTCACACCGTTCACTTCTTTAGAGTTGATCAGTGCATCACCTACTGTTGAACCGCTACCCAGTACAAGGTTAAACGTACCTGCAGGGATACCTTGGCGGTGGATGATCTCTGTAAGCGCGACCGCACTTGCTGGTGTTAGGTTTGCTGGTTTCCAAATAACGCTGTTACCGAAAGCCAATGCTGGAGCAATTTTCCAAGCTGCTGTTGCTGTCGGGAAGTTCCAAGGAGAGATAATGCCGATAACGCCCACCGCTTCGCGAGTCACTTCAACAGAAACACCCGGGCGTACAGAATCTGCGTTGTCACCAATTTGGCGAAGCACTTCAGCCGCAAAGTATTGGAAGAACTGACCTGCACGGTAAATCTCACCGCGACCTTCAGCAAAAGGCTTACCTTCTTCACGAGATAGCAAAGTGCCCAGCTCATCACAACGGGCAATCAGCTCATCACCAATCGCTTGAAGCACCGCTTGCTTGCGTTCAATCGGCGTTTTTTCCCACTCTGGTTGAGCGTGTTTCGCCGCTGAAATCGCTTGTTGAACTTGTTCAGCACTTGCTTGTGCAAAGTTGCCAATATTTTCAGAAATATCTGATGGGTTAATGTTCGCTACGGTGCTTACACCCGCTTGCCATTCGCCGCCAATGTAAAGTGCGTTTTCTGCTTGAACATTCTGTAAGTGAGTCATCATTCTGTCCTTGTAACGTTAGGTTGCGGTTGAGTCTGGCAACCATCGGATTAATTAATAAATTGTTAATTCATATAGAGAATAAGTATTAATTTTGTATCTAGACGTAAAACTATTCGCTTGTATTAGTAAAGATCTGCGTAGACAAACAGCTTTGATTGGCAAATTGCCTCAGTTCACAGTCCATTTATTCAGGTTGAGACGCCGATGCATAAACCACGAACTCAACCAACATCTCTTCTCTAGCTAGCCCTGCAACAACGACTGCTGCACGATTTGGATAAGGTGCGTTGAAGTATTCTCCGTATACGCTGTTTACCGTTTTCAGGTATTCACGGTCAGTCACGTAAATCAGAACCTGCAGCACAGAATCCATCGATTCGCCTGCACACTCCAAGGTATGAACAAGGTTGTTAAAAGTCTGACGCGTTTGCGCTTCAATACCGCCTTCTACTACTGCGCCCGTTTCATCGATTGGAATCTGCGCAGTGTATAGAGTGCCGTTATTAACGATTGCCCACTCTAGTGGTGCTTTTGAAGCAAAAAGAGAGGTTTTTACTGGGTGTTTTTTAGTTTGTGCGTTCACGATTTCATCCAACTTTGTAACAACTATGTTTCAAGATGGTTAAATACTGCACCTTGACGCCTGATAAATCTAACGGTAAATTTTGTGCATTTGATAAATAAAATCTATCACCTTGCAAAAAGTAAGGTATAGCAAGGGCTAGAGAAGGATCGGAGTCATGAGTATTAAGCTACAACAGTTAAAACATTTCGTTTTGGTGGTCGAAGAAGGTGGATTTAGAGCGGCATCTCACCGTGCAAATCGATCGCAAGCGGCACTTTCGACTTCGATAAAAGAGTTGGAAAAAATACTCGGCCAACCTCTGTTTGAAACAGGCAACAAATCGACACTGACGCCTTTTGGAGAAATATGTTTGCCCAAGATCATTCAATTTCTGAACGTTTACAAAGCATTAGACAATGACTTACGCGCAGCGGCAGCAGGACAACAAGGAAGAGTTCGAATAGCGAGCGTGCCTTCGGTGGCCGCAAAACTCATCCCTAGTGTTTTAGGGGCATTTTGTGAGCAGTACCCGAATGTAGAAGTGAGTTTGATTGATGATAATGCGGCAGGGGTAGAAGCAAGATTACTCTCTGGCGAGGTGGATGTTGCCCTCGGTAATAGCTCCCATTTAGAAGAAGAGAGCATCGACTTCACGCCTTTGCTTTCTGATCCTATCGGTGTGGTGTGCCTCAAAGATAACCCTATCGCCTCTCAACAGGAAGGAATCGAATGGCAAACCTTGTTAAAGCAGCCCTTCATTCGTAACGGGACTTGCACCCTACTGGACCCAACACCTGCGCGCATGCTCAGCGAACAAGCCCTGTACTCTGTCGAGAACATTACCTCGCTTTTTTCGGTGTTAGAGCTCGGGATAGGCGTGACCACGCTACCTAAGCTGGCTTTCCCAACCAATGAAACCCGCTTGGTGTGGATTCCGCTAATTGACCCACCCTTGCAACGACAAATCGGCATTTTCAGACTGTCTGATCGTACGATCTCGCCACAAGCACAGGCTTTCCATGACTTATGTATTCAATACCTCAGTTATGAAGAGTCATAAGAGAGCCTAGATTAAGTAAATTAGGCAGCGCTCTGCTGCCATTAACTTCCTCAAAACTCGGTGTTTCTTCTCCGCACCATGCTTCTCGCACACCCAGTCCTCCATTTCACTCCTATATCATCAACATTTAGGCGCTGAATTTTCACTCTCGCGCACGCAAATAGTGACAAGCTGACGACAATATAAAAAATATTCGCTTATTGATAAGGAGCGACGTACGTTTAATTTACCAGAAAAACCAGATCTTCCATCATTGCCTCAAACAAGCTTAACCCCTACCAAAATCACACTTCACAACTCAGCTTGTAAATGAACCTAAGTGTTTGAATAGTCTTAATTGATAAGATCATAAGTTGAAAATTTAGCTCGCTACTCCCTTCTAAAAAGACCCTCTTTTTCACAAGGATAAAGCATCTTAAATATTCATGAATAAAGTGATAGAACTATTACTTTCATAAATGAAAAACATTCATTTCAAAAATGGAATTATTGATATCAATATTTGTCGTTTTGATCACATAATTTTAGGCGTAGTTTATATTTTGTCGAAACGAGAGCGAACTAGTTTATATCGTTCTATTTCGTCAGGAGATATAAAACCAGCAAGATTATCTCTTTGTTAACAAGCAAAGTTTTATTAACAAGTAAATGCGAGTAGCAAGACATATTCAAACTGTGTTTTATATGAGCTTACACTGTTAAATATAAGGTTTTATTATGAGGCTTAATGGGATAAGTGGTGACATTCTTGTTGCTGCTAAAAGAGTTGTTCTCTGCCAAGTAGTATTAGCCGTCGGTGTAGTTTTATATGAAGTGTTTTTTGGTAATAAAGTAGATATGGAATCGTCGGCTTTGGGTATCGGAATTGCGATGCTACCTCCGCTGTTTGGTTTTATATATGCAAGCCTAAAGGTGCGCAAGAATCCTAATTATAGTTTACGTGACTTAATGCAAATGAGTCGTGTCGTGAAAATAACTTATACGTTCTTAATGTTTATCTTGGCGTTCCAGTTTTTCAAATTGGATAACCCAGTAATATTGTACGCATATATTCTCACTATGGTTGGGTACTTCTTAACACCATTTATTACTGCCTCTACAAGATCGGAGTACGTGTAGTATGGATCAAGTAACTACCGCTCACGAATACATAGAGCATCACTTAACCTTCTTAACTACAGGTGATGGTTTCTGGGCGTTCAATATCGACTCGATGTTGGTATCTTGGATTACGGGTTTACTGTTTATTGGAGCTTTTCGATACGTAGTGACTAAGGGCACCAGCGGTGTTCCAGGTCGATTTCAATGTTTTATCGAACTGATATTTGATTTTGTAAACAACCTAGTAAAAGAGATTTTTCAAGCGGAGGATAAATTAATAGGGCCACTGGCATTAACCACTTTTGTTTGGGTGTTGTTAATGAACGCGGTCGATTTATTACCAATAGATTTCATACCAGCATTAAGTCGTGCAATGGGTCTAGAACACTTTAGAGATCTACCAACGGCGGACGTAAATATTCCAATGTCGATGGCACTCGGTGTATTTATCTTACTGTTGACTTATACATTTAAAAATAAAGGATTGAAAGGCTTTATCAAAGAGCTTACTACGCAGCCATTTGATAACCCTCTTTTATACCCTGTTAACTTAGTTCTTGAATTAATAACATTAATTTCAAAACCTATATCACTAGGCTTACGATTATTTGGAAACATGTATGCAGGTGAGATGATATTTATTCTGATCGCATTAATGCCATGGTGGATGCAATGGGCACTGAGTGTTCCTTGGGCACTATTCCACATATTAATCGTATTCTTGCAAGCATTTATATTTATGGTACTGACCGTTGTTTATTTAGGTATGGCAACAGAAGAACACCACTAATTAATAACTAAAAAATTTAACTAACAAATTATTTATCGGAGATACAAATGGATATCGTAAGCGCAGTTTTATATGTAGCAGGTGCATTACTGATCGGTTTAGGTGCAGCAGGTGCAGCATCTGGTATTGGTAACTTAGCAGGTAAATACCTTGAAGGTGTTGCGCGTCAACCAGACCTTACTCCAATGCTTCGTACTCAATTCTTCATCATGATGGGTCTTGTGGATGCAGTACCGATGATCGGTGTTGGTATCGGTCTATACATCATCTTCGCCGTGGCTTAATCAAACCGCTTTGAAAGATCGATTTGTAAATAATCAAGATTTAGTGAGGAAGGTATGAACTTAAATGCAAGCATGTTTGGACAAGCAATCTCATTCGTGATTTTTGTTTGGCTCTGCATGAAATATGTATGGCCCCCTCTCACCGCGATGTTAGACGAGCGCCAAAAAGAAATCGCTGATGGTTTACGCCACTCAGAGAACGCTGCGAAAGAGCTAGAACTAGCAAAATCAAATGGCGCGCAACTCATCGAAGATGCAAGAAAAGATGTGACTGAACTGGTTGAACAGGGCCGAAAACGCCGCAATGAAATCATCAGCTTAGCGCAACAAGAAGCCGAGCAAGAAAAGGCACGCATCTTAGAACAAGGTAGAGCTGAGCTAGAAGGCGAACGCCAAAAGATACGCCGTGAACTTCAGGCAGATATGGCAGACGCAGTACTTCAAAGTGCACAGAAACTGATTAGCAAAAACCTAGATTCCGCAACGAACCGAGCGCTAGTTGACCAAATGATTAGCGAACTCTAAGGAGAGGCAATATGTCAGATTACACCAATATTGCTCATCCCTACGCCAAAGCATCGTTTGAATTTGCTTTAGGTGAAAACCAGTTACAAGAGTGGCACTCAATGCTGTCCATTCTTGTGGCTGTCGCGGAAGAAGAAACGATCGCTAGTCAGATTTCTTCAGCAGAAGGTGCTTCTACACACCAAACAGAAGAGCTGGCAAACCTCATCATTCATATTTGCCAAGGACTCGTTGATGACCACGTCATTAATCTTATTCGAGTCTTGGCCGAGAACGGCCGCCTTTCTGTTGTAAGAGACCTGTTTGAATTGTACTGCGAGCTAAAGGACGAACATGAACGTGTAGTGCCTGTCACTGTCACCAGTTCAGAAATGCTGACACAAGATCAAGTTACGTCACTAACAGCTGCACTTGAGAAGAAATTAGAGCGTCAGGTTGAAATGAAGCAGGTTATTGATGACACGTTAGTAGGTGGAATGGTCATCAAGGCGGGTGAAACCGTTATCGATGGTTCTTTAAACACATCAATTGACCGATTGGCTCATCAACTTCACGCGAGATAGGTAACAATTATGCAATTAAATTCAAATGAAATCAGCGATCTAATCAAAGAACGCATCTCGAAATTTAATGTGAGCACCGAGGCTCGCAATGAAGGCACTATCGTATCGGTTCGTGATGGCATCATCACAATCAATGGCCTTGCTGATGTTATGCAAGGCGAGATGATTGAGCTACCAGGTGGCAAATACGCACTCGCACTTAACCTCGATACGCACTCAGTAGGTGCGGTGGTTATGGGCCCCTACACTGACCTATCTGAAGGTATGAAAGTGAAAGGTACAGGTCGTATCTTGGAAGTCCCCGTCGGTAACGGTCTTCTTGGCCGTGTTGTGAACACATTAGGCGAGCCAATCGATGGCAAAGGCCCAGTAAGTTGTGACCGACTCGACCCTGTAGAAGTGATTGCACCCGGTGTAATCGAACGTAAGTCTGTTGATCAGCCAATTCAAACTGGCTATAAAGCGGTTGATACCATGGTGCCAATCGGTCGTGGTCAACGTGAACTTATCATCGGTGACCGTCAGACGGGTAAAACAGCGTTAGCTATCGATGCGATCATCAATCAGAAAGATTCTGGCATCAAATGTGTGTATGTGGCGATTGGCCAAAAAGCCTCCACTATCGCTAACGTGGTTCGTAAACTCGAAGACCACGATGCGCTAAAAAACACCATCGTAGTCGTGGCATCAGCATCAGAGTCTGCAGCGCTTCAATACCTAGCACCTTATGCCGGTTGCACTATGGGTGAGTACTTCCGTGACCGCGGTGAAGATGCATTGATCATCTATGATGACCTATCAAAACAAGCCGTTGCTTACCGTCAAATCTCGTTGCTATTGAAACGCCCACCGGGTCGTGAAGCCTTCCCTGGCGACGTATTCTACCTTCACTCACGCCTTCTAGAACGTGCAGCACGAGTGAATGCAGAGTATGTAGAGAAGTTCACTAACGGTGAAGTGAAAGGTCAAACTGGCTCATTAACGGCGCTTCCGATCATTGAAACTCAAGCGGGTGACGTATCAGCGTTTGTACCAACCAACGTAATCTCAATCACCGATGGTCAGGTTTTCCTTCAAACCCAATTGTTTAACTCAGGCTTACGTCCTGCAGTAGACCCAGGTATCTCGGTATCTCGTGTGGGTGGTGCGGCGCAATGCAAGATCATCAAGAAACTGTCTGGTGGTATCCGTACTTCATTAGCTCAATATCGCGAGCTGGCGGCCTTTGCTCAGTTCTCTTCTGACTTAGATGAGATGACGCGCAAACAGCTAGACCATGGTGAGCGTGTTACCGAATTAATGAAGCAAAAACAATACTCTCCAATGTCAGTCGCTGAGCAAGCAACGGTTATCTACGCAGCAGAGAAAGGCTACTTGGTCGGTGTTGAGCTAAACAACATTGCCCGTTTTGAAGAAGAGCTGATTGCTTATGCCAAAGGTCAGAACCCTGCGTTGTTCGAAAAAATCAACGCGACAGGCGATTACAATGACGAAATCGACGGTGCTCTTAAAGAGATCCTAGAAGGTTTTGTTGGGATGAAAGCTTGGTAAGTGCTCCGGTTTGTTAGCTGGAAATCAAAACAAATAGGAGCAGATTATGGCAAGTACTAAAGAAATTCGCACCAAGATAGCCAGTGTTAGTAACACTCAGAAAATCACTAGCGCAATGGAAATGGTTGCAGCAAGTAAGATGCGCAAGGTTCAAGACAACATGACGCTAACTCGGCCCTACGCCGAGAACATGCGAAAAGTTATCTCTCATGTTGCATCGGGTTCCCTGGAGTACCAGCACCCTTACCTGCAACAGCGTGAACCTAAGCGTGTCGCTTACATCATTATCTCGTCCGATCGCGGCTTGTGTGGTGGCTTGAACTCAAACTTGTTCAAGAAAGTGTTAGAAGAAATGGAGCAATGGCGCACCAAGGGAGTCGAGGTAGAAACAACCTTAGTGGGATCTAAGGCTATCTCGTTCTTCCAACGCGGCGGCAACGTTATTGCACAAACGTCAGGTCTTGGCGATACACCTAAGTTAGAAGACATCTTAGGTACGGTGAATGCCATGCTCGGGCATTACGACGAAGGTAAAATCGATAGCTTGTATCTCGTTTACAACCAGTTCGTCAACACCATGGTTCAAGCGCCAACGACCTTGCAGTTGCTCCCCCACCCTTCGGATTCTGAGGAAGGTGGTGAGCCTAAAAAAGCGCGTCGTTGGGACTACATCTATGAGCAAGCACCCAAAGACATACTCTCAGAACTGTTACATCGATACATCGAATCGCAAGTGTATCAAGGCATTGTTGAGAGCATTGCCTGTGAGCAAGCAGCCCGAATGGTCGCTATGAAAGCGGCGACTGATAACGCAGGCCAACTCATTGATGACTTGCAGTTGGTCTACAACAAGGCGCGTCAGGCTGCCATTACCCAAGAGCTGAGTGAAATAGTCTCAGGTGCCCAAGCTGTCTAGGGCTAGAAAAGACTGGGTCAAGAACAGAATTTGAGGATTTAAGAATGAGTGTTGGAAAAATAGTTAAAGTAATCGGCGCGGTGGTTGACGTCGAGTTCAGCGGCGGCAACAGCCCACGCGTTTATGATGCATTGAAAGTGACTAGCGACGAAGCAAGCTCGTTAGTATTGGAAGTACAACAACAACTGGGTAGCAATATCGTTCGTTGTATTGCAATGGGTACGTCAGATGGCTTACGTCGTGGCCTAACGGTTGAAAACACAGGCTCTCCAATCACGGTTCCTGTCGGCGAAGAAACGCTAGGCCGTATCATGAACGTGCTTGGTCAACCTATCGATGAGTGTGGTGAAATCGGTCAGAAAGAAAACTACGAGATTCACCGTGAAGCCCCTTCTTATGAAGAACAAGCAAACAGCACTGAGCTTCTAGAAACAGGCGTTAAGGTTATCGACCTTATCTGTCCATTCGCTAAGGGTGGTAAAATTGGTCTGTTCGGTGGTGCTGGTGTAGGTAAAACCGTCAACATGATGGAGCTTATCAACAACATCGCCAAAGCCCACTCAGGTCTTTCTGTATTTACCGGTGTAGGTGAGCGTACTCGTGAAGGTAACGACTTCTACTACGAGATGAAAGAAGCAGGTGTACTAGACAAAGTAGCCATGGTTTACGGTCAAATGAACGAGCCACCGGGAAACCGTCTACGTGTAGCACTTACAGGCCTAACTATGGCTGAGCGCTTCCGTGATGAAGGTCGTGACGTACTGTTGTTCATTGATAACATTTACCGTTACACGCTTGCCGGGACTGAAGTATCAGCTCTGCTAGGTCGTATGCCTTCAGCAGTAGGTTACCAACCAACACTGGCTGAAGAGATGGGCGTACTTCAAGAGCGTATCACGTCAACAAAACAAGGCTCTATCACCTCTATCCAAGCGGTATACGTACCTGCGGATGACTTAACCGATCCATCACCAGCAACAACCTTTGCTCACTTAGATGCGACCGTTGTACTGTCTCGTAATATCGCGGCATTGGGTCTCTACCCTGCGATTGATCCATTGGATTCAACCTCTCGTCAATTGGACCCACTTGTGGTTGGTCAAGAGCACTACGACATTGCACAAAAAGTACAAACAACGCTGCAACGCTACAAAGAGCTAAAAGACATCATCGCGATTCTTGGTATGGATGAGCTGTCTACTGAAGACAAACAGACCGTATCTCGCGCTCGTAAGATTGAACGTTTCTTAACGCAGCCTTACCACGTAGCCGAAGTGTTTACCGGTCAGAAAGGTGTCTTTGTACCGCTAAGCGAAACACTAAGAGGCTTTAAAGGTCTATTGAGCGGTGAATATGACGATATCCCAGAGCAAGCGTTCTTGTACTGTGGCTCTATCGACGAAGTGCTTAACAAAGCAAAATCACTCTAAGAGGCAGGTGCACCATGGCTATCGGAATTACAGATAATACATTTCAACTTAATATTGTAAGTGCGGAAGGTACGCTGTTTTCAGGTCCAGCGTATGCCCTAGCCGTTTCTGGCGCTGACGGTGAACTGGGGATCCGCCCCGGTCACTCCCCGCTTCTCAGTAAGATCAAACCGGGCGTAACCGTGTTCGTTACAGACCCTAAATCAGAAGGCCAAGTGCTGTATGTCTCTGGTGGGATGCTGGAAGTTCAGCCGGATGTGGTTACGTTATTAGCCGACACGGCCTTGCATGGTAAAGACATTGACCGCGCTCGCGCAGAAGAAGCGAAATATGCCGCTCTAGAGAACATCAACAAGGGCAACATAGACATTAACTTTGCACAAGCTCAGCTAGAATTAGCGAAAGCCGTTGCTCAGTTACGTGCATCAGAGCTAACTTCTTCTCACACAAGACACTGAGAATAAGCGTTATTGGCCGTTAGCTGTGCTAGCAAACAAATACAAAAAAGGCTCACTAACTAGTGAGCCTTTTGATATCTGCGTAACGTAAAACCTAGGTCTAACGTTGCTTGATTTCAAACGAATAGTTTTAAAAGATTCGTTTTAGAAAAGCAGTTTAGAGCAGTCGTTTAGAACTGTAGTTTAAAAGAACTCAATCGAATTACGGCCGCTTTTGTCATCACGTGTTGGCTTTGGCGTATCCGCTTTCTTTTTCGGTTTCTTCTCTTTTTTCTCTTTCTTTGGTTCAGCCTTTGCGCTTAGCATTTCTGCTTTGCTTTTCTTAGATTCCTTCTTCTTAGAATCCTTTTTAGACTGACCTTTCTTCGCCTTGTTCTCTTTTTTAGGCGTTTCTTTCTTTTTCGGCTTTTCTGATTCTTCTTGTACTGGCTGATCACACACCACTACATAGTATTCTTGGTTGAATTCAAAGAAGTCGCCATCGTACATTTTACGACGCTTACGGGTTTCTAGCTCACCATTTACCGCTACGTAGCCTTCAGAGATGATGTGCTTAGCTTCACCGCCACCACTCACTAGGTTAGCAATTTTAAACACTTTGTAGAGCTCGATTGGCTGTGATGAAACATCAATACCAATTGCTTCAATTTCAATCTCTTCGCCTTCTTCGCCCAGCTCTTGGCCTTCGTAATCAGCGTCTTCGTAATGTTCTTGGTCCATGGTGACCTCTACCTAAATATGTACTTCTGAAATATTGGGCGCAGTGTAATCTTAAAACAACGAAATGACCATGTTGAATTCAACCAGAGCCCATTTGTTTTAAATAAACCCTCTGCGTTATAAAACACCACCAACATTCGAAAGACTCACCAACTGCTTAGTATATTCATGCTGCGGATTACCAAACAAAGTCTCAGTGTCGCCCTTCTCTATTACCTCGCCAGCTTTCATGACGATGGTGTAATGACACAAGGATTTCACGACATTCAGATCATGACTGATAAACAAATAGGTCAGGCCATACTTTTCTTGAAGTGACTTCAGCAAATCCAATACTTGAGCTTGAACGGTTCTGTCCAATGACGATGTTGGTTCATCGAGCAGGATAAACTCTGGCTTTAAAATCAAAGCACGAGCAATCGCAATACGCTGCCTTTGACCGCCAGAAAACTCATTTGGGTAACGGTGACGCGTTTCAGGGTCGAGATCGACCTCTTTCATTACGTCACAGATGCGTTGGTCGAGCTCATGCTCATCCAATTGTTGATGCACTAACAAGCCTTCGCCAATCACTTGCGCGACCGACATTCTCGGGTTTAGCGCAGAAAACGGGTCTTGGAAGACCACTTGCATGCGGCTTCTAAACGGAAGCATTTGTTTTCGGTCTAAACCTTGAAGCTGTTCACTCGAGTAGGTAATTGACCCTTCACTATCCACCAGCTTAAGTATCGCCATACCGGTCGTCGATTTACCAGAACCACTTTCGCCGACCAAACCGATTGAGTGCCCTTTCTTCAAAGTGAACTCCATGTCGGTCACAGCTTTAACATGAGAAATGGTGCGCTTGAATAAACCGCCCGTGATCGGGAACCAAACACGAAGTTGATTTACATCGAGTAGCGGTTTGCTTTCGGGTGACACAGGAACGGGCAAACCTTTCGGATCAGAGTTAATAAGTTTTTGAGTGTAAGGGTGAGCAGGCGCGTTAAACAGGGTATGACAGTCGTTACTTTCAACCAAGCGACCATCTTTCATTACCGCTACTCTGTCGGCAATCTTACGAACGATACTTAAGTCATGAGTGATAAAAAGCATCGCCATACCGAGCTCTTGTTGCAGGTCTTTCAACAAATCCAAAATCTGCGCTTGTACCGATACATCCAATGCGGTTGTCGGTTCATCAGCGATAAGCAGCTCAGGTTCGTTGATCAATGCCATTGCGATCATCACGCGTTGGCGTTCTCCACCAGATAGCTCGTGCGGATAGGCTGATATCTTTTGTTCTGGGTAACGAATCCCCACCTTGGATAGCCACTCTATCGCTAAGGCTTGCGCTTTGTTGGTTCTCATACCTCGGTGAATCGCGAGGGTTTCAACAAGCTGTTTTCCGACTCTATGAAGCGGATTCAGCGACACCATGGGCTCTTGAAAGATCATGCCGATGCGACCACCACGAATCCCGCGCAGTTGTCTTTCAGAACAACTCAGAATATCGGTGCCAGAGAAGTTAATCTTACCGTTTAAGTAATGTGACGAGCCTTTAGGCAGCAGTTTCAATACTGAATTAGCGGTAACCGATTTGCCTGAACCACTCTCTCCTACCAGAGCAAGTGTCTCACCTTTGTATATCTCCAACGAGACATCATGAGTCACTTGCTCTATCGAGTCTTTACGCCCGAAACCGACAGACAATTTATCAATGGTCAGAACTGGAGAGGCATTAGCAGCCTCTGCTGTTGACCCTGAAGTAGGAGCTGTATTTGAAGTCATAACTTATCCTTACTTCTGTTGATGTGGGTCGAAGGCATCACGTACCGCTTCACCAACGAAGACAAGTAACGTCAGCATCAGTGAAAGCACGACGAAAGCGGAGATACCAAGCCAAGGCGCTTGTAAGTTCGCTTTACCTTGCGCCAAAAGCTCACCTAACGAAGGCGAACCCGCAGGAAGACCAAAGCCCAAGAAGTCTAACGAAGTCAGTGTGGTCACCGAGCCTGAAAGAATAAACGGCATCATGGTTAACGATGCAACCATCGCGTTAGGTAACATGTGACGAAGCATAATACGTTTGTCATCAACACCCATGGCTTGCGCGGCTCGCACATAATCGAAGTTTCGGCAGCGTAAAAATTCCGCTCGCACGATGCCTACTAAACTCATCCAACTAAACAGCACCATAATCCCGAGCAACCACCAGAAATTCGGCTCAATAAAACTCGACAAAATAATCAGCAAGAACAGGGTCGGCATACCAGACCAGACTTCAATGAAGCGTTGTCCGAATAGATCAACCCAGCCACCGTAGTAGCCTTGTGTTGCGCCAACCACGACACCAATCACGCTCGATACAATGGTCAGAATAAAACCAAATAGAACGGAAATACGGAAGCCATAAATGATACGAGCTAATACATCTCGCCCCTTATCATCAGTCCCTAACCAGTTCACCGAATCGGGCTCCGATGGCACCGCACCTGAAATATCGAAGTTTATTGTGTCGTAGCTAAACGGAATGATTGGCCACACGATGTAACCGTTGTCTTCAATGAGCTCGATAACATACGGGTCTTTGTAGTCGGCCTCGGTTTCAAACTCACCACCAAACTCCGTCTCGGCATATTCATTGATAACAGGCACAAACCACTGATTATCATAAGAAACCAAGAGTGGTTTATCATTGGCAATGATCTCAGCGAACAGGCTCAAGCCAAACAAGATGGTAAATATCCAAAGGGAGATAAAACCACGCTTATTTGCTTTAAAACGTAACCAACGAGCTTCAGCTAAAGGGTTGTTAAACATTTATTATCAATACCTTTTTATTCATTCGCCATTAACGCGCTTCAAAATCAATTCGAGGATCAACCCAGGTATACGTCAGGTCGGAGATAATGCTCAGCACCAAGCCAAGCAAGGTCATGATATAGAGAGAGCTGAACACCACTGGGTAATCTCGCTGAATGGTCGACTCAAAGCCAAGCAGACCGATGCCTTCGAGTGAAAACATCACTTCAATCAACATAGAACCCGTGAAGAAAATACTAATAAATGCACTCGGGAAACCAGCAATAATGATCAACATCGCGTTACGGAAAACGTGCTTGTAGAGAATGCTGCTCTCGTCCAAACCTTTTGCTCGAGCGGTCACTACATATTGCTTATTGATTTCATCAAGGAAGGAGTTTTTGGTCAGCATGCTGAGTGTGGCAAAGCCGCCGATGACCATCGCGAAAATAGGCAAAGCTAAGTGCCAGAAGTAGTCGCCAATTTGCTGATACCAGTTGAGCTGGTCGAAGTTACTCGACACAAGCCCTCGCAATGGGAACCAACTGAAGTAGTTACCGCTTGCAAACAAGATAATCAGAATAATCGCAAACAAGAAGCCCGGCACCGCGTAGCCGACAATCACCACCGCGCTCGACCAAATATCAAAGCGAGAGCCGTGATGTATCGCCTTCATAATGCCTAAGGGTATCGAAATCACATAGATGATTAACGTACTCCACAACCCTAAGGAAATGGAGACAGGTAAACGCTCGATGATTAAATCAATCACGTTACCACCCTTAAACAGGCTTTCACCAAAGTTAAAGGTCGCGTAGTTTTTCAACATATCGAAGTAGCGAACGTGAATCGGTTTATCAAACCCAAACTGCTTTTTGATCTCTTCAACCACTTCAGGATCAAGCCCGCGTGAGCCTTTATAGCCACTGGCAGACGCTTGATCACTTTCACTTAAATCAACTTCTTGTCCACCACCAGAAAAACGCTCCATAATGCCAGAGTTATGCCCTTCTAATTGAGCAACAGCTTGCTCTACCGGGCCTCCAGGCGCTATCTGGATGATGAAAAAGTTGATGGTGATGATCGCCCACAGCGTGGGGATCACCAACAATAAACGTCGAAATATATACGCGGCCATGCTAACTAACTCCTAGCGACGTTTTTCAGGAAGCAAAGCCGCCTTCTCTTCTGAAATCCACCATGTATCGATACCTAAATCGTATTTAGGCAATACATCTGGACGCTCAAACTTGTCCCACATTGCTACGCGATACTCGCCAACGTGCCATTGCGGGATGTTGTAGAAATTCCACTGCAATACTCGGTCTAGTGAACGACCTAGTGTAAGAAGCTTTTCAGGGTGCTGTTGGTTACGCGCAATTTCTTCTGTTAACGCGTCAACCACTGGATCGATAACACCTGCAGTATTGTAAGTAGAATCAATGTAGTTAGAGTTCCAAACGATCATTAAGTTCGGGCTAGGATAAGGGTTTGCGGAAAATGACGACGAAACCATGTCGAAATCACGATCACGCAAGCGCTTGATGTATTGAGTGGTATCGATGGTACGGATCTTCATCTCAATACCCATGCGCTTAAGGTTCTTTTGAACCGGCGTTGCGATACGTTCCGTGGTTGGGCTGTAAATCAACAACTCAAATGACATCGGCTTGCCAGTCTTTTCGTTGGTCATGACTTTGTCTTTCAGCACCCAACCCGCTTCTTTCAACAATTTGAAAGCGGTACGCATTTGGCTACGAATACGACCGCTACCATCGGTGACGGGTGGTTGGAATTCTTCGGTGAAAACTCGCGGTGGAATCTGATCTTTGTATTGAGACAACAACTCGACTTCAGCTTCGCTTGGTAAGCCTTTCGCTTCGTAGTCGGTATTTTGGAAGTAGCTACGAGTACGCTTGTACTGACCATAGAACATGTTCTTGTTCATCCACTCAAAGTCCATCGCATAGGTTAACGCTTCACGCACTTTAGGATCCGAGAACACAGGTGATTGAATGTTGAAGACGAAACCTTGAGTCGTTTCAGGCTTCTCGTGGTTGATCTCTTCTTTAATGATGTAGCCTTTATCGAAGTTCGCGCCCGTATAAGAGTTAGCCCAGAACTTAGCCGAATTCTCGGTTCGAAGATCGAACTCCCCTGCTTTGAACGCTTCCAACATTACCGTGTCGTCACGGTAGTAATCGTATTGCACCTGCTTGAAGTTATTGCGGCCAACGTTAACTGGTAGGTCTGCTGCCCAGTAGTTTTCATCTAGACCATAGGTAACACTTTGGCCTGATTTGTAGCTGATGATCTTATAAGGACCACTACCGACTGGTGGCTCACTTAGAGGCTCAGACAGCTTTCTGTCTTTCCAGAAATGTTTCGGCAATACACGAGTGCTTTGCGCGAAGCTAAACAGTTTTTCGCGGTTTGGACTGTTCATTTCAATACGAACAACCAAATCAGAGACCGCTTTTACTGACTTAATCTCTTTGTAATACACACGATACTGAGGCACGCCCTCGGTTGAGAACTTGTCAAAAGTAAAGGCAACATCATGCGCAGTGATAGGCTCGCCATCTTGGAATTTAGCATTTGGGTTGATGTCGATTTCCATCCAAGTGAAATCACTGGAGTAGCGAACCTTTGAAGCGATCAATGGATAGTACGCATCAATCTCGTCACTCGGAGAAAACATCAAGGTATCGTAAATCTCTCCGGTATAACTTGCAGCAACGCCGCGGGAACCGAATCGATTAAAGCTATCGTACGTACCTATGCTGCCATAGGTCACTTTGCCCTGCTTTGGCGCATCAGGATTAACGTAATCGAAGTGAGTGAAATCGGCTGGATATTTTGCTTCACCAAAACCAACCAGTTGTGTGGTTTCAATAACGGTGACAGCAGGAGTTGATTGGGTTTCAGAAGCGTAAGTAACGGAGGGTTGTAAAGCAATAAGCGGCAACATGATTGCACATGACTTCAAATTAAACCTGAAAAACTGAGTGCGTTGCGAGGCTTTGCGTCGAAAAACTGTTCCCATTTGACTCTCCCTTCAAATGTCATGAATTCTATATTCAAGTTGATTTATCGGCTTTGAATGCATGCCGTTAAATCAAGTATAGGTTCAAATCTAACATCATGTAATAACTAATAAAACCATCAGCACTCTATCTCTGACGGTTTATTTACAAATTACTCGTCACCACTCGAAGTTATTGGATGCAGTGAGCTTTGATTGCTTAGCCTGAATGACACAAGCCTCCACCGCTTAGATTTCCTTTGATTCGCTTCTAAATTGAAGTTTAGGTTCTAAATAATCAACAAACTATACTTTTACTGGAGTATCCTTGCTGCCTAGGTCTAAATGGAATGACACTTTGAACAAACCAAACCAAATAACATTCGCAACGTTCAACCTTCTGAACTATCTCGAGCCACCGAATGCTTATTATGATTTTGAGAACATCTACAGCTTCGAAGAATGGCAGAAGAAGCAACATTGGATGGCTGAAGCGATTCGTTCATTAGATTGCGATGTGATTGGCTTCCAAGAGATATTTAGCCCGCAGTCTTTAGAGCAATTGATGAACGACCTAGGTTATCCATACTTTGCAGTGGTCGATAGCGCACACGTTGAAGATGATTACCTATACACCTCACCTGTCGTTGGGATCGCTTCCCGTTACCCGATTGAAAACGTGCAGCCTGTTACGCCAGATTCGAAGTTACTGAAAGCATTCAACCTTGACGACAAATTCTCATTCAACAGAACGCCTGTTCACGCGACGATTACGTTACCCCATTTAGGTTCAACCGACTGTTATGTGGTGCACTTCAAATCACAACGTCCGACAGAGCCAAAAGCAGAATCTGTCGATGCGGACAACACTCAGCAAGGTGCAAAACCACAAAGTGACACGCTCACTCGTTTTCACCAAGAACAGCTTGGCTCTTGGCTATCAAGTGTCCAACGCGGTCTAGAAGCTCAGATGCTGCATCAATACATCACCAACCAACGCTACCAAACCGATCAACCTGTTGTGTTGATGGGTGATTTTAATAAGCCTCTATTTAATGATGAGTTTAAAGGGCTGTTGAGTTACTCAATCAACCGAGACGAAAACAGCAAGCATTGGCTATCCCACTTTCGATTAAAAGACAGCTGGGATCTTTACCATCAGCTACATGAAGAAGATTTGCTTGAACAGCGTAAGCCAACCCATTACTACGGCGCATCTGGGTCTGTACTGGACTACATTTTGATGTCGAACGAGTTTGATTGTCAGAACTCGTCTAGTTTGATGGAGATCTCTAGCTACACAGTGTTAGACCATCACCTCACCAATCCAAGCTTTGAACACGACCAATTCAGTACGGACCATGCCATCGTGTCTGTTACCGCTCATATTCGTGAAGCCTAGAGTTAAACATAAAAAAGCCGCAGTCAAAAACTGCGGCCTTCCACTTTAGCTAAACGGGTTGAGCTAACCGACGCCCCATTTAGAAACCGATTTACCGTTTAGCAAAGTATGAAACTTAGAATGTGTACATTGCGCCTAAGTACAAAGAATCCAGAACAACAGTATCTTCTGTCTTGTGTCCGTTTTCGTAATCTTCGATATCAAAAGCATCGGCTTCGTACGCTAAGCGAAAGCTCAACGAAGACATTGTAGGTGGCGTATATCCAACACCAACACCCATACGGATGCCATCTCCCGAATCATCAAAACCATCTCCTGAAGGGCGAGAGCCATCAGCAAGCTTCATGTCTAGATCAATAGTCGACAGACCGATAGTGCCAAATGGACGAATGCCATTATCAAACGTGTAACCGAGGTTCGCCGTTACCGAAAAGATTTGAGGTGTCCAAGTGAAAACCTTATTACCAGATTTCGTTTTCAGGGCGATATCACCAAAATCTGTGTATTGAGCTTCAACCGAAACAATGCGGTTAAATTTGTAACCAGCAATTAATCGGTAAGTCTTGTCTTCGGCTTTAAAAGTAATAGGCTCACTGATCGTGTCAGTTAACCCGCCCACTTCGACCATTAGCACACTTAAATAATTACCCGCTCCAACAGCAGGCCAATTTGCTCAATCTCCACAATTTAGAATAAGACGAACAGAAAACACGATGAACCACACAATAGACTTCAACGGCTTAATCATTGATATCGACGCTCGAACGATTACCAACCAGCAAGGAAACAAAATCACTTTGCGCCCTCGCCTATTAGCAGTGCTCTGCTTGTTATTGGAAAATGTGGGAAGACCGATTTCAAGAGAGCATATTGTTGATGTGTGTTGGGACGGACAACTCTCGTCACCACATGTTCTTGCAAACGTAGTCTATAACCTACGCAATGTGTTCGCGCGATTAAGAGCATCCAACGTCCAGATCATTACCATTAGTAAGTTCGGATATGCGCTATCGATTGAACCCACGTAAAAGGATTTATGCAATCAATGGCGGTGACTAAGATCACCAAAAAACGCCCCATCGAAACGTTTCGATGATCATTATCACACTCTAAAACAATCAAACGTGCAAATGATAAATCAGACACTATTATCACCATCGAAACGTTTCGATGGCTTTTCTTGAGTTGTTCTCAACCCATCAAGCGTTATTTTTCGATAGGTCGTGATATGAAAAAAAGTACTTTAATAAACTCTGAACTCTCTTACCTAGTGGCGACTCTTGGCCACACAGATGAAATCACGATTTGTGACGCGGGCCTGCCGATTCCAGACCACGTAACTCGTATTGATCTTGCTTTGACTCACGGTGTCCCAAGCTTTCAGCAAACGGTAAAAACCATGCTGGATGAATCTCAAATCGAAGGCGTTGTGATTGCAGAAGAGTTTGCGAAAGTAAGCCCAGAGCACCACGCAGCGCTGATTGATTTAATCAAGACAGAAGAAGCACGTTGTGGCAAATCGCTTTCTATTACTTACATCACTCATGAAGAATTCAAACAGCGAACGCATGAAAGCCGTGCAGTGATTCGCACCGGTGAATGCACACCATACGCAAATGTTATTTTCCAAGCTGGCGTAACCTTTTAGCTCAAGCAAAACGCAACGACAGCTCAGTGTCATCACTGAACCAAAAACAATACATAGACAGAATAATCAAATACAACTGGCCCCGAGTAAAGGAACCGACATGACTCAAGCCATTTTAGAACTTAGCTCAATTGAGAAAGCCTTCCCTGGTGTGAAAGCACTGGATAAGGCAAGCCTCAACGTTTATCCAGGACGCGTAATGGCGTTAATGGGTGAAAACGGTGCGGGTAAATCAACGCTTATGAAAGTGCTGACAGGCATCTACCACTTGGACGGCGGCACTATTGCCTACCAAGGAAAACCTGCTGCATTTAAAGGGCCACGTGATTCTCAACAAGCAGGCATTAGCATCATTCACCAAGAGCTGAATCTAATCCCTGAATTGACCATCGCCGAGAACATCTTCTTAGGTCGTGAAATCACGGGCACCATGGGTCGTATCTTGTGGAACGAGATGTACCAAGAAGCAGACAAGCTACTTAAACGCCTTAACGTGAAACACAGCTCGAAAACGCCTCTAGGTCAGTTGAGCCTTGGTGAGCAGCAAATGGTAGAGATTGCGAAAGCCCTATCGTTTGAATCTAAAGTCATCATCATGGATGAACCAACCGATGCGCTAACCGATACCGAAACTGAATCTCTGTTTAAGGTGATTAACGAATTGCGCGATGAAGGCTGTGGCATTGTTTACATCTCTCACCGTTTGAAAGAGATCTTCGAGATTTGTGATGACATCACCGTGCTGCGTGACGGTAAGTTCATTGGTCAGTGTGAAGTAAAAGACACCGACGAAGATGGCCTAATCGAAATGATGGTTGGTCGTAAGTTAGACGAACAATATCCACGTATCGGCCAGAGCCATGGTGAAACTTGTCTTGAAGTGATTGGCCTGACGGGTTCTGGTGTTCACGATGTGAGCTTTACGCTAAAACGCGGTGAAATCCTGGGTGTATCTGGCCTAATGGGTGCTGGCCGAACTGAACTGATGAAAGTGATTTACGGTGCCCTTCCAAGTGAACGCGGCGTCATCAACCTAGAAAATAAAACCATCAACCCTGTAAGCCCGAAAGACGGCTTGGCCAATGGCATTGCTTACATCTCTGAAGACCGTAAAGGCGATGGCTTAGTTCTAGGGCTTTCTGTTAAAGAAAACATGTCGTTATGTTCACTTGACCTACTAACAAAGAGCGGTCAAATCCAACATAAAGACGAAGTGATTGCAGTAGATGACTTCATCAAGCTATTCAACATCAAAACCCCGACGCGCGAACAGATTATTGGCAACCTTTCTGGTGGTAACCAACAGAAAGTGGCTATCGCTAAGGGCTTGATGACCAAACCAAAAGTACTGATTCTCGACGAGCCAACGCGCGGTGTCGATGTCGGTGCTAAGAAAGAGATTTACCAACTCATTAATAAATTTAAAGCCGACGGCATGAGCATCATCTTAGTCTCATCTGAAATGCCAGAAGTATTAGGAATGAGTGACCGCATCATGGTGATGCATGAAGGCCGTGTAAGCGGTGAATTTGATGCTAAAGAAGCAAACCAAGAATTATTACTGGCGTGTGCGGTCGGTAAAAAGATCAACGAGGACGCAGCATGAGTACTAAAACCATGAGCAAAACAACTGAAGCTCCAAAGAAAAAACCGTTAATCAGCAAAGAGTGGCTGATTGATCAAAAGTCATTGATTGCTTTGATCTTCCTGATTGTTGTCGTTTCTTTCTTAAACCCGAACTTCTTTACTGTCGACAACATCCTAAACATTCTGCGCCAAACCTCGGTTAACGCAATTATCGCTGTAGGTATGACGCTGGTTATCTTAACCGCGGGTATCGACTTGAGTGTTGGTTCTGTACTGGCGCTTTGTGGTGCGTTCGCAGCCAGCATGATTGGTATGGAAATCCCTGTGATGATCGCAGTACCAACCGCTCTTGTAGCAGGTGCAGCATTAGGTGCGATTAGTGGTGTGATTATCGCTAAGGGTAAGGTTCAAGCCTTCATCGCAACGCTTGTCACCATGACACTACTTCGCGGCGTAACCATGGTTTACACAGATGGTCGTCCTATTTCAACAGGCTTCACAGACACAGCAGACGCATTCGCTTGGTTCGGTACTGGCTACGCAATGGGTGTACCGGTTCCAGTATGGATCATGGTCGTGGTATTCGCAGCAGTATGGTACCTACTTAACCACACACGCTTTGGTCGCTACGTTTACGCACTGGGTGGCAACGAATCAGCAACTCGCCTATCAGGCATCGACGTAGACAAAGTAAAAATCGGTGTTTACGCAATCTGTGGTCTGCTAGCTGCAGTGGCAGGCATCATCGTGGCATCGCGTTTGTCATCTGCTCAACCAACCGCAGGTATGGGTTATGAGCTAGACGCTATCGCAGCCGTAGTTCTTGGCGGGACAAGCTTAGCTGGCGGTCGTGGCCGTATCATGGGCACATTGATTGGTGCTCTGATTATCGGCTTCCTAAACAACGCCCTAAACCTACTAGACGTATCTTCTTACTACCAGATGATTGCAAAAGCAGTGGTTATTCTTCTGGCAGTATTGGTCGACAACAAAAACAAATAAAACCTATTCACACTCTAGGTTAATACAAGTAACACCCTGTTTTACCTTAAAATATTAGAATCTATAAATAATGTAACAACGAGCTAGGACTCACCTCTTAGCTCCCCCTACACAAAGGACTTACACCATGAAAAAATTAGCGACTCTTATTTCTGCTGCTCTTCTTTCTACAACAGTATCTGTGTCTGCACAGGCGCAAGATACAATGGCAATCGTTCTGTCTACATTGAACAACCCATTCTTTGTAACCATGAAAGATGGCGCAGAAGCGAAAGCTGAAGAGCTAGGCTACAAGCTTATCGTTCTGGATTCTCAAAACGACCCAAGCAAAGAGCTGTCGAACATTG
The DNA here is from genome assembly GCF_041469245.1 of Vibrio sp. 10N.286.51.B11. Classification (NCBI taxonomy): domain Bacteria; kingdom Pseudomonadati; phylum Pseudomonadota; class Gammaproteobacteria; order Vibrionales; family Vibrionaceae; genus Vibrio; species Vibrio sp. 10N.286.51.B11. The sequence continues at coordinate 11,050 of NZ_JBFRKI010000020.1, read as the reverse complement.
AAGATCTAACCATTCGTGGTGTTAAGGCAATCCTGATCAACCCAACAGATTCAGACGCCGTGTCTAACGCAATTCGCATGGCTAACCGTTCAAACATCCCAGTACTAACACTAGACCGTGGTGCAAGCCGTGGTGACGTAGTAAGCCACATCGCTTCTGATAACGTAATCGGTGGTGAAATGGCAGGTCACTTCATCATGGAAAAAGTGGGCGAAAAAGCGAAAGTAATCCAACTTGAAGGTATTGCTGGTACTTCTGCAGCTCGTGAACGTGGTGAAGGCTTCATGAATGCAGTAAACGGCAGCGACCTTGAGCTTCTTGCAAGCCAACCTGCTGATTTCGACCGTACTAAAGGTCTGAACGTAATGGAAAACTTGCTTGCGGCTAACCCAGATGTACAAGCAGTATTTGCTCAAAACGATGAAATGGCACTAGGTGCACTTCGCGCAGTTCAAGCGTCAGGTAAAGAAGTGATGATCGTTGGCTTTGATGGCACAGACGACGGCATCGCTGCTGTTAACCGCGGCCTACTAGGCGCTACAGTTGCACAACAACCTGACCTAATCGGTTCTCTAGGTATCGAAATGGCAGACAAAGTACTGAAAGGCGAAACAGTAGACGAGTACGTACCAGTACCTCTAAAAATCATCGCTAAGTAATCGTTACTAGGTAACGCGATATAAAGCAGGGAGTTCCCTATCTCCCTGCTTTGATAGGCTCGCTGACTCAAACAAAAGCAAACCCCGACAGTGCATCGCTGTTTCTCATTCCGCTCACAAAAGAGAGCGCACTTAACACCATGAGAAAGACCCATGCATTTTCAAATACGATATATCATAAGGCTCGTATCATGACTCAACTGATTGTTTTAGGTAGCGTTAACGCTGACCACGTACTGCAAGTTCCTTCGTTCCCTCGTCCGGGTGAAACCTTGATTGGCGGTAACTATCAGGTCATCCCTGGCGGCAAAGGCGCAAACCAAGCGGTCGCTGCAGCAAGATTAAACGCAGACATTGGCTTTATCGCCTGTGTTGGTGACGACCCATTTGGGATCAATATTCGTCAAGACTTCGCCAAAGATGGCATCAACATCGACGGTGTGATCGTTGCAGAAAACACACCGACGGGCATCGCGATGATCCAAGTATCAGCAACGGGCGAAAACAGCATTTGTCTTTCTGCAGAAGCCAACAACAAGCTGACTTGCGACCAAATCGAACCGCATCTAGAGAAGATTCGCGGTGCTAAGTACCTGCTGACTCAACTTGAAACGCCAATTGAAGGCATTGAATACGCAGCAAAAGTAGCAAAAGAGAGCGGCACGCAAGTGATTCTTAACCCGGCACCTGCTCGTCCATTATCGGATTCACTGCTTGCTTGTGTTGATGTGATCACACCCAACGAAACCGAAGCAGAAGTGCTGACGGGCATTACCGTGACGGACAATGCATCTGCTCATCAGGCAGCTTTGGCTCTGCATGCTAAAGGCATCGAAACGGTAATGATCACGCTAGGCGCGAAAGGCGTTTGGGTGAGTCATCGTGGTCAAGGTAATGAAGCTAGCGAAGGTGAATTAATCGCAGGCTTCCGCGTTGAAGCAACGGACACAACCGCTGCTGGTGATACTTTCAATGGCGCATTAGTCACAGGCTTACTTGAAGACATGCCATTAGAACGTGCGATCAAGTTTGCTCACGCTGCCGCTGCCATTTCAGTGACTCGCTTTGGCGCTCAAACGTCGATTCCAAGCCGTGCTGAAACCGATGCGTTTTTGGCAGAGCAACTGTCTGCTTAGTTGATTTTGACTGTTAATCGGTAACAACAAATAACAAGCATAAGCCCCTGTTTTCAGGCAGAATATCGCCCAACGTGGAAAAGTGATTCCCACAAGGATTTTATATGGCAACAATGAAAGACATCGCTCGGGTTGCAAAGGTTTCAACGTCTACCGTGAGCCATGTGATGAACAAATCACGTTTTGTCAGTGAAGAGATTGCTGAGCGTGTTAACAGTGCGGCCAAAGAACTCAACTACGCGCCTTCTGCATTGGCTCGCAGCTTGAAAATGAAGCAAACCAAAACCTTGGGAATGCTAGTGACCACCTCTACCAACCCATTCTTTGGTGAAGTAGTGAAGGGTGTTGAACGTCGTTGCTACGAAAAAGGCTACAACCTTATCTTGTGTAATACAGAAGGCGATAGCGAACGCATGAAATCCTCTATCGATACCTTGCTACAAAAGCGTGTCGATGGCTTGATGCTGATGTGTTCAACGCTTGAAGGTCAACATATCGATGTATTCGAGCGCTACCCAGAACTGCCTGTTGTAGTCATGGACTGGGGCCCAATGCTGTTCGCAAGTGATAAGATCCAAGACAATTCGCATCAAGGTGGCTACATGGCAACCAAACACTTGATAGATAATGGTCACTCGGATATTGGCTGTATTACTGGCCCACTGCATCGCAACCAAGCTTCTTCTCGTTATCAAGGCTATAAACAAGCAATGGAAGAAGCGAATTTAGAGATCAACCCTAAGTGGATTGTTGAATCAAACTTTGAATGTGACGGTGGTTTTGACTCTTACCAAACATTGAAAGCTCGTGGTCAAATGCCTTCGGCCTTGTTCGTTAGTAACGACATGATGGCGATGGGTGTGATTCATGCGGCAGCTCAAGATGGCACATTGATTCCAAATGACCTGTCTATCATTGGCTACGATGACATCCACTTATCTAAGTACATGACACCCGCTTTAACCACAATCCACCAGCCAAAGCACCGTTTAGGTAAAGCGGCGGTCGATACCCTGTTAAGCCGACTACAAACGCCAGACGCCTACCCGCAAGTCGTTGAACTAGAACCGACTCTTGTAGAGCGAAGCAGCGTAAAAGCGATTTAGGGCTCAACCCGCCCATGATACAGTTGAAAGCTAGCTTATTCGGGCTAGCTTTTTTGTCTTTGAAACATAATAACGCCGCTTAATCGCCCCTAAAATGCCGTTAATATACGAAACTTACACGCTAAAATATGTATTTACGCACTCAGCAACTATTTGCGCACTTAACGACTGATTATCATCTACACTAACAGTGAATAACAACGACATGGAGAGCGCTGTTTTATGATCGCGGGTTGGTTTGACAATATATCCCTACAGAAAAAGCTATTAGTCAGCTTTTTGATTCCTATCGCTTTGATGCTTATCGTGGCTTTTTCTGTCCATGAAAACACCCGAACGGTTGTAAAAGACAATAATTGGGTTGTACACACACATAAAGCCATCGCTCGGGCTCAAGAACTTCTCAGCTTAACGGTCGACATAGAAACGGCTGAACGTGGTTACTTGATCACGGGAGATCCTGTTTTTTTAGAACCCTACCATTTAGCGCTTGATGTATGGCCTCAAAAACTCCAAACCCTTGCGACTCAAGTGAGTGATAACCCACCTCAAGTAGAACGCCTATATAGAATCGAGGATATTCATAAAACATGGCTGAAACAGTCTGGAGAGAAAGAGATCAATCAACGCAGCCTTGTCAATAAAGGCGAAGCTGAAATACAAAGTGTCATCGACCTCACTCAGCAGCAAACCGGAAAAAAATTGATTGATGAGATTCGCCAAGAGATTGCTCAATTCATTGAAATTGAACAACAACTTATTATTACCAGGGTCGAAAAATCGGAGAACTCAGCCAATCAAACCAGCTACATATTAATCCTCGGAACACTGTTTTCCGTGTTCATATCACTCCTTGTTGCTGCGTGGGCGTCAAAGCGTATTAATCGAAGATTACACACCCTACTTGAGGCCACTAACCAAGTTGCCGCTGGCCATTTGGATCAAGGTGCTGCAACTCTGGAATTGAGTTCGAATATAAACACCCAAGACGAAATCGCTCATCTCAAACAAAGCTTTCAAAAAATGACAGACAATTTGATCAGTAATGACAGTGAAATGAGAGCGAAAACTCGGGAGCTAATCGCCGAACGAACCAAAGCTGAAGCCGCAGTAAAAGCTAAGGGCGATTTTCTGTCTACCATGAGCCACGAGATCAGAACGCCAATGAACGGCGTTCTTGGAATATCTCAAATCATTGCAAGCCAGACCCAAGAACCCGAAACAAAAGAGAACATCAACATCATTCTCGATTCTGGTCACCACTTGATGACAATACTCAACGACGTTCTCGACTTCTCAAAAGTCGAAGAAAACAAGCTTGAGCTAGATGTGGCACCCTTTAATTTTGTTCAAGTCATGCAGCCTGTATGCAGCGCTCTAAAACCCTTAGCCGATGAAAAAGGCATTCGCCTGTTGATCGAAAATAACATACCGAAAAACATCCAACTCGTCGGAGACTGTGCAAGGCTACGTCAAATCATGTTCAACTTGGGCGGCAATGCGACCAAATTCACCAAAGAGGGTCATGTGTCCATTCAAGCTGACCTCAATCGCCCCAACAATCAACTGATTCTCACGGTAACAGACACCGGAGTTGGTATCCCGAAAGATAAGCACGAGCAGGTATTCAATTCGTTCGAACAAGCCGACACTTCCACAACAAGGAAGTTTGGCGGAACAGGGCTTGGCCTCGCAATCGTCAAGAACCTAGTCAACCTCATGAATGGAGAAATCACATTAACCAGTGCTGTTGGGCTTGGCACAAAATTCCAAGTCTCTCTGCCTATCACATGGCAAGAAAGCAAAGCGAAAGACATCGCAACCCATACAGTCGATGCAGAAACTCTCAGTTATGACTCGTTAAGTATCCTGTTGGTGGAAGATAACCGTATTAATGCCATTGTTGCACAGGGCTTTTGTGAAAAGCTCGGCCATCATGTCGATCATGCAGAGAACGGAAAACTAGCAATTGAACGCCTCAAAACCACTCAATATGACCTTATCTTGATGGACAATCATATGCCTGAAATGAACGGGGTCGAGACAACAAATTACATCCGCGAAAAGCTGAAACTCGATACCTTGATATTCGCTTATACGGCCGATGTATTCCGTGAGGCGCATGACAACTTCATTCAAGCCGGTGTCGACCATATTCTGACCAAGCCTCTGCAGCAAGAGAGTTTCTTCGACGCCCTACAACAGTTCTCAAGTCGATTACCGAAACAAACCGCAGCCGAAGGTTCGAGTGAGAATGAAAATATTGTCGAGCTTCATCGTAAGCCTATTGAAACGCTGAGGTTAACGGAAGAAGAGATCAGCCACTCAGAAGTGACACACATACTGAAAGACGACACGGAAGGGTTCAGCTTACTCATCGACTCAACCATTATTGAGTTCGAACAGTCGGTTGATCGTGTCATCGAATACTATTTAGATAAAGAATTAGCGCCACTTTGTCGCACCCTGCACTCCATTAAAGGCATGTCACTAAACTTAGGCCTTAACATGCTTTCTAAGCAGGCATTGGAACTAGAAGTCGAAGCCAAAAATCAACAATTGCCGGATATTGAACGACTGCAAAAGCTGCTCAATCGCCTTATGGTCAATATCCATCAAGCTCAGCGGATGAAAAACGCCCATTCAGTCGAGCATCTGAATCAAATGAACGATCAAGCTTAAGAACGCTTCGCTCCCAAGCTAAAACGCAAGGCTTAATCACCTTGCGTTTTTCGATCTTATACCGCGCTAGTCTCTGTTCTAGCGATTTAACGATTTAACGGTTTAACAGAGTGGTGATTTGCTGCATCTCATCTTCAACATCAACGCCATTGTATTGCGGCGCAATCGAGAGATCTTGAATACTTACGGTTTCTACCGATTGCCTTTCGTTGAGCTGAGTCATTAACTCCCCTTTGGGTGAGTAGACTCGGCTACCACCACAGTATGTCGCGGTAAACGCATTAACCACATCTTGCCCGACGCGATTACAAGTAACCATGTGACACCCTTCCTCCAAGGCTCTCGCTTGAGCAATGGCAAAACTATGATGCCCACCGAAGTTGGCAGGGTGAAGAATAACGTCGACCGACTGATACCCTCTCATGATCTCCGGGAACCAAATATCAAAGCAAATCGCGACACCAAACTTTAAGCCTTTGTGCTCAAACGAGAGGCGTTCCTCCCCTCTCGAGAAATACTGCTTATCGAATTTGGTTTGACTGATTTTTCTATATTTGTGTCGTAAACCGGAAGCATCCACAACCACGACGCTGTTGTAATATTGGCCGCTATCTTTCTCGGCAATACCAGCAACAATCAAGGTGTGATGCTTCGCTGCAAGCTGAGTTAATGAATCAATAGTACTGCTGTCGGCGAAGTCTTCAGCCAATTCGTGAATTTCTTCAGCCTCGTTAAAAATATACCCAGTCGTGAACAGTTCAGGCAGTAAAGTAATATCACCGACTGACGGCTCCGCTTGCAAAAGATCAGAGACCGAATCCATATTCTTTTGTTTGTTTTTGTATTCAACTTCAAGCTGAATAAGCGTGATACTGACATTGTTCACAATCGATTCCTTGCTAGGTAATACTTCAAGCTGGAGACTAAGAACTAAGAACGAAAGAGTAGGCCAATCCCCTATCGCTTTCTTATTCGCCCGCCAAAGGTTGAAGCAGGTGCACAGTCCTGTACGTATTTTAAACCTGCCTACGGCGCTAATTAAGGCTCTGGTAAAACCGGAGGCGTGCTGTCCATATAGGTTAAGAAATTCACCCACACCTCATGCGTGCGCTGCTTGGTTAACGTCGTCTTGCAAGAAAGCGCCATAACCCCTCGAATAGAACCATCACGCCATTGGGTGTAAACAGAGTCGCAATGTGCTGTCATGTACGCCTGCCAGCTCTCCTGAGCCTTCTTAATTGACGCCACCAGCTCAGCATCGTAAGCATTGTGCTCAAAGCTGACCGCAAGGTATTTATCCAGTTCCGCTTGTGCAGATTCCAACTCAATTGCCGCACAGTGATTGATCTCGATGGTATTCATCGCATTCTCGCAATCAACAACACCTTCGTCGGCCAACGCAGAGAATGAGAAGCACACCGCTATGAGTGCTGATATCAGTTTTGTCATAATCATCCTTTATGCTGTCACCACCAAAACGAATCGAGTCGTGACTTTATTTATTTAAACGTGGCTCAATATTTAGCTCATTCAACTCATTCAGCCAGACCAAATAACAATAAAATTTATCAGGATATAAGCATTTGTTATCCGCATGAATCATCAAAAATGACGCCTCGCCAACTCAAATAAACGAGATAACGCTCAGATTTTGCTGGTAAAACTAGAAAACATATTATTTATATCAATAATTCGTGCCTGCATTCACAATATTAATTATTTATATTGCTACGTAATCGTTAACTTTATAAATTAAATCGAATGCTCACATAAATCGGTAACGCTTCTCCAACTATGGATATCAAGTACCAAAACATTGCCAAGACTTCATTTTACTTTGCCATCTCTTTCTTTTTTTCCATGGCAATACTCATTCCTTTTACACCGCATCACTACCAAACATTAACCGAAGACACATCAAGGTTAGTCGAAACCAGGTTAGAAGGGATCCAATCAAGGTTCGACCGTTTTTTATCTGAAGTTAGACCTGAACAGTCATGCGACGCGATCGTTAGACAGCTTCGACAAAACGTTTTTGAAGCCGATTGGGTAAAAGAAGCAGCGGTATTCAATAAAGAGAACCGATTTTACTGTTCAACCACCGATGGTGACGTTTCATTTCGCCTATACAGCACCATCAGGCAGCGACTCAATGACGACCCGAATTTAGCGACCCTGTCGTATTCCAACTCGGCCATCACACAAGTTCAGTCCATCATGCTCATTTTCTCGAACAAAGAAGATGCCGGAGTGAGCCTGATGATTCCGCCACACTTCATCTATGACCTTGTTGAAACAAGCCTCAGCAACCATGGAATACAGGCCAAAGTTGAAGTGATCAAAAGAGATATCCACCCTATCGATATTGACTCATCAATCGCCAAGGTGCGGATACAATCGAACACCTACCCATTAACCATCACCTCATACATTGGGTATCAGTTTTATCTTCACTTCATGTTGAGTTATTTATGGTTTGGCTTTTTGATGGCCGGAATCACGACCATTATTCTCCTTTCCATCAAGCATAAAAAGCAGAGCCAACGCAGCTTAGAATATTCGCTTTCAAGTGCGCTAAAAAACCAGCACCTTCATGTTCACATGCAGCCTATCGTTAACCAAAACACCAACGAGATCGTCGGCTGTGAGTCATTATTGCGATGGAACGACCCAATTGAAGGTAACGTCTCCCCGGCTATTTTCATCCCGCTTGCTGAAAGCTTAGGCTTGATTGAGGAACTCACCTACTTCGTGCTGCGCAAAGTATTAATGACGTTGAAAAGCAATCAAGATGTGTTCGACTCAAAGTACATCAGCGTCAACATCAGCCGCAACGTAGTGTCTAACAGTAACTTCTCTAACAAAGTGATCAGCATCTTTAAAAGACACCCTGAGATCCTCAAGCAGGTGGTTTTTGAAGTAACCGAATATGGTGAATGTTCTGATGCCGACATGGTCAAAATTAGAGACAACCTAACCAAGCTATCGAACAGGGGCGTCAGAGTCGCGATTGATGATTTTGGTACAGGCTACGCAGGGTTAGATTTCGTAAGACAGTTCCCGTTCAGCATTCTCAAAATCGATCGCGTGTTTGTGAAAAACATATCCGACGAATCCAGCTTTGGTCTCCCTTTACTAGAGTCCATGCTTCAACTATCACGCACCTTAGGGATGCAAGTGATCGTCGAAGGTGTCGAGTATGAGTCACAAGTAAAAATCTTATCTAAGCTTGGTGTCGACTATATCCAAGGCTTCTATTTTTATAAGCCGATGCCGATAAACCTGACTGTCAGCTTACTCAGGCAGCAGCATTTTGAGTCCGACAACGTTGAGGAACAAACCAACCAGACATTTCCTGTTACATAAGCCACTGAAAAACTGCGAAAGAAAACGCGAAGGCTATGGGTCTCCTTTGATGAACATTTAAATCATCGCATCATTGAATGCATCACAAGGGATATCATGGAAAAGACACTTCAAACCAAACTGGCGACTAGCCTACTACTGCTGAGAATCGGCATTTTTATCGTCTTCTTATTCTGGGGCTTGGATAAGATCCTTGTCCCTGAGCACGCAACAAAAGTACTGTCTGGCTTTTACGGCATCGACATCTCGAACAATGCGATGATGGCTCTGGGTGTCGCGCAGCTCGGATTTTTAGGCGCATTCGTTGTAGGCATGTGGAAAAAGTACACCTACGGAGCCATTTTAGTCCTTCATGCAGGCTCAACCTTTTCCTCTTTTGGAAAATACATGGACCCGTTCAACAACCTACTGTTCTTCGCCTCTTGGCCAATGCTCGCAGCCTGTATCGCAATCTTCTTACTTCGCAATTACGACACTTACAGCGTGTCCAACTAACACAAAGGGCGCCGTTATTGGCGCCCTGTTTGGTTGGGTTGAATCTTATCAACCTAAAATACTCTGTTAGCTGTATGACCCTATTTTACATTTCTATAAGTTACTAGAAACCCTGTCAAACCTATTGAGAGAGCAGTAATACATACTCCCCTCAGTATTGCATCATTGAGATAAGCTGAGTAGAAAAGCATTGCAATAAATGCACTACATGACACCAAAAAAGGTGCAATTGAACGATGGGTAAAACGTGAAGTATCAACCACACTATAACGATCTAGAACCAAATCCAAGAGCAAGAGCATGTGCATAACAAACAAAACATTTAGTACTGGAAGTACCCAGTAAAACCAACTATCTACAGGAAAGCTAAATAGTTGAACAAAGGTAAGGTGAGCCAATATAGAAAACAAAATACTTTTCCAACCATTCGAACTACTTTGTACTCTAATGCGGTATGTTCGTCAGGCGACAGAAGCAAGTGGTTTGGCTGAAGAAACCCAAATAGCCAACCAAACTATAAGTAATACCATGGTTCAAGAGCCTCTAAATTAAGGTTTACGCAGCTATTCTGAATTAGATATCTAGAACTATTATCCCAAGATATCGACACTTTACGCCTTGCTAAGGTGTGAGCAAACCAATACCTTAGCCTCCGCATAATACCTTAAACACATAAACCAACGCATAGTAAAAATGCCACGCGTTGCGAATTATTCTTAAGCAACTTGTTATACCTCTTGGTTGAGGCTAAAATGACCAAAACAAAGACCACTTAAGAGACCTATTACATGACCACTAGAATTTTAGCCGATGTTGCTGCAAGCATTACTGAGTTGAAAGCTAACCCTATGAAAGTTGCAACTAGTGCTTACGGTGAACCTGTTGCTGTACTGAACCGAAATGAGCCAGCATTTTATTGCGTACCAGCCGAAGCGTACGAAATGATGATGGACAGACTCGAAGATCTTGAACTACTAACTATTGCGAAAGAGCGTGAATCTGAAGAGAGTATTTCGGTAAATATTGATGACCTATAAACTCGACTTTAAAAAGAGTGCACTCAAAGAGTGGAAAAAGCTTGGCTCAACGCTTCAACAACAATTTAAGAAAAAGCTAATCGAGCGTTTAGATAACCCGCATGTTCCGGCTTCAAAACTCTCTGGAGCTGACAACATGTATAAGATTAAGCTGCGCCAATCGGGCTACCGTCTCGTCTACAAAGTTGAAGACGATGTCATCATTGTAACCGTCTTAGCAGTCGGAAAACGCGAACGTAGCGATGTTTACCGTAAAGCTATGAAAAGGTTAGATGATTGATTGCGGTATCAACGAATGACATGGATTCCCCCTACCGAGGATCTGCCACACTTATGTGGTACTTAAATGCATCGGAGGCACCATGTCTGATTATTCTTATTTCTGCGGTATCGACCTAGCTAAAAACCACTTTAGTCTTCATGCCGTAGACCAAAATGGTAAGGTCATACTTCATAAGTCAGTAACCCGCTCTAAACTACTGACTACAATAGCAAATATGCCACTCATGCGTATAGGCGTTGAAGCGTGTGGTGGTGCACATTATTGGGCAAGAACACTCAATAAACTG
>NZ_JBFRKI010000019.1:47314-136775 GCF_041469245.1 Vibrio sp. 10N.286.51.B11 | reverse complement strand
TATCTCGGTTACTCGAATCACGTATCTGCTCTTAAATCCCATCACCATGGATGAAGTTCTGTGAGCGACCATTGAACCCTTGGTCCATATCTAAAGATGGTTTGTCGGTTTTCGGTTTTCCTACAATTTTTGCAGGAACTCCAGCGACAGTCGTATGAGGGGGGACGGCTTGTAGAACCACAGAGCAAGAACCAATTTTCGCGCCTTCACCCACTTCAATGTTGCCAAGGATTTTCGCGCCAGCACCAATCATCACACCTTCACGGATCTTAGGGTGACGATCGCCACCTTCTTTACCTGTACCACCAAGGGTCACGTCTTGAAGAATCGACACATCATTTTCAACGACAGCGGTTTCACCAATCACAATGCCTGTCGCGTGGTCGAGCATGATAGCTTTACCGATACGAGCGGCTGGGTGAATATCCACTTGGCAAGCAACCGAAATTTGGTTCTGTAGGTAAGTGGCAAGTGCGATACGACCTTGTTTCCATAGCCAGTTAGCCACTCGGTAACCTTGCAGAGCGTGGTAGCCTTTAAGGTAGAGCAATGGCATCGAGTACATTTCTACAGCCGGATCTCGAGTAACTGTCGCGCAGATATCACAAGCGGCCGCATCAATGATTGAGTCATCTTCTTCAAACGCTTGCTCAACCACTTCACGTACAGCCATGGCTGGCATCGAAGCCGTCTTTAACTTGTTAGCAAGAATGTAACTGAGTGCAGCCCCTAGGCTTTCATGGTTGATAATCGTGGCATGGTAAAAACTCGCAAGCATAGGTTCCTGCTCAGACTGCTGTCGAGCTTCTTTTACGATGCATTGCCAAACTTTTTGTTGTTCACAGTGTTTCATTTTTCCATCCATTCTTTATCAGGGGCTGATGCGATGGCGAGATGAGAGTTTCTAAGAGCTACAAGAACAGAAGCGAGTAACCGAGATTCGAGTAACGAAAAGTAGCCTTCATTAAGAGCTCAATCTGCTTTTACTCTTTTCGCATCCCGTTTACCCGAATCTCGTATCCGCTTTTACTCTTTTCGCATCTCGTTTACTCGAATCCCGCATCAGCTCTTATTATCTTTCTGACTTCTTATCGCGAGCAAGCAGATCTTGCGCAGCTAAGTGTGCATCCTTTCCTTGATACAGCACTTGGTAAATTTGTTCAACAATTGGCATCTCAACGCCCATACGTTCTGATAGTAACCAAACTTCTTTAGTGTTGCGATAGCCTTCTACCACCTGGCCAATTTCTTCTTGTGCAGTATCAACATCTTTACCGGAACCTAACGCTAAACCGAAGCGACGGTTACGCGATTGGTTATCAGTACAGGTTAGTACTAAGTCACCCAACCCTGCCATGCCCATGAAGGTTTCTGGTTGCGCCCCAAGAGCTGCACCTAATCGGCTCATCTCTGCTAAACCACGGGTAATTAACGCGGTACGTGCATTGGCACCAAAGCCAATACCATCCGACATGCCTGCGCCAATTGCGATAACGTTCTTCACTGCGCCGCCAAGCTGCATACCAATGAAATCTGAGTTTGCGTACACGCGGAATGTTTTACCGCAGTGAATTTTTTCTTGAAGCTCTTCTAAGAAAACTTCATCTGGTGAAGCGACAGAGATAGCCGTTGGCATGCCCATCGCTAACTCTTTGGCGAAGGTCGGCCCGGATAGAACCGCTAAAGAGTAGCCATCACCCAGCACATCGTGCGCGACATCTTTAAGCAGGCGTCCTGTCTCTGGCTCTAAGCCTTTGGTCGCCCAACAGATGCGAGAGTCTGAGGCTAAGTAAGGTTTAACGCTATTAAGCACAACGCCAAATACGTGGCTCGGGACTACAAGTAAAAGGTCTCGGCTTGAAGTCACTGCTTTTTCTAAGTCTGATTCAATGATCAGGCTTTCTGGGAATTCTATATTTGGTAGAAACTCATTATTAGCGCGCTCAGATTCAAGGCGAGCCATATGAGCAGGGTCATGCCCCCAAAGAACAACATTGGCACCGTTACGCGCTAGAGATATCGCTAAAGAGGTTCCGTAAGAACCTGCACCAATGACAGTCATGGCGATCTCTTTGCCGTAAGCGCTGTCTTTACCGTAAGCGTCTGCCGTATTAGTCGGGCGAGTTGTTTCTGTCATGCTTCCACCTAAAAATAATGAGGGAAATCGAAGAGTTCTTGAGATGTTTTCTAAATTAAGAAGAAAAAGCTCTCTATCAAAATACAGTGTAAATAAAAAATGCACATCGCAGAAGCTGCGATGTGCATTTAAAAGCTAAGCTTCTTATAACATAAGCTATTTAAGCGTTCGTTAGAGTTAAGTTCTACTGTGAGACTTAAGCCTGTTCGCCTTCAGCTTGTTGAGCTTGGTTTTGTAGGTAGTTCATGAACAAAGCATCAAAGTTTACTGGAGCTAGGTTCAGTTGTGGGAACGTACCTTTAACCACTAGGCTAGAAATCGTTTCACGAGCGTATGGGAACAGGATGTTCGGGCAGAATGCACCTAGGCAATGAGCCAGTTGACCTGCTTCCATTTCGCTTGCAGAGAAGATACCACCTTGTTGAACTTCACAAAGGAATGCAGTGTCGTCTGCGTTCTTCACGGTAACAGTTAGACGTAGGATTACTTCGTAAACGCCTTCGCCAAGTTCACGGCTTTGAGTGTCTAGGTCCAGTTTTACATCTGGATTCCACTCTTTTTGAAACATGTCTGGAGAGTTTGGCGCTTCGAAAGATACGTCTTTTAGGAAGATGCGTTGGATTGCGAAGTTTTGTTGTGCGTCTTGTTGTGCTGCTTCAGCCATTTTCTTGTCCTTAAAAATTTATAATTAGGTTTTGTTCGTTATATTTGCCGAACAAAACCTTAAAGTCATATTCGTTGAATCAGGTCAGCTTACTTTTTGCCTTTAACCAAAGGTAAGTTAGCTTCGCTCCAAGCGACTAAGCCACTTTTCAGTACGCTTACGTTTTCGAAACCTGCTTTAACCAGTAGATTAGCGCTTTCTTGAGCGGTTTGACCTGTCTTGCATACTACGATGATTGGGTCTGCTTTGTGGCTTTCAAGGCTACCAAAGCTATTTGCTTTGATGTCTGACGGCAAAATGTGAACTGCGTCCGTAATATGGCCCTTTTTGAACTCATCCTTAGTACGAATATCAACCACAACACCGTTTTCACGGTTAATCATGTGTGTGGTTTGCGCTGCCGTGATCTCTTTGTAGGCTGCGTTTGATGTCTTGATAACGTTCGCAATGATGGCAACAACCAAGCCGATCCATACGATGGCTAAAATCATATTCTCTTGAACAAATGGAACTAACTCTTGCATATCTTGAACTCTTATTCGTTATTGGGCGAAAATTTATAGGGTGGCAGTATAGCTAGTTTTTCGGAGAGGGGGTATAGGTAAGCTTGATGTCTTAATGGTTTTTGCGGTGCTAGTATTGGTGACAGTTTGCCTCTTAGCGTGTGAAGTGAGATGATTGTAGCTAGCTCCTTAATCATCTAGTGAATGCGTAGTGTAGTTTCGCGTAATACTAATGGGCGGTAGCGTGTCAGCCATAAATAAACTCGTGAAAGTGGCCTCTGATATTCGATTAGCTTCGTTAACTACTTACAGCTAGTTTGCAGTATTGAGGTGTAATGGTAGTAAAAGTTAGTCACTCCGTAGATTAAAAATTAATGGGTGACGCAAGATCTAGAGCTGCAACCATTCAGTTTATGTGCAGTTAAGTTGAAAAGAGTAGATTTGTTTTGATTAAAAATTATGTTCAGCTTGTTGATATGCAAGCTCGTATGAAAATGAGGTCTCAAGCTAATAAGCTTGTATTGAGTTACGTATGGTGGCTATTGGAGCCGCTATTGTTTGTCTCTTTGTTCTATGTCGTCTTTGAGTATGTGTTGAATAGAGGCGGAGATGATTTTTTTGTTTTTTTGGTGGTAGGTAAAATAATATATTTGTGGTTTTCTAAAAGTGTAGTGATGGCATCAAAAGGACTAAGGCAAAATAAGAATATTATTGGCCAAAGAGATTTGCCCAAATGGATATTTCCACTGGTAAATATACAAGAAACGCTATATAAATCGCTAATCTCATTTTTATTACTTTTCTCCGTTGTTTGGTCTTTAGGCTATGCTCCAAATCAAAATTATTGGCAACTAATACCTTTGATGCTAGCTTTATATGCTTTGATTTGTGGTTTTGGGTTGTTTTTATCAATCCTTGTCACATATGCTCAGGACTTTTCAAATATTATCCAGCTAGGTATGACAGGGTTAATGTTTTCGTCTGGAATATTTTGGGATATAAATTCGATCTCAAATGAAGAAATAAAAAACACTATTTTTCTGATAAATCCATTAGCCCTTATTATTGACTCTTTTAGGACTGTTCTTATTGAAGGCTCTAGTATTAGCCTCTATTCAATTTTACCAACTTTAACCCTAGGTACCTTATTAATAGTGTTAAGCGTTTGTATATTCAAGGCACGTAATAATAGTTTAACAAGAGCATTGTTTTCATGAATGAAGTAATATTGAAAGTAGAGAATGTTTCTTTAGAATATAAAACTAGAGTTGGCATTTTTAATACGTTTAAACATAAAGCTTTAGATAATGTTAGCTTTGAAGTCAATAAGGGCGATGTACTCGGTATTTTAGGCAAAAATGGCGCAGGAAAGTCTACATTATTGAAGATTTTGTCTGGTGTATTTAGGCCTGATTCAGGGAGAGTTTGGGTTCCCCCTGGTACAACAAGATCTTTATTGACGCTGGGACTTGGGTTTAATGGCGATTTGTCTGGACGCGATAATGCTATTTTGAGTTGCATGTTTAATGGTTTTAGTAAAACTGAATCTATTAATTTATCCAAAGAAATCCATGCGTTTTCCGAGCTAGGTGATTTTTTTGAACAACCTGTCAGAACATACTCATCGGGGATGAGATCCAAGCTAGGTTTTTCAACAGGAATAGTATCACACGTAGATATATTATTAATTGATGAAATTCTTTCGGTAGGAGACAAAGGCTTTAAAGCAAAAGCTGAAAGAGCAATGATGGACAAGATTGGTGGTAAAAATCAAACGGTCTTGTTTGTATCACACAGCGAGAGACAAATAGAAAAAATTTGCACAAAGTGTTTTGACTTAGAGACTAAAGAGTTTGTGGAAGGGTTCTGTGAAGTTGAAAGAGTTGAACCTGTTAAGAAAACTATAATTAAGTTATCACCTAAAATATTAAAATTGATCATAGAAAATGATTGGGACGAAATACGTAGAGTAACAGAAGGAAAGTTCTATCTTTTATTAAATGTCGCTTTATCTCTTGAAGAAAGCATGCCGGAACTTGCGTATGAGTTTTTTATTAAAGCGCACAAAATTAGGCCTAATAACAAGTTGCTTTCAGAGAAAGTTAGAATTACGAGGGAATGCTAGCAGTATGAGTACACTTTATCTACATATTGGTTGCCATAAAACAGGGACATCATCGATTCAACAAACCTTGTTTAATATTAAGACGGAACTACTACGTGATGGAATATCTATTTTTTGTAGTGACCCTAAAGGTCGTGATAATAAAAATGGTGTAAGTTACAACTGGTTTAATCTTAAGAGGGAAAGTCGTGAAGAGCTAATATCGGACTATGGTGGTAAAATTAAAGATTACGAAAATTTAGTTGAACAGTTAAAAAAACACGACTCAGAAATTATTATTTGGTCCTGTGAGGCATTTTCTTTCTATTTTACCCCCCAAGATATAGAAGAATTAGAGCGATATTTATCCCCACATTTTGAAGAAATTAAAATAATAGTATACATTAGAAGGCAAGACAGGCTGTTGGTTTCTCATTATCAAGAGTCAAGTAAGAGAGTTAATCAGGATTCATTGTATTATGGAAGTTCGCCAACAGCTCTTCCAAAGCAATATGAGCATTATGATGAATATTTGGATTATAACGAAAGAATAAGTAAATGGGCTTCTGTTTTTGGAGAAGACAATATTGTTGTCCGTGTTTTTGAAAATGCTATAAAGGAATATGGAGATGTGACTAACGACTTTTTATCTATATTTGGTGTGAACTACGACTATACGCTGATAAATAAAAATGTCTCTAGTGGTTATAATAAAACTAAGTTGGGTCATATTGTGAACAAAATACCCAATGTAAGAAGAAAAATAGTAAATCATATTGTTGCCAATTTAACTGACGATCGAAAACTTCTTCCTTCAAGGGATGAAGCCAAAAAAGTATATTCACGATACTATGAAAGTAATAAAAAGCTCAACAAAAGATACAAAGTATCAGAAATTGAGTCGATATTTGATGACAGCTTTGATTCCTATCCGTCTGAAAGCAATGAATTATGGAGCGAAAAGCAAGTAAATAGTTTGATATCGGAGTTATTGAAGAACTCTGGAGAGTTCGTTTTTAACTCAAATGTTGAAAATAAAAGGCTATCTGATAAATTATACGAAATTAGAGAGCACAATACTGAGCTATCAAATAAAATAAGAAAACTAGAACAAGATATTAAGAGTTCAAAAGAAAAAGAAAAAAAACTGATTTACAAATACTCTTTAAAGGGAAGGGTAAGAAGAGTAATTTCAGTTTTTAAGAAATGTTTTTGATTCTTTATAACCTTATTTAGTATTGTGTTAACATACAAGAGATTTTTGTTAGATGTATAAATTGTCAGTTAAGATTAAAAAATACTTAGTAAAGCTTTTGGTAAATAAGTATGTTTCCGTCGATGTTATTAATGCTGAAAATAAAGCGAGTATTAACATTTCGAGCAATGGTTGCGTTCGATTTTTATCATGTAAAGTATATAGAACAAAAGAACAGTTTAATGTTATTCAAGGTGTTATTAACGAAAGTAATACAGTTGTTGAAATAGAAAAGAAGTACTATGTAGATGAAAATAAAAATCAGCTTCCGATAAAGTTAGAGCTAGAAATTAGCTTGTTAGGTATTATTCGGCGTGTAGAAACCCCCGTATCTTCTACGAAGTTCGTAGGTTTGTTACATGAAGATAATGGTGAAAAGTTTGGTCTTTTAAATGATAAAAAGGGAAACTTGCATCTCATCTGTGGTTCTAGAAACCCACAAACAATCAAACTGAAAAGTGCGAGAGTATCTGGAGATAAACTAAATCTGAAGATTGAGCGGATTTGGTCTTTAAACCGAAGCAAAGTATGCGAGCTAATACTGAAGTCAAGAAATGACTCTTCTGTCTATCGGTATCAAGGCACCTTTATTTCTGCTAAAAAAAGGGGGAATATTTCTTTAGAAAGTTATGAGTTTAAAATATCTGATATATTTAATGGCGATATTGGTAATATTTTTGATTTATTTATTGCCAATGAAAAACTAAGCTTGCAACCTGAGTTGTTATCTAGACTTAAAACTCCAGTTTTTTTTCTAAAGGCGGCTTGTAAGACAGAAAAGTATAATGGGAATAAGGTAGCTTTGCTTGAATCCTTTATTACTATGTATGGAGGTTTTTCTTTCAAAACAACATTGTACGATCCTGAAGCATATAGATTAATGCAGAAAGCATACTATATGAAGTATTTTTGGAGGTTAGTATATAGGAATGTATGGTTGGTCGGAGAGAAGCCCTATAAAGCACAAGATACTGGATTAGAGTTTTACAAGTACTTGGTAGAAGATAAAAAATTGGAAAATGCTTACTATGTTATTGATAAAAGTTCACCAGAAGTAAGAAATCTTCCAAAAGAAGCAAAAATTTTGAACTTTGGATCTGCGGAACATGTTAAATTGGCATGTGCAGCAAAAAATATAGTTGCATCGCATTATGCTGAGGATCTTATTCCGTTTAAAGACAGTATTTTCAATCCTCTCGTAAGGGCAAAAAAGATATTTCTTCAACATGGTGTCATGGGAGTGAAAAACATGATCCCAACTTATGGCGTCCAATCTGTAACTTTTTCTACAGATCTTTTTGTCGTAAGTTCAAAATTTGAAAAAGAGTATATTCGACAAGATTTTGGTTTTGATGCAAAAAAAATTAGAGTTACAGGTTTAAGTCGCTATGACAATTTGACTCCACACATTGGGCATTATTATCAAAAAACACTATTAATTATGCCAACCTGGAGAGATTGGCTAAATCATGAAAAGGACTTTCTTGAAAGCGAATATTATAAATCTTGGGTAGAGCTAATTACTAGCAGCGATTTACATAGCATATGCAAAAATAATGGTTTAGATGTGGTGTTTTGTATACATCCTAATATGCAAAAATACTCACATTACTTTGAGGCGGAAGGTGTACGTGTTATAAGTCAAGGAGAAGTTAATGTTCAGCAACTTCTTATCAATTCACATACATTAATTACCGATTATAGCAGTGTTGGTTTTGACTTTTCTTATTTGGAAAAGCTTGTTATTTACTATCAATTTGACCGTAGTGATTTCCTGGGCAAGAGGCCCTCTCATTTAGAATTAGATCAAGATTTACCAGGGGTCGTCAAAACAACTAGTCAGTCAGTATTGAACGTGCTTGAGCAATCATTGACATCAAATAGTTCTTCTATAAAGGAATCAGCAATAGCTAGATCTAAGAAGTTTTTCGATTTTAATGACGAAAACAATTGCTTAAGAATATATGAAGAAATTAAATCTATTCGTAAAAAAACTTATCTATCGGAATTAAGTAAAAGTATATATGCGTTAGTAATAACAGCAAAATTGTACAACCTTGACAAAAAGTTTAGGTTGCGAAAGCTGATGTATAAATTTCTTAAGGCTTTGCCTATTAGGCAGAAGATATTGTTTGTTGAGGCAAACAATGGTAAGAGCATATCTGATAGCCCAGCAGTCTTGCTTCAAGAGATACTTTCCAGAGAGTTAGATATTAAAGTTGTGGTTACTACAAAGGGGAATGGTGTTGCTTATTATAGGGACCCAAGGGTTATATCAGTAAAGCGATTATCTATTTCTTATTACTACTACTTGGCAGTATCTAAATACTGGATGAATAATCAAAACTTCCCTTCATATCTACGTAAGCCAAAAGATACAAAATATCTGCAAACTTGGCATGGAACACCGCTGAAGAAAATGTTACACGACCTAGACTGTGTTTATGGGAGAAGCGAAGGCTATGTGGAGAAAATTTCGAGATGTGTTTCAGAGTGGGATTACCTATTGTCGCCGTCTAACTATGCGACTCAGTGCTTTAAATCGGCTTTCCAATTTTCAGGAAACGTTATAGAGCATGGTTATCCTAGAAACGATATCTTTTTCTCTGATGAATATGAAACACGACGACTTGCCGTGAGAGAGTCTTTGAAGATTAATGACTCGACAACTTGTATATTATATGCCCCAACATTTAGAGATGATACTTTAGGAAATAAAGGAGCGTTTGATTTAGTAAACCTAGAGGAAGTGTCTCAATCTCTACCGGAAGGTTATGTTTTTGCAGTAAAATTACACCCGATAGATGCAGCTAAACTAAATAGCAAATTACCTCACAATGTAATAAACCTATCTCATTATTCAGACATTCAAGATCTGATGCTTGCGTCTGATGCATTAGTCACTGATTACTCATCGACGATGTTTGATTATGTCAACCAAGAAAAACCTGTGATTGTATACGCACCTGATTATGATAAATATAGTCAAAACTTGAGAGGCTTTTATTTTGAATTAAAGGATAATGTACCAGGAGAGATTGCTTTTTCTCAGCGTGAATTAGCTGATATTATTAAAAGCGAGTCATTCAAAAGTATTGATTATGAACGATTAACAAAATTTAGAAATAACTTCTGTGACAAAAATAGAAATCCATCAAGTAAACTAATTGTTGATGAGTTATTATCTAGTGGGTTTTTAAAATAAATCAGGTGAATTTTATGGAAAAGAATATTTATTACTACTGGGAGTGTCTCCCAAATAGAAAGATTCCCGCATATATTGAATTGTGTCTGGAAAGTTGGAAGAAATACCTTCCGGATTACAACATTCACCATGTTCATAAAGGAAATGTTTTTGAGTATCTGGATGAAGACGAATTTAACTTTGAGTATCTTTTTGCCCAAAGAATGTCACATCATTCTGATATTATCGGTGTAGCACTGCTAATGAAGTATGGCGGTATTTTTATGGATGCAGATGTTATAGCAACTCCATATAGTGCTAGATTCCTACAGGAGTGTGCCAATAATGGATCAGAAATGAGTATGTTTGGATATACTGATACTATGACAACTCACTTTGCCTTTATTTATGCGCAAAAAGGAGCAAGTATTCTAGAGGCCCATTATCCTAAAATGAAAGAGCGTGTTAATGAAGCAGGGATGAACCAGCAGAGGTTCGACTTTTTTGGGAATGAGTTACTTGATAAAGCTATAAAATGTGCAAGTAAAGAACAAATTACTGTCTACGACTCTTATGAGACAGGGGCAATATTAGAACCGAGAACATCTCAATCTTCATCACGAATTGAAAGGATGTGTGCTGTATTTTCTGAAAGGTGGAAAAATCGTTATTTAAGTGAAAATAAAAATAATAAAGAATGGTATCAAACATTTTATCTTGCCGGTGCTACTGAAGAAGACTTAGAGTTTGAAATTAATAAAAAATCACCATTTATACTGCTCCACAATTCTTGGAACCCTGTAAGACATAAATTACAGTCTAGAGAACAGTTTTTGTCTGAAAACACATTTTTCACTAAGCTTATGATTAAGCTACTAGAGATTGAAGACTCCGAAATTGTTCGATGCCTCAGAGTATCATATAGAATATCTCATAGAAGAATGGTCGCTTTAGAGAAAGAAATTAAATTATTAGAGGATAAAGTGACTCCTCAGAAGATAACCAAAACTATGGCTATTAAGCATTTAGTACCTGTGAGTGTAAAAAGGTTGATAAAGCGGATAAAAAATCGATCTAGTAGTATTATTGGTAAGTAATATGTATTTATTAGGAAGGAGGGTGAATAATCTAATTAAAAAATCACTTTCTAGGTTTGAATGGTTAGATTTAGTTTTAAAGATTATTTTTGTTAGACTTTCTCAGGCAGTATTTAAGGTAAGGTATGGCCATGTAAGTGTTGAGAAAGACCGTGTGATATTTGAGGTTTTTAATGGTCGAAATGTTAGTGATTCTCCTTTAGCGCTTTTTAAAGAGTTATATGAGAGGCGTCCAGAATTAAACTTTGTTTGGGTTTTGGATTCTCCAAATAATCAAAACCTAGAGTGGATAAAGTCTCATACTAATACAACGGTGGTTTATTATGGTACGAATGAATATTATCGTGAGTACGCTAGGTGCCATTATTGGATTGTGAATTGTCGTTTACCTTTTAAAATTGTAAAAAAATCGACGCAAAAGTATATCCAGTGTTGGCACGGAACCCCACTAAAAAAGTTGGGACATGATATTACCGTTGAACGTTACTCTCTCAGCAGTTCAAAGGGGTTATGTTATAGCTATAATGTTGATTCTTCACGTTATGATTATTTTATTTCACCTAGCCCTTATGCGACCTCAAAATTTTGCTCATCTTTTAACATAGAAAAAGATAAAATTATAGAACTGGGTTACCCTAGAAATGACATATTGGCAAAAGGCTCAGAGGTTGACAGAGATTTGCTCTTGAAGAAAAAACTAGGTTTACCTCTAGATAAGACTATAGTTCTTTATGCTCCAACATGGAGAGATAACCAAAAAGTTAAGGAAGCCACTTATCGCTTTAGTAACTCTCTAGACTGTGAGGGTTTTCTTAATAATTTCGATTCTAATTACATATTTTTATTTCGCGGTCATTATTTTGTTGACTCTCTCATGGTGAGTGATAGCTTTATTGATGTTAGTCATATAAATGATATCAATGACTTACTCTTGGTTACAGATATACTAATAACAGATTTTTCTAGTGTGTTCTTTGATTTTTCTATCTTGAAACGTCCAGTCTTATTTTATATGCCTGATAGAGAAAGCTATGAAAATGATGTTAGAGGCTTTTATTTAAATGTGGATAAAGACCTGCCTGGCGAAGTTATAGATGATATGGAGATGTTATCTAGAGCGATTAAAAATTGTAAGCTATCCTCTGACTTAGAATCTTTTAATTTGTGTTTTAACCCTTTTGAAGATGGCCATTCTTCTTTGCGAGTACTAAAAAAAATAGGTTTAATTAATGAGTAAACGAGTAATAACTTTCGGAACATTTGATGTCTTTCATGTTGGACATGTTAATATATTAGAGCGATGTGCATCTTTAGGGCATACTCTAATTGTTGGTGTATCTAGTGATAAATTGAACTTTAGCAAAAAACAGCGCTACCCGATATACAAAGAAAATGATCGATTAAAAATAGTGCAATCAATGTCGTTTGTAGATGAAGTTTTTTTTGAAGAGTCTTTAGAAAAGAAAAGAGAGTATATTGAGTTTTTTAAAGCTGATATTCTAGCTATGGGCGATGACTGGAAAGGAAAATTTGATGAGTTTTCAGATATATGTGAAGTTGTTTACTTTCCAAGAACCCCTTCTATATCTACAACAGAAATTATAGAGATTGTTAAATCCATATAATAAAAGCTAGAGTTCCTAGAATATAGTTATGCAGTTAAATAAATACAAGTTTATTGTTAACCGGTTTTTAAATATAATCCTAGGGTTGTTGCCTGGATTGATATATGCTTTGTTTAATATTAGGGATGACCGGATTTATATATTTAGTTCCGAGTTTAATACTGAATTTAATCACAACTCTAAATCATTGTTTCTATACTTCCTAAAGGAAAGGAAAGATATTCAATGTAGGTTTGTGATTAATGATGAAAATAAAAGAAAGGCTTTAATAAGTGAGTATGGTGATTTTTTCATCTCTTCTCACTCGATTACCGGTATTCTTTATATTCTCAGGGCTAAGGTTTGGATTACTTCTTCTTTGGAAACACCTATTGGTGGAGTCTTTTTGAATCGAAACAGAATTGTAATCCATTTGGGTCATGGAGCTCCACTAAAAAATGTAGGATTAAGCGAGTCGAAAACTGGTTTGTTAAAATATTTTTATTACAAGATAATAAAAACTAACTTTTCCTATTTTTTTTCAACATCAAGGCACTTTAATAAAAATTGGAAGGAGTGTTTGGGGGTTGATTGGGATCAAGTTGTGATTGCTGCTCAAGCGAGAAATGACTTGATTACTACTAATGATTTGGTTAATTGTAATCACTTATTAGATATTAGGAAAACAAATATTCTATATGCCCCGACTTGGCGTCCATACTCAAAAACAATACTATTCCCTTTCTCTGATTTTGAGTTGGAAAAGTTTAATGACTTTCTCATCAAAAATGAAATTTTGGTATATTTACGTTTACACCCCAATTTTGAGGGGGATGAGTTGGATTTGTTACAAAGTGCTTCCAATATTAGGTTGTTAGATCGCTCTAATGTTGACGATATAAACACAGTACTATCTGGCTTTGACCTACTGATTACCGATTATTCCAGTATTTATGTTGATTATTTGTTAACGAAGAAGCCAATTCTTTTTTTACCTTATGATTATCGTGAGTATAATGAAAAAGTTGGTTTTTCTATCGACTATTTTAATTATACTCCTGGCCCTAAACCTGAGAGCTTTAATGTTTTTCTGCAAGAATTGACTCACTTGATAAATATAGATAGCTACTATTATGAACAGAGAGAGTTTGTTAATAATATACTTAACGCTGTACAGTCTGAACACTGTAAAAATAATGCTATATTAATATCTGGATTATGTAACAAAGCTCTCTAGAAACTAGAGTTTACTATTGATAATGTGTGCTGGTAGGGATAACTTGAAAATTTATTTACATATTGGTGTGGGAAAGTGTGCGAGTAGTTCAATACAAAGCTTCTTCTCTAAAAACTTCAAGCAAGATACTTTCGCTTACGCTTGTCTTAATAAAGATGGTACCATCGATACTGGAAGAAAATTAAGAGTACAGGCTCAAAATATTGCCTCCGGCTATCGAAAGTCCTGTTCGCTTGAGGGTATAGATCGACTATTCCTGGCTAATTTTGAACTCTCATTAACTAAACTAAGCTCAAGTTATCAATCTATCTTGTTCTCTAACGAATTATGGATAGAATCAGAAGAGCAATTTTCTTACCTTTCCTCAGTTCTTTCGAAATATACAGTTGAAGTTATTATGGTTGTTCGTCCTCCAGTTCTTTGGATGAACAGTGCCTGGTGGCAATGGGGGCGCTGGTCAGGGATTAGCGAAGATGAATATGTTTCAAAGAATGTTTCAAAGCAATGGTTAAATGCATACAATTTCTATAACTCATTACCTTATATCAATAAGGTACATGTTTTATCCCTGTCTGATAACGTAATGGATTCAGTATTTAGGATCGTGGGTTTTAATGGTAGCAACCTTCCTGTACCAAAATCGAATCAAGCATCAAGCCAAGAGTTATTGACATTTATGACTGATAACCGTGAGCTTAGGACTGGGGTCCATAATGCTGCGAAAGAACTGATATTAAATAAGCACCTAAAGAGCAGAACAAAGGCTAATTGGGTGCTTAGTAAATCGAATATTGAGTCACTATTAGAAAAGACTAGAGAGAGTAACGTGGAGCTCTCACGGTTAATTGTCAATGAAAATATATGTGAAAACAGTGCTTGGTGGGATAGTTCGTTTTATAAGGATCGGGTTATGGAAAGGAATCACCAAATCGATCATTCGACTTTGAATTCAATGCTGCTTGAAGCTTATCAGCTAATTATTCGTCTCCATCATCAAAAGTCTACACCTATTCCTAAGTATTTAAAAAGTGAAGCTTTAAGGCTTGAAAAGGAAAATATTAGACTAGCTTATGATCTGATAAACCTTGCCTATGACTTAAATCCGACCAACCCTTCGATTAAGTGCAAGGTGCAAGAGTACCATGAAAAACTGAACCGCACTTCGCTTCTATCACGTTTAAAACGACTATTATGCTTCAAGCGATGAATCTTTTTTTTGCTTAGGGAGTTATTTTGTTGTCGAGACATAACCTGTAGGTGCATTGATTAAGATTCGCTTAATACACTCCACATTAAAATCATGACAGCACTCGTCTAGTTCGTTTAAGAGAATCTGCATCTCTGGCCAGCTGAGCTTGCTTTCCATTGCTGTCATGATTTTTTGATGGCTAGTACCTTCGACATTGTCACCAATGAGAAGCTCTTCATATAGCTTCTCACCGGGTCTTAAACCTGTAAATTTGATTTCAACATCACCTTCATCCGAGCTTGAATTAAGGCTTTCCTTCATTCCCATTAAATGTACCATGCGTTTTGCAAGGTCTAGAATTTTAACGGGTTCACCCATATCCAGTACGAAAACTTGTCCATTGTTTCCCATCGCACCAGCCTGAATGACAAGCTGTGCAGCTTCTGGTATTAGCATAAAATAACGGATGATATCAGGGTGCGTCACAGTAACAGGGCCGCCAGCTTTAATTTGCTTCTTAAAAAGTGGCACTACCGATCCGGAAGACCCTAACACATTGCCAAACCTGACCATGGTAAAGACAGTATCTGTCCCTTTATCTGCAAGCGCTTGAAGAACGAGTTCAGCCATCCGTTTACTTGCACCCATTACATTCGTTGGCCTCACGGCTTTGTCTGTAGAAATGAGAGTGAAATTTTTAACACCACATTCTATTGCAGCTTGCGCGCAGGATAATGTCCCAAAAACATTATTTCGGATCCCTTCTACGACATTGTCTTCGACTAGGGGGACATGCTTGTATGCGGCAGCATGATACAGGGTCTCAATTTCATATGTATTAATGAGTTTTTCAAGACGGTTCTGTCTTTGGACTGAACCTAGAGCGGCAATGATCTGAGTTTGGCTCTTTAAGTTTTTCTTTGTAGAAAGTAGTTCTTGTTCAATTTTGTATAGGTTGTACTCATTGAGTTCGAATAGAACTAATGTTTTAGGTTGCTGCGCCAAGATTTGACGACATAACTCTGAACCAATTGAGCCACCGGCACCGGTTACCATGACACTCTTGTTGTGAATATTCTTTGCCAGCAATTCACTGTCAGGTGTTATGGGCGCTCTACCCAATAGATCTGCCACGTCGAGATCTTTAATTTCTGTTGCTGTAGCTTTACCTGCTGCAATATCTTCTACTGATGGTACTGACTGAATAGCAATAGGCCAATCAGATAATTTTTCTACGAGTCTTAATCGTTTACCTTTATTAATATTATTAATTGCTAGTAATAGCTTTACTGGCTGATAAAGAGATTGAAGATGCTCAAATTCGCTTGGGTGATGGACTTTTAGCCCAAATAAGATATTGCCCCTTTTGCTCGGGTCGTCATCTAATAATATAACCGGGTTATATTCATCGCCGTGTATTAGAGCATATGCAAGTTCGCGACCTGTAGCCCCGGCACCGTAGATAAATACATTGGGTTTTTTGCGTTTGATCATCTGATCATAGACAGAGCGGATCATTATCCTTGGCCCACCTAAGGTCAGAATCGCTAACCCAGCGTAAATAAATGGAACGCTTCTTGGGATAAAAGTATGAAAAAAGAATCCGCTCATAACTAAGGTTAGAGATGAGATAAATACAGCAAGGAAGATGTTACCGACGGCAGGAAACATCATATAGCGTAGTACTGCTCGGTACATGCCAAGTTTGGCGAAGGTGAATACCGTGACTGAAATTGTCAAAAGTAATGTGACCCACTCGTCTAGCCCTAGCTCAAATGTATATGTACCTAGCCTTAAAGCAATAGCAAGATAAATAGACATTGCTATTGCAAAGATGTCGTAACCAATACTAATTAAGCGTTTATTTTTCCGCTTGGTGTTGAGAATTGCTCGTATTGGCTTGATCATTGTTGTCCCTGAGATATTGATATTTGTTTAGCAATCGCTGCACAATGTTTTTATTCAAGATATTTTAATGCTGTTGAGTGCGGTAAGCTAGATGTTATTGATGGTTCTGTGGTGCTCAGGAGCATTGCTATTAATTTCGCTCATTATTTGTTCTATTGAGGCCGTTTTGTTATGAATATTTTAGTCACAGGTAGTACTGGTTTTGTAGGTTCTAGAATTGTTGAGTTAGCTAAAGAGCGTGACTGGGCAGTCATTCCGGTTGTGCGTAAGCAAATAGAGCCACTAACTAATAGCTTGGTTATCCCTTCCATTGATGCTTCTACCGATTGGTCTGGTGCATTCGAAGGTGTGGATTGTGTTGTTCATTGTGCTGCTCGAGTGCATCAAATGAATGAGAGTGAGCAAGGTGCTTTAACTGCCTATCGAGATATCAACACCCTTGGCACTTTGAACCTAGCGAAGCAAGCCGCTGTAGCGGGCGTTAAAAGGTTTGTATTTGTCAGCTCTATTAAAGTTAACGGTGAATTCAGTGAGCCAAATTTACCCTTTGAACCGAATTTAAAGAATACTCCGCAAGACCCTTATGGTTTGAGCAAGTATGAAGCTGAAGTTGAGTTGGCTAAGCTTTCAAAAGAGACAGGGCTAGAAGTGGTTATCATTAGGCCTCCATTAGTTTATGGGCCTGGCGTCAAAGCAAATTTCTTATCTATGATGCGTTTGATTGATAAAGGCATTCCGTTACCGTTTGGTGCTATAAAGAACCAGAGAAGCTTGGTTTATTTGGATAATTTGTCCGATTTGATACTAACTTGTTGCGAGCACCCTTCAGCTCCGGGCTATACCTTCTTAGCGTCTGATGATCAGGATGTATCGACAACTCAATTGATGCAAACCATCGCTCATGCTATTGGGAAATCACCGCGATTAATTCCAATCCCAATGTCTTGGATACAAGCTGGATCGTCAGTTTTAAATAGACAGCACATAGCCCAAAGAATATGCGGCAACCTCCAAGTGGAGATAGGTTTGACGAAAGAGATATTGGGATGGAACCCCCCTGTAAGTTTTGAACAAGGGATCAAAAGAACCGTAGAAGCTTACTTGAAGTCGCATTGATGCGTTTTAGGTAGTTTATGGCTTTCTTGTCCATAAATTTTTCAGGTATCCTTTATTGATTAGTGGTGCTTATAGTGCCCCCACGTTTTCAATCCGAATTTGATAGGACACATATTTTGATTCGTTTGTTCGATTTTATTTTTGCTTTCTTTGGCTTGTTGTTCCTTTGGCCTGTATTTGTTGTTATTTGTCTCCTCGGCTATTTTGATACGGGTTCTCCTGTCTTTTTTCAGACCCGAGTTGGTCGCAACAAAAAGCCATTCACTTTAGTTAAATTCCGCACTATGCCAGTGGAAACAAAATCTGTTGCGACTCACTTAGTTGGGGCGAGCTCTGTAACTAAACTAGGTGGGTTCCTGCGTAAAACGAAACTGGATGAACTACCACAGTTATACAACGTCCTGAAAGGTGAAATGAGTTTGGTTGGTCCGCGACCATGCTTATTCAATCAGCAAGAGCTCATCAATGAAAGAGAGTCGAGAGGCGTGCTGGCGGTAAGGCCTGGCGTAACCGGACTAGCTCAAATCAATGATATCGACATGTCGACACCGAAAAAACTCGCGGAGTGGGATCAACGCATGATTCAGACGTTGAGTACTAAATTGTACTTTCAATACATTATTCAAACCGTACTAGGTAAAGGTTCGGGCGACAGGGTTTAGTTAGATATGGTTTACGCTCTCTTATGATCATAGGTACTGGCTTCTGCGTTATACAAACATAGCTTTGTTGACCTCCACAGTCTCTAAGGCCATTTTTATGTGACGCTATTTCCTAAATATTGCTTTATAAGGTATTGCTTATGATTTATCCATTTACTTGATTGTGGTTATTATCTATCATGATCAATCAGTTGTTTAAGCTGAGCAACTGTTTGAGGGTGTGAAAATCATCTTCTGCATATGAACGTTTATATTAATGGAAATCATTATGAAAAAGATGGCTCTAGCAGCTGCATTAGCAGTTAGCTTCTCAGGTGCTGCATTTGCAGCTGAAACTACAGCGGCAGCTGGCACTGGTACAAGTTCAGGTGCAGCGGCAGGCGCTGGTGCATCTGCAGCAGCAGCAGGCACAGCAACAACAGTAGCGGTAGCGACAGCAGCAGTAGCGGCTGCAGCAGCAGTAGCGGTTGCTTCTAACGATGGCGGCGCAACAGTAACGACAACAACTAACTAGTTTTTTGTTGTCGGGCGTATAAACCATTTTATGTGAAAGCATAAAGTGGTTTTTTTATATCAGATTTTTATATTGGAATCAGCAACCAGATTGCTAGGAAGCAGAACTCGTCATGCTTAAACCTCTAATCATATCCCTTGGTCTTTTTCTTGCTGGTTGTTCTCAGCAGTTTCAAGACGTTAATTACACTTTTGATGAAGCTTTTTTTGGAAGCTCCGATGTTGAGCTGTCTAAGGAATACATTCAAACCTTACCGTATTCCAGCATTTATGCAGAAGTAAACGACCAAGGCAAAATCTTCATGGTTTTGGCCTACGTCGGTGAAAACCCTCAAACGGGCGCAGAGCAGTTAAAGTGGATGTCTTCTGACAAAGCGATGATCGTCACTGAAAATGGACGTATTGTACAAACGCTATTGCTTCCTTACGAAAACCTATCTGGTTTGGCATTCCAACCGTTAAATACATTCTCTTCTGCAAACAATTCGTCAGCCGATTCTTCTTCTGCGTTTGATGTGTCTGCCAACCCCGGAGCTCAAAAATGGCAAGCGGTTTACGACTGGCAACCTAACTATCGATTCGGCTATAAAGCGAACATCACCCGAACGTATGTGGGAAATGACACGGTTGAAACTCCGTTAGCGTCTATCGATACCAAGAAATTCCAAGAAAAAATTCAATTCCCAATATTAGAACAAGACATCACCAACGAATATTGGGTCGACAGCGAAGGCAAAGTGGTAAAAACCATACAGTATTTAGGCCCTGATATGACAAGGCTTGAGTTAACCGTCCTTAAGCATTATCAAAGCAATTAACGAACAGGGTAATGAACTAAAATGATGAATTATATGAGTCATACATCAAAAATGATGGGACGTCGGTTGCCATTGGTGAGAACTTTATTAACGATGAGAGCTCTGTTAATGATCAGCGCTTTATTTGCTTTGAGCTCCGCTTCTTCGGCTTCTGATCTTGTTACGCCTGAACGCTCTTCGTCGATTAAAACAACAATCGAGCTTCCTCTTCAAGGTGTGACGCTTGAGTATCAAACTAACGTTCGACTGCTTCGTGTATTAGACGACGCAAACGCGAATGCGAGCTCTAACGCTAACGGTACTATTGGTTACTTCCCCCTTTCGGCTCAACTGTTTGATATAACCAATACTGAAGCGACTGCAGTTACTGGATTTAAAGAAGCTAACCAAGCTATCGAAGCCAAAAAGCGCAATGTATTTAACCAGCTTGACGCTTTCGCGGTAGAAGAACCAGAAGCAAAACTGGTAAAGCAACAATTAGCTTCTTTCCGATATCTCAATCGAGTTTTTATTGAGCTAGACCGTAATGCCGTTATCTCTCAATCAGATAAGAACCCACTGCTTGTTTCAAGTTCTCATACTAACAAGCCGTCAGACAGTCAAACTCAAGCCTTTTCTCTGTACTTACCACAACGACCAACGTCAATTCAGTTGATGGGGGCAATGAAAGAGTCGGTAACAATGAATCTGATTGAGCATGGAACGTTGAATGATTATCTCGATGCATTGCCGAATGGCTTTATTGGTGAATCTGCAGATAAAAGCGTGGCTTATGTTGTTCAGCCAGATGGCGTGGTACAAACCATTCAATACGCATACTGGAACGAACAGCCAGTTTATTTAGCGCCAGGTGCTATCGTATTTATGGCGTTTTACTCTTTGCCATCAGAATACTCAACGTTGAACCAGGATATTGTCGATTTGCTACGTCATAAGGTTGGCCTGTAATGCTGAAACAGAAATCATTCCCTCTATCGGCAGTGTACACAGCGGTTACCTGCGCTTTGTTAATAACGAACAGCACTTCTGTTTTTTCAGAAACAACCATTGATTCCTCTTCGATTCGAGCAGAAAAATCATCATTCGACGACACAGAATACAGAACGTCGCAAATGAATTTTGGTGGTGTCGGCCTAATGCAAATGCCAACAGGCCGAATGGCACCAGAAGGTGAGTTTAACTTTAGCGCCTCGTTTAATAACGAATACTATTTTTATAACGTCAGCCTACAAGTGATGCCTTGGCTTGAAACCACTATTCGTTATACACAAGTACAAGACCTGCTTTATAGCGGAGGCGTAGACCAAGATTGTTCTCAAAACTCATTCAGTGGTTGTACTAAATACACAGATAAAGGCATCGACTTTAAACTGCGTTTAATCGAAGAAGGGTACTATTTACCGGAAGTATCGGTCGGTATGCGTGATTTTGGTGGTACCGGTTTATTTGATGGCGAATTTGTTGCGGCCACTAAACGCTTCGGCCCTGTTGACTTTACCTTGGGTATGGCTTGGGGATACATGGGCACCAGTGGCAACTTCACCAACCCATTGTGTAAAGCCAGTGACAAGTATTGTGATCGCCCTTCAGACAGTAAGGGCAATGGTGGCAGTGTTGACTTTGAACGCTGGTTTAAAGGCGATGCAGCGGTTTATGGCGGCTTTGAATATCAAACCCCTTATAAGCCTTTGACCCTGAAGCTTGAATACGATGGCAATGATTATTCTCAAGACTTCCCAGTAGTACGCGGTGGTGTCGACATGACACAACACACGCCATGGAATGTGGGTGCTGTGTACCGTTTCACTGATTGGGGTTCAGCTAAAGTGAGTTACGAGCGAGGTGATACTTTAACCCTTGGCTTCGACCTCTCGACCAACTTTAATGAAATGTATTCCGTGTGGAGAGATACCGAAACAGCAGAGTTGCGCCCAAGTGGTGTCGAGACTGTTGATGACATTGATATGGCGGCCCTTGCAGGCCAACTTGAAACGATCGCTGGCTATGAACAAGCGCAGATCTTGGTCGACGATAACAGCATTGTAGTAAAGGGCACTCAGGTTAAATACCGAGACAGAGATATCGCCGTTGAACGCGGTGCGACAGTAATCGCGAATGAGGTGCCAAGTTACATTGATACTTACAAAATAATTGAAAATGATAAATCGTTGGAACTCACCGAGACAACGGTAGATGCACAAGCATTCAAAGCGGCAGCGAACAACCGTTACCTTAATGCTCAAACCAGTGATGCAACAAACACTCACGAACTAAAGCGTAAGAAATCCGTTATTTATCACGATGGGCGAGAGCGATTCGATGTGTCGATTACACCGCACCTTGCCCAGTCGTTTGGTTCATCTGAAAACTTCTACCTATACAGTTTGGGTTTATACACCAATGCTTCGTTCTGGGCGTCAAATAGTATCGAATTATCCGGTTCTCTGTATGTGAATTTGATAGACAACTATGACAAGTTTAATTACGAAATTCCAACAGATGGCACAGCTCAAACCGCACGAGTAAGAACACTTTTCCGTTCATATGCAGACGAAGCCATTCGCTTAGATCGCTTACAACTGACTTGGTTTGAGGATTACGGTCACGGTATCTACACCCAAGCCTACGGTGGTTACCTAGAGAGTATGTTTGCTGGCGTCGGCGGTGAAATTCTGTATCGACCATTTAACCAAAACTGGGCGATTGGTGCAGACATGACGGCGATCAGCCAGCGAGATCCAGAAAGCTGGTTTGGTACGTTTGATGAAGAACTGCAATACCATGAAAAAGATCAGGCTTACTACAAGGTGATTGATAAAGGCACAACTGGCTTTATTACCGGCTACTACACCCCACAATGGGATTTCTTGAGCGATACCTTACTCAAAGTGGGGGTCGGTAAATTCCTTGCTGGTGATGTCGGGACTCGTGTCGACTTCTCTAAGCAGTTCAAGAGTGGCGTTATTGCCGGTGCGTTTGTAAGCTTAACCGACATGACAACCGAAGAGTACGGTGAAGGCAGTTATACCAAAGGCTTCTACGTGTCGATTCCGTTTGATCTCGTTACCGTGAAACCAAGCTCAAGCCGCGCAGGCTTTACCTGGCTACCAATCACGCGTGACGGCGGCCAAGTGCTGAATAAGCAATACAACTTGTTCGATCAAACCGATGCGCGCTCACCTTGGTTCCAAAGACCAAGTAGCGTTAAGTAGATCGAAAGCAGATGCGGGTAACGAGTAATCGGGTATCGAAGAGAGAAAAAAGATAGATTCGGGTGACGAGTAAGCGGGATACGAAGAGCCGGGAAAGGGCTGTAACGAGGTTTGGGTAACCGAGTTTTGAAGAGCTTTAAAGCAGGTGAGAGTAATTAAGCCTGCGACGGGCCTAGCTTTTGGTTCTCCCCCTTGAACGCCGTTCGTTTGTGAACGGTGATGTTCATCAAAGGGGGAGTTAGAGGGGGACGTTAATCTATGTGTTACCAACCCCTCCCTGCCTCCCCTTATGTTGGTATTTTCTGCCAAGCAACAGTTGTGATAAAGGGGAGGAGCTAAAAGCATCCCGACACGGCTTTAGGCTCTTCGTTTACTCGTATCTCGCTACTCTCATCTGCCCTTTAGCTTTTCGCATCTAGTTCACTCGCATCCCGCATCTGCTCTTAAGCTATTTAACCTTAAGACCATTCAACTAGGTTGATAATAACCACAGATTGTGGATAATGCTTACGGATTAAACTAACCGAAGCAAGCGCTCTTTTTTTTGCTACGTTTTAGATGAAATTCGCCTATGCAAGTTCAATATTGCTAGGGGCAGATTAACTACGCAGTGTGATCTCGCGGAATATCAAGGGGCGGTAGCGTCCCTATTTTGATGTTAAGTGGAAGCGAAGTCACAATAGTAGCCTTCCTTAACTCTATTAAATCCTGCGTAGCTGATAAAATTATTCGCTCTAACTTCTTTGGGTGTCCTTTGGGATATCACGACACACTCCGTTTCTATGACTTGGTTAACATGAAGATTAATAAAAACCGTCTCCTTATAGCGCTCCTTCCTGCATTGCTCGCAGGTTGTACGACTCCAGGAACTCACCTTTCAACTGACAATAAGACTGTAATTCAGCCGTCAGAGGAACAGCAAGAGTCTGATGTTTCTGACGTGGTTAACCTTTACCCACTCACGGCTCAATCGGTATCAAGCTATCGAAGTGAACCTCTATCAGCTTCTCAAGCTAATCCTTCATTAGATATTGAAATTGCAAAATATGAATACCAAGTGGGTGTCGGTGATATTCTAAATATTACCATTTGGGATCACCCTGAATTGACCATTCCAGCAGGTTCGTACCGTAGCGCTGAAGAGGCGGGTAATTGGGTTCGTTCAAACGGCACTATCTTTTACCCATACATTGGTAGTGTTAATGTTTTAGGCAAGACGGTAGATGAGATTCGAACTGACGTTGCTAAACGTCTCTCGCAATATATTGAAAGTCCGCAAGTCGATGTCAATGTCGCGGGTTTTCGTTCTCAAAGAACTTACATTACAGGGGAAGTTGATTCTCCAGGGCAACAAGCGATTACTAATATCCCTTTAACATTACTGGATGCAGTAAATCGTTCAGGTGGTTTGGCTGAAGAGGCTGATTGGCGAAATGTTTCATTAACCCGTAATGGTGCGCAAGAATATGTTTCTTTATATGCGCTAATGCAAAAGGGTGATTTGACTCAAAATAGATTACTTCAAGCCGGTGATATTGTTCACGTTCCTCGCAATGATGCTCAAAAAATATTTGTTATGGGTGAAGTGAACGATCCTAAGTTGTTGAAGATTGACCGTGCAGGTATGAGCTTAACAGAAGCTTTGAGTAATGTCGGTGGTATTGATCAGCTGGCAGCCGATGCTACAGGTGTATTTGTTATTCGTACTTCAGATGATAAATCGGAACGTATGGCGGATATCTACCAACTGAATATGGAAGATGTCTCGGCATTGGTGATCGGCACCGAATTTGATTTAAAGCCATATGATATCGTTTATGTTACTGCTGCACCTGTTATCCGTTGGAACCGAGTGATAAGTCAGTTGCTCCCAACCATTTCCGGCTTCAATGAACTATCTGAATCTGTATTGCGCGTTCGCGATTGGTAGTGAGGTCAGGTTACATTTAACGTGTAACCTGATTTTTCATGTTTATAAGTTTCATTAAAGTTAGAAGTTAGAAGTTAGAAGTTAGTTATGTTTAACAAAATTTTAGTTGTGTGTGTCGGAAATATCTGCCGCTCACCCATGGGAGAACGTGTTCTACAAACACTACTCCCAAACAAAGAAGTGGCCTCTGCCGGTATCGCTGCTGAAAAAAGTCGTTTAATCGGCAAGCCAGCAGACGACACGGCGATTTTAATTGCCGCTGAAAATGGTGTCGATGTTGAAAATCATCAGTCGCAGCAAGTTACACCACAGCTTTGTGCCCAGTATGATTTGATATTGGTTATGGAGAAGGGCCATATGGAAGCGCTCACTCAAATATCACCGGAAGCGCGTGGTAAAACCATGCTGTTTGGTCAGTGGATTGGCCAAACAGACATTCCCGACCCGTATCGTCAAAGTCGTGAAGCTTTTGAATATGCCTATAAGCTTATTGACGAAGCAGCACAAGTTTGGGCGAAAAAACTGTAACTGTCATTTTATTTAGATACTCTTTACTTAAGCAGTTCAGCAGTTCAGTTTTGTCGCCAGCAATAGAATCACATGAGAGATAAGGTATACAAGCCGTGTTTAACTTCTCTCCAAAATACTAGTTTAGGAAGTAGCAATCTGATGACAATACAAACATCTCAGCAACCGTCTTCAAATAGTCCAGATGTAATAGATTTAGGGAAATTACTTGGTATCTTGCTGGATGCTAAGTGGCTAATCATGCTCACCACATTTGTTTTTGCTATCTTTGGTATTGCGCTCGCTTTGCTTTCGACGCCGATATACAAAGCGGATTCGCTGATTCAAATAGAAAAAAAGAGCTCTGGCGGTATTTCATCGATGGTGGGTGACATGGGAGATATGTTCTCGCAGGACTCTTCTGTGCCGGCAGAAATTGAGATCATTAGATCTCGTATGATCTTGGGCGAAACTGTTGATAAATTCAATTTGACCACCGTTACCTCACCTATCTACATGCCTTATATTGGTAAGGGTGTTGCCCGTTTAAAAGGCGACATCAACCGCATTGAAGTCAGCCGTTTTGTACTTCC
Organism: Vibrio sp. 10N.286.51.B11; assembly: GCF_041469245.1. NCBI lineage: Bacteria > Pseudomonadati > Pseudomonadota > Gammaproteobacteria > Vibrionales > Vibrionaceae > Vibrio > Vibrio sp. 10N.286.51.B11. The sequence goes on along the minus strand of NZ_JBFRKI010000019.1, from coordinate 110,542 downwards.
TCGATACACGACGGGTGCCCACAAAATTGAAATTTTAGATGCAGAGCAAGGCACTTACCAACTGGTTCGTGACAATGAGCGCGTGATTTTGAAAGGTCAAGTAGGTGAACTTGCAACAGCAGGCGATTACAGCTTATTTGTAACAGGCTTTGAATCGACAAATGGTTTTGAGTTTTCTATTGGAAAACGTAGTCGCCTTGCGGCCATTGGGTGGTTAAAGGCATCCTTATCTTTGTCTGAACAAGGTAGACAAACCGGTATTCTTAATTTGAGTTTTGCAGGTGAGGACAAACAACAAATTTCTGAAATACTCAACCACATTAGTCAAACCTATTTTTTACAAAACGTTCAGCGTAATTCGGCGGAAGCAGAGAAGAGCCTTTCTTTTTTAAAAAGCCACCTGCCTGGGATTAAGTCTCAATTAAACAGTTACGAAGATACGTTAAATAGCTACCGTCAAAAAAATGACTCCATTGATTTAGGTTTAGAAGCGCAGACAACATTGAGGCTGGTGGTTGGGCTAGAGGCGCAATTGAATGAGTTAACGTTTAAAGAAAGTGAAATCAGCCAGCGTTTTACTAAGGATCACCCTACGTACAAATCTTTATTGGACAAAAGAAATATTCTTCTTGAAGAAAAAGAACGTTTAAATAAACAAGTTCAAAAGTTACCTAAAACACAGCGTGAAATACTACGTATGACGCGCGATGTTGAAGTAAACCAACAGATCTACATTCAGCTTTTAAATAAGGTTCAAGAGTTGAGTATTATCAAAGCTGGGACTGTAGGTAACGTTCGTATCTTAGATGATGCACAAGCGTATGCGGGTGCGATAAAGCCGAAGAAGTCACTGATTGTTGTATTAGCGACGTTACTGGGTGGCATGTTAAGTGTGGCGTTTGTGTTGGTGAAAGCAGCGTTTCACCGTGGTGTTGAAAGCCCCGATCAAATTGAACAAATCGGCCTACCTGTTTATGCAGCGGTACCAAAATCTGATTTACAGATTGAGCTATCCAATCGCTTTAAATCAAAGAAGCGACAAACTAAGGGGGCCGAAGCTCTGCTTGCCGAATCTAATCCTGCTGACCTCTCGGTTGAAGCACTGCGTGGCCTTCGTACCAGCTTACACTTTGCAATGCTCGAAGCGAAAAACAACATCTTGATGATTTCTGGCCCTGCGCCGGGCATTGGTAAATCATTCATCTCGACTAACTTTGCCGCAGTAGCCGCAAAAACAGGCCAAAAGGTATTGTTGATTGATGCCGATATGCGTAAAGGTTACCTACAACAAAGCTTTGGTGTGAACTGGGACAATGGTCTTTCTGATGTGCTGAGCGGCAAGCAAGAGTTCGCTCAATCAGTGAAAACCACACCGGTAGAGAACCTAGATATTATTACTCGCGGCCAAGTGCCACCGAACCCATCAGAGCTGCTGATGCACCCACGCTTTGCAGAACTAATGGAATGGGCATCGAAAGAGTATGATTTGGTGATTGTTGATACCCCGCCCGTACTTGCGGTAACCGACCCAAGTATTGTTGGCGCCTTCGCTGGCACCACATTAATGGTCGCGCGTTACGGTCAAAACACCATTAAAGAGATCGATGTAGCTCGCAACCGCTTCGAACAATCGGGCATCGAAGTGAAAGGCGTTATCTTCAACGCCATCGAGAAGAAAGCATCAAGCTCGTACGGCTACGGTTACTACAACTATTCGTATTCGAGCGACAAAAAATAAATTAAGAGCAGTAACGGGATGCGAGTAATCGGGTAACGAAGAGCTGAAAGGCAGATACAAGATTCGAGTGGCGAGATACGAAAAGCGCCGCTCTCCGCATCCCGTTTACTTGTATATTATCTCTTCACCTAATAGTAAAAAATAACGGCGTCATTCCCTACAGCGAGGCACGAGCGTGATAGGGAGCCTCTTTTCGTCGTGGGTACCAAACATGTAAATTGCGCGTGACATTGAGATTCCAAGTATTTCGTCCCTCAATTCTGGAAAGACGGAGTCTAATAGGGGCGGGTTCAGAAGTTATCCAATATCCATCTCTGTTTTTCCGCTCTTAATCTCTTCGCTACTCGTTTACCCGTCACTCGCATCCGCTCCTCAAGCCATAACCGTAACCGGGCACGCCTTATTCACGCCCCAATCTTTATACCACTTAATATTCTCATCTGAAATCAAGAACTACATTCCATACAAGCGTGTTTGTACATTACCCCCTATAAGTGCAAAACCTCTGAGCACATTGGTTACTTTGTGATGGCTGGTCAAAAGAAGCGCCCAAGCCAAGTTGTCGAGCTCGGATTTTAAGCAGTAACCATTCGATTATTCACAGACTAAGCGCTTGTTCACTCGGCCAAAAGTTAAGGCAGACCAAACGTGTATACAGACAAAAAAACGTCACGAAACACAAGTAGAATTAAGAGAGGGAAAATGGACGATATCAGCTTGAAAACTGACAACGGAAGAAAAAGCAACCATTTTAGCAAAAGAGATTGCGCGAGTTGAGGGGCGTATTAGCGAGTTCTTGAAGCCTGCTAGTTAACCACCACCCACAAAGGCTAACTCGCACCGAGATTAAAGCGTTATTTGTTGTGAACAATAACTCAAGCTTCGTCTCGCTGTACCGAAACGGCAATATTTTTATTTATATCGATAGTGCTACTGCGACGCTCCACCTACAAAACGTACGATGCTGCTGTAGGCTGTAGGCGTAGTGAGTTGTTTGTCATTCCAGAGTCAATTTCAAACTGGTTAATATGCACTTACTTTGCTAGAATGCTCCGCATATTTGAAACCGTATGAAAACCGCATAAAGTGAACAAATTGTGACTATTGCCTTTAGGAGCCAAACCTAAGGGCGGTAGCGTACCCAAATTCAGCTCGTTAGCAAGTCAAAAGCGCTACAAGCCACAGAAAGGTTGTTTTTACGGCTTATTGGGGCGGTTTTTAAAAAGACAGCAAAATCTAGGTTTTATAAGGGATTGTCGAAAATAGACTGTCTCAAAATGAGTGAAAAGTGTCTCAGTGTGTTTAATACAACTGAGGCATTTTTATGAGTAAATGACTCTCAGAATTAAGAATTAAGAATTAAGAATTAAGAATATAATATTTTAGGAATAAATATGACGTCCATGTTTGAAAATACCAAAGTAGCGATAATTGGCTTGGGTTATGTTGGCTTGCCGCTCGCTGTAGAGTTTGGTAAAAAAATGCCAACGTTAGGCTTTGATATCAACCAATCTCGCGTTGATGAGCTTAAAAGTGGTTCCGATTTTACGCTTGAATGCTCGGCAGAAGAGCTTAAAGAAGCGGAGCTTCTTACGTACACGGCAGACCTTAATGAACTCAAAGAAGCCAATGTTTATATTGTTACGGTACCGACGCCAATTGACGAGCACAAGCAGCCTGATTTAACCCCATTGATCAAAGCATCAGAAGCTTTGGGCTCGATTGTGAGTAAAGGTGACATACTGATTTATGAATCGACAGTATACCCAGGAGCAACAGAAGAAACCTGTATTCCAGTAGTGGAGTCCGTGTCAGGCTTAACGTTTAATAAAGACTTTTTTGCGGGCTACTCGCCCGAGCGTATTAACCCGGGCGATAAAGAACACCGAGTGACGAATATCTTAAAGGTCACAAGTGGCTCGAACGATGAGGTTGCCGAATTTGTAGATCAACTTTACAAAACTATCATTACAGCAGGCACTCATAAAGCTTCAAGCATCAAAGTAGCAGAAGCGGCAAAGGTAATAGAGAACACTCAACGTGATGTAAACATTGCATTGATTAATGAACTTTCTATTATCTTCAATAAGCTAAATATCGACACCTTAGAAGTATTAGAAGCAGCTGGCACAAAATGGAATTTCTTACCGTTTCGTCCAGGTTTAGTGGGTGGCCACTGTATTGGTGTGGATCCATACTACCTAACACACAAAGCACAAACGGTGGGTTATCACCCTGAAATGATTTTAGCTGGTCGTCGTCTAAACGATGGCATGGGCAAGTATGTTGTTTCTGAGTTGGTAAAGAAGATGCTCAAACAGCGTATCCATGTTGAAGGAGCAAACGTATTAGTGATGGGGCTTACTTTTAAAGAAAACTGCCCAGATCTGCGTAATACGAAAGTGGTTGATATTGTCGCTGAACTAAAAGAGTACAACATCAATGTCGATGTTGTTGATCCTTGGTGTTCAAACGAAGAAGCACAGCATGAGTACGGCTTATCGTTAACCCAGCCAAAATCCAACCATTACGATGCCATCATCATGGCGGTAGGCCACAATGAGTTTAAGCAAATGGGTGCGGCAGAAATTCATGCATTAGGTAAAGAGGCTCACGTACTTTACGACTTGAAATACGTATTGGATAAATCAGATGTAGACATGCGTTTATAGGTTGGTTGATGGGAGGGGAGATGTCTGTTATTTAACAGAATGATTATCCCTCCTTACCTCCTTAAGCACTGAAGTACTGAATCGTTAGTAAAGAGACATCATGACTAAATTCGAACAAATTAAAAGTGAACTTGTTGCCGCTCCCAAAACCTGGTTAGTAACCGGTGTTGCCGGCTTTATTGGCTCCAACCTTCTAGAAACATTATTAAAACTAAACCAAAAAGTGGTTGGTTTAGATAACTTTGCAACCGGCCATCAGCGTAACCTAGATGAAGTAAAAGGCTTAGTTGAGGTTAACCAGTGGGATAATTTTACCTTCATAGAGGGTGATATTCGCAATTATGAAGCCTGTCAGGATGCTGTCAAAGGCGTAGATTACGTTTTACACCAAGCGGCATTAGGCAGTGTGCCCCGTTCTATTGCTGATCCTATTACTACTAATGCAGCGAATATCACGGGTTTTCTTAATATGCTCACTGCTGCCAAAGAAGAGCAAGTAACAAGCTTTACCTATGCGGCAAGTAGCTCGACTTATGGCGACCACCCAGCGCTGCCTAAGGTTGAAGAAAATATCGGTAATCCGCTATCACCTTACGCCGTGACTAAGTATGTAAATGAGCTTTATGCGAATGTTTTTGCTCGTACTTATGGATTTAAAAGCATAGGGCTGCGCTACTTTAACGTATTTGGACCAAGACAAGATCCAAACGGTGCTTACGCAGCGGTGATTCCAAAGTGGACAGCATCAATGATTCAAGGCGAAGAGGTGTTCATTAATGGTGATGGCGAAACCAGTCGTGATTTTTGTTTCATCGATAATACGGTTCAAATGAATATTCTGGCAGCTACTGCGGAAGATTCTGCCAAGGATGAGGTGTATAACGTGGCACTGGGTGACAGAACCACCCTAAACGAGCTTTATGCTTCAATTCAAAATGCGCTTAATGGGTTAGGTTTTAGCTTAGATACAGCTCCAACCTATCGCGATTTCCGAGCGGGTGATGTAAGGCACTCGCAAGCAAATATTGCAAAAGCGCATGACAAGCTAGGCTATGTTCCAGCGTTTCGTATCCAAGATGGTATCAATAAGGCGATGCCTTGGTATAAGGGATTTATAGGTTAACGCATGAAAATATTAGTCACTGGCGGTGCTGGTTTTATCGGCTCAGCTGTTATTCGTCATATCATCAATAATACTTCAGACAACGTGATCAACGTTGATAAGCTCACTTACGCAGGCAATTTAGAGTCTCTTATAGAAGTGGATTCGAATGACCGTTATGCATTCGAACAGGTAGATATTTGTAATCGTTCAGAACTAGATCGAGTATTCAACGAGCACAAGCCTAGCGCTGTAATGCACCTTGCTGCAGAGTCGCATGTCGACCGTTCAATTACAGGCCCAGCAGCGTTCATCGAAACTAACGTTGTCGGTACTTATACATTATTAGAAGCGACGAGAGCTTACTGGAATAACCTAGATACAGAGGCTAAGCAGGCTTTTCGTTTTCATCATGTATCAACAGACGAAGTCTATGGTGATTTGCCGCATCCAGATGAAGTTGAAGAAGGTTCAAAGCTACCATTATTCACAGAAGAAACGTCGTACGAACCGTCAAGTCCATACTCAGCCTCAAAGGCAAGTTCCGATCACTTAGTGCGTGCATGGCTTCGTACTTACGGATTACCAACTATGGTAACCAATTGCTCAAATAACTACGGGCCATATCACTTTCCGGAAAAGCTAATTCCATTAGTGATTTTAAATGCATTAGAAGGAAAAGAATTGCCCATTTACGGTAAAGGCGATCAAATCCGTGACTGGCTGTTTGTTGAAGACCACGCTCGAGCGCTCTACAAAGTGGTGACCGAAGGTAAAGTGGGCGAGACCTACAATATTGGTGGTCATAACGAGAAGAAAAACCTCGAAGTTGTGAATACGATTTGTGAAATCTTAGACACATTAGTCCCGAAAGACTCGAAGTATGCAGAGCAGATCACCTATGTGCAAGATCGCCCTGGCCACGACCGTCGATATGCGATCGACTCAAGCAAAATGCAGCGTGAACTTGGCTGGGTACCAGAAGAAACCTTCGAAACTGGCCTTAAAAAGACTGTTCAATGGTATTTAGACCATTCAACTTGGTGCCAAAACGTACAAGACGGCTCATACCAACGGGAGCGTTTAGGCGTTGATACATCTCAAGAAGGTGAAAGCTAATGAAAGGAATTGTTCTGGCGGGTGGTTCAGGGACTCGATTATATCCATTGACTCGTGGGGTGTCGAAACAGCTATTGCCTATCTATGATAAGCCGATGGTGTTTTACCCAATTTCTACATTAATGCTGGCGGGTATTAAAGATATTCTAATCATTACAACACCTGAAGATAATGCCGGTTTTATGCGTCTATTGGGTGATGGTTCTGATTTTGGTATTAATCTAGAGTATGCAATTCAACCAAGCCCTGATGGTTTAGCACAGGCATTTATCATCGGTGAAGAGTTCATTGGTGATGACAGCGTCTGTTTAGTTCTTGGTGATAATATCTTCTACGGTCAGTCTTTTTCTAAAACGCTGCAAAGCGCAGCGTCAAGAGAATCTGGTGCCACGGTATTCGGTTACCAAGTCAAAGATCCAGAGCGTTTTGGTGTGGTTGAGTTTGATGAAGAGATGAAAGCCGTCTCTATTGAAGAGAAGCCTCAAACACCAAAGTCCAACTATGCAGTAACGGGGCTGTATTTCTACGATAATCGTGTGGTGGAAATGGCCAAGCAAGTGAAGCCATCACACCGTGGCGAGTTAGAAATTACAACCCTCAATGAAATGTACTTAAATGACGGCTCGCTAAACGTAGAGTTACTCGGTCGTGGTTTTGCATGGTTAGATACTGGAACGCATGAAAGCCTGCATGAAGCCTCGTCTTTCGTGCAAACGATTGAAAATGTTCAAGGCTTAAAAGTCGCGTGTCTAGAAGAGATCGCATGGCGCAACGGTTGGTTGAGTGACGAGCAAGTGTCTACTCTAGCTAAACCGATGATGAAGAATGATTATGGGCAATACCTCACCCGTTTAGTCAATGACAAACAAGGTATAAAGTAATGCGTGTATTAATCACCGGTTGTCACGGTCAAGTTGGTTCAAGTCTTACTCAAAAGCTCAGTGAACGTAAAAATACAGTAGTGCTAGCTCTTGATAAAGAGCAACTCGATATAACAAATAGCGATGCTGTTTTTGCAGCAGTTGAGGTATTTCAACCAACGGTGATTATTAATGCTGCAGCGCATACTGCTGTTGATAAAGCAGAACAACAAATTGAGTTATCGTATGCAATAAATAGAGATGGTCCAAAATACCTTGCCCAAGCAGCACAAAGTGTTGGTGCGGCCATTTTGCATATCTCGACCGATTATGTCTTTGAAGGCGATAAAGCGAGCGAGTATGTGGAAACGGATGCGACAAACCCGCAAGGCATTTATGGTAAAAGTAAGCTCGCCGGTGAAATCACCGTGGCACAAGCTTGTGATAAACACATTATCCTGCGTACTGCATGGGTGTTTGGTGAAAATGGCAATAACTTCGTGAAAACCATGCTGCGTTTAGGTGAAAACCGAGACGCCTTGAGTATTGTTGGTGATCAGTTTGGTGGGCCTACCTATGCGGGTGATATTGCAGAAGCATTGATTCAAATTGCGAAGCGCATCACTCAGGGAGATATGGTGGATTACGGTGTTTATCACTACTCGGGTTTGCCTCATGTGAGTTGGTTTGACTTTGCTGATGCTATTTTTGATGTTGCGGTTGAGCAAGGAGTACTAGCGAAGAAGCCGAGCTTAACAAGCATCACGACCGACCAATACCCAACCCCTGCTAAGCGGCCAAGTAACTCTCGATTGAGCAACGAGAAAATCATCCAAAATTTCACTGTTGAAGCGAGTGATTGGAAGGCGGCATTAAACAATATTCAAGCGTATACAGGATCATAAAATGAAAGTCATTGACACTAGTATTCCTGATGTGAAAATTATTGAACCAAGCGTATTCGGTGATGAACGCGGTTTCTTTATGGAAACTTGGAATCAAAAACGTTTTGAAGAACAAGTTACAGGTAAACCCACTCAATTTGTGCAAGATAACCACTCAAAATCGAAGAAAGGCATTTTACGCGGCCTACATTTTCAAACCAAAAACACGCAAGGTAAATTGGTCCGTGTGGTTTCTGGCGAAGTGTTTGATGTAGCCGTCGATATTCGTAAAGGTTCGCCAACTTACGGGCAGTGGGTGGGTGAATATTTATCTTCTGAAAATAAACGTCAATTGTGGGTGCCTGAAGGTTTTGCACATGGCTTTTATGTAACAAGCGAAGAAGCTGAGTTTGTTTATAAGTGCACTAATTATTATGACCCTTCCTCTGAAGTCTCGATTAAGTGGAATGATAAAAATATTGGTGTGAAATGGCCTATATCTACACTACCAATATTATCAAAAAAGGATTTAGAGGGTGTTGATCTAATATCTACTCGCTATTAAATAGTATCATCTAATGGATGCCATGCTACATGACTAGGTATTAATTGGCAGAATGATACTGCTATTTTCTGTTCGAAGGGAAATTTAAAATGATCGCATTAAACTCACCAGTAAAACCAAACCTTAAAAAACTATATAAGTATCTTGAGAAAATCAACGATAATGGCTGGTATACAAATTTTGGTCCAATTCATAACGAGTTAACGGAAAAGTTAGAAGAATATTTAGGTGTTGAAAACCTACTTCTAACAAATAATGGCACATCGGCTTTGCAGATAGCAGGGAGGGCGATTGGTAGTCAGTCCGTTATTTCAACCCCATTTAGTTTTGTTGCGACGGTTAGTGCATTTAAGTGGCAAAAAGACGAATTGGCTTTTGCTGACATAGACAAAGCGAGTCTAAATTTATCACCACACGCAATAAATTCGGCTTATAAGAAAGGCTGTAAGGCTGATACTGTAGTTGCAACGCATGTTTATGGTAATCCGTGCGATGTTGATGCTATAAGCGCGCTAGGTGAACAGTATAATTTTCAGACTATTTATGATGCTGCTCATGCGTTTGGTGTTAATGTGAACAATAAATCGGTACTTAACTACGGCGATGCAAGTACTTTAAGTTTTCATGCAACAAAAGTATTTCATACTGTAGAGGGCGGAGCCATTGTATTTAGGGAAAGAGATGCTTATGAGAAGGCTGAAGAAATTATTAACTTTGGTATAAGGCCAGATGAAGGTATTGTCAATATCGGTATTAATGCCAAAATGAATGAGTATCAAGCTGCTGTAGGGTTAGTTAATCTTGATGAGATTGATAATGTTTTGAATCATAGAGCTGAACTCTTTCATGCGTATCGTAATGGCTTAAAAAATATCGTACAACTACCGGAGTGGCACCCTGAAGCTAATGCAAACGGTGCTTATATGCCTATTCTCCTAGAAAATGCCAAGCAACTGCAGAATGTGTCGAAAGCTCTGCAGGATAACAATATTCAAAGTAGACATTACTTCTCACCTTCTTTAGATAAAGTGTTTGTTGATAGTTATAATTACGGGACGGTGAATAGTTGCGATGCGTCTTCAAGAATATTGTGTCTTCCTATGCACGCACACATAACACTAGCCGAAATATCAAAAGTCATAAGCACTATAAAAAAGGAAATTAAATGAAATTAGGAATTATGCAACCCTATTTTTTGCCTTATTTAGGTTATTTCCAACTTATTAATGAGGTTGATAAATTTGTAGTATATGACAACATTCAATTTACAAAAACTGGTTGGATAAATAGAAATAGGATTCTAGTTAACGGAAAAGAAATGGTGTTTTCTATTAATTTAACAAAAGATTCAAGTTATCTAAATGTTTGTGACCGTACAATTTCACCAGTTTATAAAGTCGAGAGAAAGAAAATATTAAGAAAAATTGAAAGTGGTTATAGAAATGCGGATTTTTATAAAGAGGTAATGCCATTACTAACAGATATCATCGAATGTGATATGGATAATCTATTTGATTACATACTGAATTCCATAGTTAAGATTAATGAGTATCTAAATATAAACACACCGATAGTAATTTCATCTTCACTAACTGTTTCTCATGAGTTAAAAGGTGAAGATAGAGTCATCGAAACGTGTAAGCAATCAAATTGCAACGAGTATGTTAATCCTATTGGTGGGATTGAACTTTATTCAAAAGAAAATTTTCAGAATAATAAATTGTCTCTTTCATTTATTGAAATGGGATCCATTATTTACCCGCAAGGAAAAGAGGGTTTCGTAAGTCATTTATCTATAATTGATGTGCTCATGTGGAATAGTAGAGAAGATGTGTGTCGATTACTAACAAATTACGAGTTAATATAATATGCATAAAGTTGCAATTCACTCTGTACCTAGATCCGGTTCATCATGGTTGGGTGAAATAATAAATAGTTCCCCTCAAGTTAATTATTCATTTCAGCCTTTATTTTCATATGAATTTAAGTCTTACCTAAATGAGAATTCCAGTCTAGAAAATATAAATAATTTTTTTTATAATCTATCAACTACTGAAAATGATTTTATTAAACAGAAATTGGATCGTATTGATGGCAAAAAGCCTGTTTTTAATAAGAATGATGAAACAGATTTTATTGTTTACAAAGAAGTCCGTTATCATAATATAATTGAAAACTTGCTGACCCAAGATGAGGATGTAAAGTTGTTAGCTTTAGTAAGAAGCCCTTACTCAGTTATCAATAGTTGGTATAATGCTCCTCGGGAGTTTAGAAAAGATCTTGGTTGGGATTTGAAAGATGAATTGATCCATGCTTCAAAAAAGAATTTATATCGAGAAGAAGAGTATTTTGGGTTAAAAAAATGGTCTGAAGTAGTTCTGATGTTCAGGTTCTTGAAGCAGAAGTTTCCTGATAGAGTTTGTATTATTAGTTATGAAGATCTTTGTATTAATCCAGTATCTACAACAGAGGATATATATGAGTTTTTGGAAGTCGAGATAACACAACAAACATATGATTTTTTAAATCCAAGCTCTACTGTAGATGGTACATATTCTGTAATTAAGAAATCAGATGTAAATTCATTATACTCAACAACACTACAACCTGAAATTATAAAAAAAATATCTAATTATTTGAAAGAGGTTGGGCTATCTGAATTTATTAGATAGTACTTTATGAGTTATGAAAGATTTAAAATCTAAAGGAATAAAAGCGTTTGTTTGGGACTTTTTGGGGAAACTTGCCACCCAAGGGACCGGATTTATAGTCACCATATTCCTAGCTCGACTATTAGAACCAAGTGACTTCGGGTTGATCGCAATGCTAATGGTTGTTGTCGGAGTTGCACAAGTCTTCACCGATGTAGGCTTGGGCGGTGCATTAATTCAGCGCAGAAAGTTACTAGAAGTTCATTATTCATCTGTTTTTTATTTTAATATATCTATAGCTCTAGCTCTAACTTGTATCACATATTATTCGGCTGATTTTATCGCTAGGTTTTATAACAACATTGAATTGGTAAAGCTAACACAAGTGATCAGCGTTATTTTTATCATAAATGCATGCAGTAGTGTACAAGCAATTCGACTAAGAAAACAACTGAACTATCCTTTGTTGACTAAAGCTAGCTTTCAATCATCACTATTGAGTGGTGTTTTAGGTGTAACACTCGCATTTAATGGTTGGGGAGTATGGAGTTTAGTTGCTCAAATTCTTTCTCAAGGCATATTTTACAATATAATACTTTGGAAAACGGCTAACTGGCGTCCTACCTTAACCTTCTCGTTAAAAGCGTTGAGGCAATTGTGGGGGTTTGGTTTTCGAATGTTTTTATCTAGTTTACTCGATGCAATTTTTACTCGACTTGATTTTCTTATCATTGGTAAATTATTCCCTGTAACCACCCTTGGGTACTTTCAAAGAGCAAAACAGTTTAACGCCCTGATTATTCAATACTCTTCGGGTAGTTTAATGTCAGTGATGTTTCCTATACTAAGTAAAGTCCAAAATGATCTCCCTAGGTTTAGGGGGATAATAATAGATACACTGAATATACTATGTTTTGTTGTTTTCTTGTTACTTGGTGGAGTCTATCTAACAGCTGAAGAACTTATTCTATTTTTGTTTTCAGACAAGTGGTTGCCTTCAGTACAATATATGGAACTGCTCTTACTCAGTGGGTTTGCATACCCTCTGAGTGCTCTGTTGGTTAACGTATTAATTAGTAGAGGGAACTCTAGAGCCTTTCTTAAATTGGAGATAATGAAAAAATCTTTGCATACATTAAATTTTTTGAACGCGTATTACAATGGAATCGAAGTGTATCTATACGGTTTAGTGCTTGTGTCGCTCTTTTCAGTTATGCTTAACATTATTTTTGCGAGTAAAGAGTTGAATATGGATTCTATGTCTTTTTTAAATCCTATTCTTAGTCAAATGATATTAGGTATATGTTCAGTAGTTCTTAGTTATCAGGTTTATTTTTATTTAGACTTGAATATCATTTTGGGATTTTTAATGAAAGTAATGTTGTTTTTCTTTCTTTATGTGGGATTTAATTTTATTTTTAAAACTAGTCCTAGTAATAGTATTCATCAATTGTTAGTCCCAATATTAAGACAAAAAGTAGGTGTTAAGTGATTAATATAAAAGAAGTGATATTAAGAAGTGAGAAAGATATAATATCCTCTTGGTTAGATAAAGAAGAAATTATTGTTAGTGTCATCTGTGTAACCTTTAATCACGAAGCTTATATCGAAGACGCGATAAGAAGTTTTTTAATGCAAGAAACAGATTTTTCTTTTGAAATTATTGTTCATGACGATGCCTCTACCGATACGACAGCTGACATAATTCGTTCCTATCAAAAATTATACCCAAATATAGTTAAGCCAATATTCCAATCTAAGAATCAATATTCTAAAGGAACTTTCAGGGTTGTTCCCTATGCAGAGTCTTTTTCATCGGGTAAATATATAGCTCGTTGTGAAGGTGACGACTTTTGGTGTGATGAACTTAAACTAAAAAAACAAGTCGAATTTTTAGACAAGCATTCTGACTATGTTATTACATATGCAGATTCAATTAAAATAGGCAAGGATGGAGCTTTGAGTGGACAGGTTGGTAATGGGGTAAATAAAGATTTAAGTAAAATTGAATTAATGAAAACGCAACCTATCAACACATTGACCGCATGTTATAGAAATGTGCATTTAAAATTTCCAAATGAATTCAGTATTACACCAATTGGTGATTTGTTTTATTGGTCATTGCTTGGTACTTACGGTAAAGGCAAGTATTTGGACTCTATAAAACCTTCAGCTTACAGAGTTCATGATGGCGGAGTGTTTTCATCAGTTAATTCGAATGAAAAATCATATATGGTGATCAAATCAATTGCATTATTATACCTTTATTATAAGAGAATTGGAGATCAACAGATTAGTGACTATTTTCTAAAAGAGTTATTTAAGAGATTAATTACTAAAAATAATGCCTTGGTTCTATTCCGATCTTTGATAGATAAAACCAGTTTTTTTTTGAAAAACAAGTTGATTAGAAAGTAGCATTATTCAGATGTTACCTATAGGAACAATAGTAATCGATTATTCCTAACCACTATTGATTAATTTTAAATGCTATTCTACAAATTGATTACTATATATATTTTTCTTTCGCTAATCCAATAAGTTAGTCTGTAATCCTTACATTTATAAGAGTAAAAAATGAAACGAAAAATTATTTTTATTGGTTGGGATACCGACTATGATAAAGTAATGATAAAGAACTTTGGTGCATTATTTCATGCTTATAATATGGTGATACCTAATATTTTAATTAAAGCTATGCTTAAACTTAGACTGTATCCTATATTTAATTTTTTCCTGTCTAAGATGATTTCTTTGTTATTAGTCAGTGATGATGTTGTCATATTTAAGGATAACATTCTGTATAGGGATTATGTATCTGGATTGGATTGTGAAAACAAGTTCATGCTAATTAGAAATACAATCTCTAATAATAGTTGGACATGGTTAAGTAAATTATCGAATAGTTGTACCTTATTGACGTTTGATGTTGAAGATTCAATTAAATACGAGATTAATTGCTATCAACAATTTTATATTTATAATTGTGTCCAAGATGTTGGAGATAAGAAAGATATTATCGATATATTTTTCCTTGGTCTAGATAAAGGTAGAGCACTTTACATAAATAGATTTTTAGACTCTATATCATCATTAGATGTCAATGTTGAAGTATATATTCCAGATCTTCAAATAAATAGTACGCTATCATCAGAAAAATCAGTAATAAGAGATAAGCTAACTTACTTTCAAAATATTGAAAAAGTATCAAGAAGCAAAGTAATACTTGATATTAATAAGGGAGAGCAAGTAGGTTTAACTTTGAGAGTTTTTGAGTCTCTATTTTTTCAAAAAAAACTAATCACAAATAATACTAAAGTTTCTGAATTACCATTCTATAATGAAAATAACATTCTTATCATAGATTTTGGATTACCTATTGATATATCGAAAGTTGAAATTTTTTTAGATTCCGATCATGTTGACACGTCTAGTTATGTATCTAAGTATACTCCAGTCTTGGCAATTGAATCAATATTAAAAGAGTTGGGGGTACAATTGTGAAGCATATGTCGAATAAAATCGTTTTATTTTTACCGAATCTTATTGGTGGCGGAGCGGAAAGAGTCGCTTTAAATTTGACTAACTACTGGGTGGCAAATGGATACTCCGTCGATATCATTTTGGTTAAAAAGAAAGGTGAGTTAATCACACATTTTGACGAAAAAGTAACTATACATGATTTAGACTGCCTAACCTTTCGGCAGTCAATTATACCTTTATATAAGTATTTGAAACTACATAAGCCATCCGCTTTAATGTGTTTTATGTGGCCTTTAACTATTATTGGGATTATTTGTAAATTATTTTTACCGAATAAGTTAACAGTTGTTTGTAGAGAAGGTGGTATGTACTCTAATTCTCAAAAAAGTATGAAATCTAAATTTCTTTTCATGATTTCCACCTGGAGTTTATACCGCTTCGCAAATCATATTGTTGCAGTTTCGGAAGGTGTAAAGGACGATATATGTAAAGTTGCACATTTAAGGAAATCAGGTATTAAAGTAATCGGTAATCCAATTAATATTAACAACGATATTCATATGGTTACAAAGGATGCTAAAAAAGGCCTACGTATCCTATCTGTGGGAAACCTAAAAGCTGCAAAAGACTACGTAACATTACTAAACACTGCATCATTATTAAAATTCAAATATAACCTAGATTTTAGTTGGCATGTTTTAGGGGAAGGGTTATTGCGGCCTGAGTTAGAAAAGCTTTCAAGGAAACTCGATGTTAATGATGTGGTAATCTTTGAAGGTTTTGTGGACGATACTACAAGTTACTATCGAAACTCCGATTTGTTTGTTTTGACCTCAACAACAGAAGGATTGCCAAATGTAATGATTGAAGCACTTAATCATGGTTTGAGTGTTGTGAGTACCGATTGTAAATCAGGGCCGAGAGAAATCCTTCAGAATGGCAAGTATGGCACGCTAGTTGAAGTTGGTAACTATGTTAAATTGGCTGAAGCTATTTTTGATGCAAAGTCACTTAATCATCCTTCGGGGTTTTACTCAGAAGCGGTTAAGAGGTACTCCATCGGAACTATATCAAAAAGATACTTGAGTTTGTTAGACGCGGATGATTGTAAATAACGGTTGGATGTTAATCGTACCGTTCTAAAAGGATCTGTTAATTGAATGAGTTTGAATTCGTGCCACTTGACGACTTTATCGTTGAGAGTCGGTTGGGGTGTGATCAGCTCGACTGACCCTGGCTCTAAATTCTTATGGGGAGTGTAAGCACATCATAAATGACGTGATTGGCCAAAACTTAATTGTAAGTCTATTGCCCTAGCGCTTGAAGGAAGACTATATATTCACACTGTCACTAGGTGATTGTAAGGCTAAGTGGATGACGTGTGCTTTGCAATTAGGGTGTGAAATAAAATCCCAAGAATTGGCGTGCTTAAAACATGTCGAATGAACTAATTATCGACTTATTACGACTTTAGTCATTATTGATCACCAAAGTATAGCTGTGAAGACCATTTATGGAGCATGCTGATGCTCCTAATATGGCTAAAACGAAACCATGGAAAGTAAATAAATGAAACCATCTACATTGTACTTGTCGTACACGGGGTTGTCGGAGCCCCTTGGAAGGTCTCAAGTTCTCGCTTATCTCTCTAGGCTAAGTAGAGATTATTCGATCACTCTTGTTACCTTCGAAAAACGAAATGATTTTGAAAATCAGGAAGAAATTGAAAAGTTGAAGCTAGAGTGTGTCAATTTTGGTATTGATTGGCAACCTAGAATCTATCACCATAAACCTCGTTTGTTAGCTACAGTATGGGATTTGTTCACGTTATTTTGGGACACCTTTCGTTTGTCTTTACGTAACAAGGTAAAGCTGATTCACTGTCGTAGTTATATCCCAGCGATTGCTGCTTGGGCTGTTGGAAAAATAACACGAACGCCTTTTATCTTTGATATGCGAGCACTTTGGCCTGAAGAAATGATTGATGCTCGGAGATTAAGTAGGAAATCGGTAATTTATAAAGTTTTAAAGTATTTAGAGCGTAAGTTGTTAGTTAACTCTGCTGTGAATATCAGTTTAACTAATGTAGCCGTTCCTTACCTTGTAAATGCTATTCCCAATTTATCAAAAGATAAATTCTCCGTAATTCCTACTTGTGTAGATCTTACTCGTTTTGATCCATCGCTTAACGCTGATAGCCCTCTTTCGAACACTAAACTAGGTACTATGGGCACTGTTATTAGTGGTTGGTATCACCTAGACTGGCTGTTTAATACACTTAAGTTTTCGGCAGAACTATTTCCGGAATCTGACTTTAAAGTTGTGACACGCGATGATAGCCATACGTTAGATCAACTTGCGAATAGCTATAATTTGTCAAACTTTTCCGTTGAGCAATGCTCCGCAGATGAAGTAAAAACAGCAATCGATGAATTGAAGTTTGGTATCCTATATTTCACTGCCGGGGTGAGTAAAATTGGTTCAGCGCCAACGCGTATGGCTGAGTTCTTAGCATGTGGCAAACCTATCCTTGGGAATCGTGGGGTAGGTGATATGGCAGATTTAATTGAAAAATACAATGTTGGTGTTGTGATTGAAGATGGCAGCGATGAAGAAATCAAACGTGGTTTAAAATTGATGCATGATTTTTTGCTGGCCCCTGATTACCCAGAACGTTGTCGAAAAGCGGCAGTAGAGCTTTTTTCTGCCGATGTTGGTGCAGAAAAATACCATCAAGTGTATGAGCGATGCATAAAATGAAGAAGATTTTATTGTTATCTAAATACACCCGGAAGGGCGCGAGTACTAGGCTTCGAACCATGCAGTATTTTAATACCCTTGAACAAGCTGGATTTACAATTCGACAACAAGCGTTGTTTAATGATGATTATTTGACTCGATTGTATAATAAAGAACCGATTCCTAAATTATTACTTTTCAAATGCTTTTTGCTTCGAATTTTTACGTTGTTTCGCCTCAAAGCGTATGATGTGATTTGGATAGAGTATGAGTTGATACCATACTTTCCTGCTTGGCTTGAGCGAATCATTAAGTTATTAGGTGTAAACTACGTTGTCGACTACGATGATGCTATATTCCATAATTACGACCAGTCGTCCAATAAAACTGTTCGTCGCTTACTTGGTCATAAAATCGATAAGGTCATGGAAAATGCTACAGCGGTAGTTGCAGGCAATGGCTATCTTGCTAGTCGGGCACATACTGCTGGGGCTAATAAGATTGTAACAATACCGACAGTTATCGACTTAAACCGCTATCCAACAATGCCTCTGAATAAAGATGGTAGCCTAGTTATTGGCTGGATAGGCTCACCTTCCACTCAAAAATACGTCGTTCAATTTTCTGACGTGTTTATCGAGCTATCAAAACAGCACGATTTTACGCTCAGGCTTGTAGGTGCAAGTGAAGATATTGTTGAGCAGCTTAATGGGATTAAAGTTGAAGTGCTTTCATGGAAGGAAGACAACGAAGTCGATTATATACGTAGTTTTGATGTTGGCATTATGCCACTAAACGATGGCCCCTGGGAGAAGGGAAAATGTGGCTATAAATTGATTCAATATATGGCTTGTAGTGTTCCTGTTGTTGCTTCTCCCGTCGGTGTCAATTCCACTATTGTAACGGATAGCGAGTGCGGTTTATTAGCGAGTAATCATAATGAATTTATCGCATCTCTAAATCGTTTATTAATCGATCATGAACTACGCGCTGTTATGGGAAAGGCCGGTCGTAAGGCTGTTGAAAATCGATATTCTGTACAAGCGCAATCAAGCGTGATTATTACCCTTTTTGATTCTATTTCAGGTAACAATAAATAATTATGTGTGGTTTTACTGGATTCATCTCTTTTAACTCTCAAAGTAATGACTTTCTTTATCATACGATAAAGAACATGAACGCACAGCTGGTTCACCGTGGACCAGACAGTGACGGTTTTTGGTGTTCTGAGAAAGACGGATTAGCCTTCGGTCATAGGCGACTAGCTATTCAAGATTTGTCCCCGGCGGGTCATCAGCCAATGGCGTCAAATAGTGGCCGCTACATGATGGTGTTTAATGGTGAGGTATATAACCATTTAGAATTGCGAGAGCAGTTTCCTGATGAAATTTGGCGAGGACACTCTGATACTGAAACGATTTTGGCTTGTATTGATGCTTGGGGGTTTGAAAAAACTTTAAAGCAACTGACTGGTATGTTCGCTATTGCTCTATGGGATGTGGAGCGATCAAAGTTATTTTTAGCAAGAGATAGGCTAGGTGAGAAGCCGCTATTTTATACTAATCAAAATGGCAGTCTGATTTTTGCTTCAGAGTTAAAGGCACTTAAGCGACATCCAGCCTTTCAGCCAGAAATAGACCGCGATGTATTGTGCCTATATATGCGTCATAATTGTATTCCCGCGCCTTACTGTATCTACAAACAGACTTTTAAGTTGATGCCCGGTACATTTTTAACGATTGATTCTAAGCTCTCAATTGTTGAGTCACAATACTGGTCTGCTGAAGATGTGGTAAACAAAGGTTTAGAAAATCGTTTTGCTGGAACTGCACAACAAGCTGTCGATAAGTTGGATGAAGTGTTGACGATGGCAGTTAATCGACAAGTGATTTCAGATGTTCCATTAGGGGCATTTTTATCTGGTGGTGTCGATTCTACAAGCATTGTGGCTTTGATGCAGGCAAATACTAATAAGCCTGTAAAAACATTTACTATGGGTTTTGATAATAAAGATTATAACGAAGCTGAACATGCTAAGGTTGTTGCTAAACACTTAGGTACAGAACATACAGAAATGTATGTAAGCCCACAAGACGCCCTTGATTGTATTCCTAATCTTCACAACGTTTATGATGAGCCTTTTGCTGATTCTTCGCAAATACCGACCTTTTTAGTCTCCAAATTAGCGAAGCAACATGTAACGGTTGCGCTGTCAGGTGATGGTGGTGATGAGCTATTTGCAGGTTATAACCGCCATCAGCTTGCCCATACAATGTGGCCCAGAGTTAGTACATTGCCATTTGCAATTCGAACGTTGTTATCCACTGGAATAAGTAGTTTTTCTCCGCAGCAGCTCGATGGGTTGAACACTCTTTTACCTAAAGCAAAAAAAATGCGTCAATTGGGCGATAAGCTGCATAAAGCGGCCGCGGTAATAGAAGCTCAAAGCTCTAAGGATTTATACTTGGGGTTGGTTTCTCAATGTAAGACGCCTGAAGAATTAGTATTGCTAGGTAAGGAACCAAAGTCAGTTATTACGAAAAATACCTTGCCTGAAAGCTTGAGCGTACCAGAGATGATGATGGCTCTGGATATGATGACATATATGAGTGATGATATTTTAACTAAAGTTGATAGGGCTGCAATGGCTGTGTCATTAGAAACTCGAGTACCAATGTTAGATCACTCAGTTGTAGAGTTTGCTTGGTCGTTGCCCTTTGATATGAAACTTAGACATGGTGTGACAAAGTGGCCTTTACGAGAGGTACTATATAAATATGTGCCTAAAGAGCTAATTGAGCGCCCAAAGATGGGCTTTGCACTTCCTCTCGATACATGGCTAAGAACATCATTAAGAGAATGGGCAGAGGGATTAATAGCCCCGGTAAAATTGCAACGTGAAGGCTATTTAAATGAGCCTATGGTCACAAAGCTTTGGCAAGAACACTTAACCGAGAAATATAACCATACAGCACAGTTATGGTGCGTACTGATGTTCCAGCAATGGCTTGAGGCTGAGGGTTTATAAATGCTAGCGTACTGGACATTATTTTTTTTAGTCGCTGCTTTTGCTTTTGCGGAGCCAAGACGTACGGAAGGTTATAACTATTCTGGAAAACGTTTACCGGTTGTCTGGGTGATTGTACCTGTTGTCATTACTTTTTTAGTCGGCTTTCGAGTGGAGGTTGGAGGGGATTGGTATGCTTACCTTGGTTATTTGGAAAGAATCAATGGGTTAACGCTACAAGAGGTACTCTTACTAGGAGACCCAGGTTATCAGTTGCTTAACTATATCGCCAGTGCTGTAGGTGGCGGGATATATACTGTTAATTTACTCTGTGGTTTCTTTTTTAGCCTTGGTTTAATGGTATTTTGTAAGAATTTGCCAAGACCAATGCTTGCGATAGTCGCGGCTATTCCTTACATGACTATTGTCTTGGCAATGGGCTATTCACGCCAAGCAACAGCATTGGGCTTTGGAATGATCGCTCTTAACGCATTAATACACAAATCTACTTTTCGGTTTTCTATTTGGATTATCGTTGCAGCGTTATTTCATAAATCGGCAGTTTTGCTGATCCCTGTAGCTGCACTGATCTCTTCAAAGAGTCGAATGCTAAGTGTTTTATGGATCGCCATTGCTGCTTTAGGGGCTTATGTTACTTTGTTACAAGATAGTGTTGATGCGCTTTATGCCAATTATGTCGAAGCAGAATATCAATCCCAAGGTGCATTAATTAGAGTATTTATGTGTGTCGTGCCGAGTGTGCTTTTTTTATATTACCGCAATTACTTTAACATGCTTTTTAAAGAAAAACAGTTATGGAGTTGGTTTTCATATGCATCATTAATTTCGTTTGCTATTCTTTTTCTAACATCTGCCAGTACCGCGGTAGATCGTGTCGCACTATACTTGTTACCATTGCAATTGGTTATTTTCTCCCACTTACCTGAAGTTTTAGGGAGTCCAAATAAGGCGAATAAACAATGGGTCCTGCTTATTTGCAGCTATTATTTCTTGGTTTTGTTCGTATGGCTTTTCTTCGCTGGGCATAGTTTTGCTTGGCTACCTTATCAGTTTTATCCATTTACCCTATTGTAGTTAATTATGAAAAAAATAGTTTTGTCAGCCAACACATCTTGGTATCTGTATAATTTCAGGTCGTCCACGATAAACGCTTTTCAGGAAAATGGCTTTAAAGTTGTTTGCTTGTCCCCTGCTGATGATTATTCACAGAAGTTAATTGATGAACTTGGTTGTGAGTGGCATCACCTTGAAATGGACAACAAAGGCAGTCACCCTATTAAAGACTTAGCATTGGTTTATAGGCTTGTTCGCTTTTTTCTTGAAGTTAAACCTATTGCAACTTTCAACTTCACGATTAAAAATAATATCTATGGGACTTGGGCGGCTCGGCTTAGTGGAGTGAAAGCCATTAATAATGTATCTGGTTTAGGTACGGCATTTATTAATGATAATTTAACGTCTAAAGTAGTGAAGTTGCTCTATCGCTTATCCCAACCTTTTGCCAGTAAGGTATTTTGCCAGAACCCTGAAGATATGGAATTATTGATTAGCAATAAGCTAGTCAATAAAAATAAATTGACGCTACTGCCTGGGTCTGGCGTCAATATCGATAAGTTTGAGCCGTCAA
This sequence comes from Vibrio sp. 10N.286.51.B11, assembly GCF_041469245.1. Lineage (NCBI taxonomy): Bacteria > Pseudomonadati > Pseudomonadota > Gammaproteobacteria > Vibrionales > Vibrionaceae > Vibrio > Vibrio sp. 10N.286.51.B11. The sequence goes on along the minus strand of NZ_JBFRKI010000019.1, from coordinate 88,074 downwards.
TGAAAGTAAGTCGTTGTGTTGACGAACCCTTCCGCTTTTTGTTTGTTGGAAGAATGCTTGGTGATAAAGGGGTTCGAGAGCTTATCGCGGCAGCTCATAAACTGGCTGAAAACGGTTATGTATTTACGCTTGATTTGTGTGGTTTTGCGGGTGTGGAAAATGCTTCAGCTTTGTCATCAGATGAGTTAAATAAATTATCTAAATTCGATTACATTAACTGGCTTGGTCCAAATGACACGATAGCGCAAGTTTATGCTAATGCAGATTGTGTTGTATTACCTTCTTACCGTGAAGGTATGCCAAGAACATTATTGGAAGCCGGAGCAATGGGCTTGCCCAGTGTTGCTACCAATGTGCCTGGCTGCAAGCATGTTATTACTCATGGCTTTAACGGCTTGTTGTGTGAAGTTAAATCTTCAGATTCTCTGTATAAGCAAATGGTTACGATGCTTCAACTTGATGCTACGTCATATGGACTAATGTGTTCAAATAGTCGAGCGCGTATTGCAGAAGAATATGATGAACAAATTGTAGTTCAATATGCCTTGGAGTCCGTTATGAACCTGAGTTATGACATACCTCTCCTTAATAAATAAAGGTTAAAAGCACATTGCTGGCTTATGGTCTTTAGTTTGATCATACTAAAGGCTTAGTCAGTCTTTGTTTATCGATTTTAGTTGGGTGAAAAACCTTATGTTGAAGTGTACCTTTCCTCCGTTTTACCGCGTAACTATATACTTAGCCTCGATATTCACCATGGTAGGTTATGTTCTTTAGTGTGTGTATTTTCATAACTTCGTTCGTTCATTTGGAGCATTGACTTTGCTTGATTGGTTACTGACCCCTGCTGTTCAGGTATTTTGTTTGTTCATTGCAACAGTCTGCGGCTTGATAGGCTTTCAGTCTCACTCTGATAGAGTGTTTGGCATATTGTTGTTGGTGCTTTTTAGTTGTTCTCTTGTTACGACAGAGCAAGTTATCTCAAGTTTTTCAAATAAAGGCTTACTCACCTTGATGCTGCTAATGGTTTGTTCGCTGGCATTAGAAAAAACAAAACTCCTACGGGTGATTACCAACTATGTGATTGGACCTCACTATTACTCAACCTTATTCAGGTTATTTAGTTTAACTACTTTATCTTCAGCAATATTGAACAATACAGCCGTTGTTTCAACTATGTTGGCACCGATCCGCAACAACCCGCATCACAAGGCCAGTAAACTACTTATCCCTCTGTCTTATGCGGCCATACTAGGCGGGACCTTAACTTTAGTTGGTACGTCCACGAACTTAATAGTAAACAGTTTGGTTATCGACTCTGGTTTGCCCAGTTTGAAGTTTTTCGACTTTACCGCGGTGGGCTTATGCTTGGTGCTTGGCTGTGGGATGCTTTTGTTTGCATTAAGCCCATTATTGCCAGAGTATGATAAGAACCAAGTTCAGATTCGCGACTATATTATCGATACTGAAGTTGCCTCAGATTCAGAGCTAATAGGAAAGTCTGTAGAACAAAATGGTCTTCGTCACTTAGAGTCATTATTCTTGGTGGAAATCTTGCGTAATAAGCGCCTGATATCCCCGGTAACACCGCAGGAAGTCATTCTGCCTGGCGATCGTTTGCTGTTTAGCGGCGATGTTAAGAAGGTCACTACTTTAACTCAATTTGGTGGGTTGTCTTTATTTGCCAGTGATATTGGTTTGCCCTTAGATAATCTTTCTGAGGTGGTGATTCGCCCTGAGAGTCACTTAATTGGCAAAACACTCAAGCATGCGGGTTTTCGCGCCTTGTTTGATGCAGCGGTGGTGGCGATTAAGCGCGATGGTGAGGCGCTATGTGGTAAGTTGGGTGACGTAGAATTGCAAGCAGGTGATTATTTAGTGCTTGCAGTGGGCGAGGATTATGCTGCTCGTAACAACATTGCTAAGAACTTCTTTTTATTGAGCGAAGTAGAAACCGAACATTGCCTAGATGGCTGGAAGGAGAAACTGGCAATAGGTGGCTTTCTTGCTGCTATTGTGTTTGCTGCTGTCGGTGTGGTGTCACTGTTTAAGGTGATGCTCATTCTCCTTGGTTTGTTGCTACTTTCTGGCTGCTTGAGTGCCAATGAAGTATTACAGCGCATACCAAAGAACATTTGGTTGATTATTTCCTCTGCATTATTGCTTTCTCAAGCGCTGGCTAACAGTGGTGCGCTTGATAGCTTAGAAACAATGGTACATTCTTATGACCATTTGTTCACACCGTTTATTGGGCTTGTGGTGGTGTATTTGTTGGCATGGCTGATGACCGAGCTAGTCACTAACAATGCGGCGGCGGCATTAGTGTTCCCGATAGGTATTGAATTAGCGTCAAGCTTATCAGCCAACCCTCAAGCTTTTATACTTGCTATTGCCTTTGGTGCAAGTGCGAGTTTTATTAGCCCGTATGGATACCAAACTAACCTGATGGTGTTTAATGCTGGGCAGTACAAGCTGCAAGATTTTGTCAAAGTAGGCGTACCCATGTGCCTGCTTTATGGCGCGATTGTGTTAACCGCAATCCCCGCCTTTATTGGATTGTAAATTAAGGATTTCTTTGAAATGAACATTTCTCAAGAGCGCATGACTCACCTAAAGCAATTAGAAGCTGAGTCCATTCATATTATGCGTGAGGTAGCGGCTGAGTTTGATAACCCAGTGATGCTGTATTCGGTGGGTAAAGATTCTTCTGTGATGCTACATCTTGCGCAAAAAGCGTTTGCTCCCGCGATTCCACCCTTTCCGCTTATGCACGTAGACACTACGTGGAAATTCAAAGAAATGATTGAGTTTCGTGATTACATGGCTGAAAAAGTCGGCATGAAGTTGATTGTGCATCAAAATCCTGAAGGCGTGGAAATGGGCATCAGCCCATTCGAGCATGGTAGCTCTCTACACACTGACATCATGAAAACTCAAGGTCTGAAGCAAGCTTTAGACAAACACGGCTTCGATGCAGCGTTTGGCGGTGCACGTCGTGATGAAGAGAAATCTCGCGCCAAAGAGCGTGTGTATTCGTTCCGTGATGAGCACCACCGCTGGGACCCGAAAAACCAACGTCCTGAGCTGTGGAATGTGTACAACGGTAAAGTGAATAAGGGCGAGAGCATTCGTGTGTTCCCTCTATCAAACTGGACTGAGCTGGACATCTGGCAGTACATCTACCTAGAGAGCATCGAAATTCCAGGTTTGTACCTAGCAGACAAGCGCCCTGTGATTGAGCGTGACGGCATGCTTATTATGAGAGACGATGAGCGCATGGAGCTTAAAGAAGGCGAAGTGGTTGAAGAGAAGATGGTGCGTTTTCGTACCCTTGGCTGTTACCCGTTAACGGGCGCCGTTGAATCTGAAGCAGCAACCCTACCTGAAATCATCCAAGAGATGCTGCTGACCACGACCTCTGAGCGTCAAGGTCGTGCCATTGACCACGATTCTTCTGGCTCAATGGAGAAGAAGAAACGTGAAGGGTATTTTTAAACCGCTATGACGACTCCATACCAACGCAAAGACCATGACTCGGTGAGCGATGATGTCGTATGGCATAACTCAACTGTGACTCATGAAGACCGTGTTGCGCTTAAAAGGCAGAAGCCAGTGATACTTTGGTTTACCGGCCTTAGTGGTTCAGGTAAATCGACCGTTGCCAATGCCGTTGAAAGTAAATTGCTGCAAATAGGCAAGTATAGCTACCTATTAGATGGGGACAATGTGCGACATGGTTTGAACAAAGACCTAGGTTTTTCAGACGCCGACCGCGTTGAAAACATTCGCCGAATCGGTGAAGTGGCGAAATTGTTTGTGGATGCGGGCAATATCGTATTGACCGCGTTTATCTCTCCGTTTGTTTCTGACCGTCAGCAAGTACGTGAACTGGTTAGCGAAGGTGAGTTTCTTGAAGTGTTTGTGGATACGCCGCTTGGGGTGTGTGAAGCACGCGACCCTAAAGGGCTTTACAAGAAAGCACGTGCCGGTGAGATTAAACACTTCACGGGTATTGACTCTGAATACCAAGCGCCATTAAACCCAGAAATCCACCTACAGACTGCCGACCTGTCTATTGAAGCGTGCGCTGACTTTGTTGTGGCTGAGCTTGAAAGGAAAGGCTATCTTCAACTAGGGGAGGGCGCCTAATGCATTACGACGTATTTAACGGTGATGCTGATGGCATCATTGCGTTGCTGCAGTTGCGATTTGCTGAGCCGAAAGACTCCAAACTGATTACTGGCGTGAAGCGTGACATCAAATTGCTAAAGCAGGTGGATATCAACAACGCTAAATCAGTAACCGCGCTGGATATCTCCATGGAGAAAAACCTGCCAGAGCTCGAAGCGCTTCTAGAAAACAACATCAAAGTGTTTTATTGCGACCATCACCGTAGTGGCGATATCCCTCAGTCAGATAACCTAGACGCGTTAATCAATCTAGACGCAGAAGTTTGTACTAGCTTGTTGATTAATGAGCGCCTAGGCGGGCAGCACGCAAAATGGGCGGTTGCGGCGGCGTTTGGTGATAACCTGTTTGCTTCTGCAGAAAAACTGGCGCAAGAGATTGGCTTAACTGAATCAGAAACCGAGTTCTTAAAAGAGTTGGGTACGTTGATTAACTATAACGGTTACGGCGCGACGCTGAATGACTTGCACATTGAGCCCGCTAAGCTCTATCAGCAATTGACGGCCTACGTTGACCCGTTATCGCTTTTAGATGATGAAAGTTCGCCGTACCACACGCTGAAAAAAGGCTACGCGCTAGACCGTAATCAAGTGCTGAGCATTACCCCAACGCACTCGGATACGCAGTGCAAAGTGTTTGAACTGCCGTGTGAAGCCTGGGCAAGACGCATCAGTGGCGTGTTTGGCAATGAACTAGCCAACCAAAGCCTTGAATTGGCACATGCGGTATTAACGCTCAACGCAAACCACCAAGATTACACGGTGAGCGTACGCGCACCACTGAGTTATCGTGTGGGCGCGGATGACATTTGTTCATCGTTTCCAACCGGTGGTGGTCGAAAAGCAGCAGCTGGCATTAATGCGCTCACCCTCGATGACAAACAGAAGTTCATCGATACACTGTCAGCGTACTACATCAAATAAAAAAGAACGTCATTCTGGTGTTGATACCATCAACTCCAGAACCTTAGAGATCACACACTCTAAATTATCAAAGCATGAACACTTTGATAGACAAACAAATTACATAGGGCATTGATGCCCGATAAAGAACATTAGGAGAACGACATGTCTCACAGCTCAGAGCTTATCGCAACGGACATCGAAGCGTATCTGAAAGTCCATGAAAATAAAGATTTATTGCGTTTCCTGACTTGCGGTAACGTTGATGATGGTAAATCCACACTGATTGGTCGTCTGCTTTTTGACTCAAAGCTGATTTACGAAGACCAAATGGCGGCGATTGAGAAAGATTCTCAGAAATTCAACACCACCGATGGTGATTTCGACTTAGCGCTACTAGTAGACGGTCTTCAATCAGAGCGCGAGCAGGGCATCACTATTGATGTGGCGTACCGCTATTTCTCAACAGACAAACGTAAGTTCATCATTGCCGATACTCCGGGACACGAGCAGTACACCCGCAATATGGTAACAGGCGCGTCTACGTGTGATCTAGCGATTGTGATGGTTGATGCGCGTCACGGCATCCAAACACAAACCCGTCGTCACAGCTACATCTGTAGCCTGCTGGGCATTAAGCACATTATTGTGGCTATCAACAAGATGGACTTGATGGAGTACAGCCAAGAGGTGTACCAGAAGATTAAAGCGGATTACCGCGAGATGGCGAAAAACTTCAACATCGACGACATTCGCTTTGTGCCTATTTCTGCACTAAATGGTGACAACGTAGTGACGCCAAGTGAAGCAATGGATTGGTACCCTGGTGCAACGTTGATGAAGCTGCTTGAAACGGTGAAAGTTGACCAAGACAAAGACCTTGAGCACATGCGCTTCCCAGTGCAATACGTGAATCGTCCTAACCTAAATTTCCGTGGTTTCTGCGGTACGCTGGCATCTGGTTTAGTACAAGTGGGTGATGAAGTAACTACGCTACCATCAGGTAAGACCTCTCGTGTTAAGTCTATCTACACCTTTGATGGCGAGCTAGATACTGCACGCCCAGGACAGGCTATTACCATCACCCTTGAAGATGAAATCGATGTGTCACGCGGTGATATGCTGGTGCACAACGGCCATGAGCCGAAAGTCACCAACAAAGTGAACGCACACGTGGTATGGATGGGTGAGAACCCGATGCGTACGCACAAAGAGTACATCTTTAAATTCGCGACCAAATCTTGCGTTGGTAAAGTGACTGGTATCCCTCATAAGATTGATGTCAATACGTTAGAGAAGCACGCTAAAGAGAGCGAAACGTTAGACCTTAACGAGATTGCTTTGTCTGAGATTACATTGACGGATAAGATCGCTGTCGATACTTACCAAATACTGCCACAAACGGGCTCATTCATTGTGATTGATCGTCATAATAATGTGACAGTGGGAGCAGGTATGGTTGCATCGGTATCGGATGAAAAAGAAGAAAAAGGTCGAGTCTACTCTCCATCAGAAAAAGACTTGAATGCCTACGTCCGTAAGCACTTCCCTGAGTGGGGTTGTGCTGAGGTATAATCTCAAAGTACTGACTTAGATTGTAACTGAATCAAAAGGGCCCAATCTCATATCGAGATTGGGCCCTTTTTACGTTTAGCTTAAGAAGTTTTGATTTGAAAGCTCGTTCATTGAACGTGCTTTCTGGAAACTAAACTATTAATACACTTCTAATCACTAGTAGACTTTTTCTGGAAGGTTACGCAAACTTCTAATCCAGCTGGTGATGCGCCAAACATAGCTCATAGCTACAGTGTATGAAGCAAAACAAATCATAAACAGGATGAACATGGTCGATTCAGCAATTTCTAGGAACTCTCCGTAGATACCGAAGCCAGCGAAGCTACTTGCGATAGCACAAATGATGGCGAGCGTTTGACGCGATGTAAAACCAAGGCGTTGGAAGATGTGGTGTAGGTGCTCTCTGTCGGGCTTGAAAGGGGAGTCACCGCGGCGTACGCGTCTGAACATGATGGCAGCCATGTCCATCAGCGGAACAGCAATTAACCACAGTGCAGTTATTGGTCTCATCATAGCTTCTGATGGATCTTGGCTTGCGCCCAGCAGTAACCAAATCACAGTAAAGCCAATCATCATGCTGCCAGCGTCGCCCATAAAGACCTTACGCTCTCGCCCAAGAATACCAAGATTCATCATGATATAAGGAATGGTTGCGACAATGAACACCACGCATAAATACGCTAAGCCATGTTGGCTGTCGACTTGAAGTAAAACGGCGATACCGCCAAAAGTTACAATAGCAAGCCCACCTAACAATCCATCAATGCCGTCGACCATATTGAACGCGTTAATCGCGCCAATCACTGCGAGTATGGTTACTACAGGGCTCAGGAAGCCTAAATGCAGGTCGCCAGTACCAAACAGGTTACCAATGTTATCTAATCGAATGTCGGCGAAATACATCATGCCGATGGAGAGAATTGCTTGCACCACCAGTCGTATTTTGAAGCTAATGTCGAATTTGTCATCAAGCGCCCCGATAATAATAAGAGCAATAACAGAAGCTAAAAAGAGTGGGCTATGCGGGATGACGTCTGGATGGGTAACGATGAATTGGCCAATGGTTAAGCTGATCGCTATACCACCTACCAATGGGATCGCACCAGTGTGTAACTTTCTCTCATTCGGTTTATCCACTAAGCCAATGGATTTTGCCACTTTTCTCATTAAAAAGAGTGAGGAAAAGGAGAAGAAGCCAACAAATGATAGCTCTAATAACATAATGAACTCTAGCCAGTTTTTATGATAATTTTATTTGCGTGTAGCTTACGTTAAAACCATCAATTTGTACACTCAGTTGAGTATGTTTTGTTCGTTGTTTTTTGAGTGTGATATTGGGTTTTAGTATGTAACTCAGTGTTAATACAGAATGACGACAGCGATATTTCCCTAAATACTGTTGCTCAAGGTTTATGCGACCCTTAAACACAAAATGACGCTTTTTTTCACATTCGATCATCCTACCTGCGCCCTTTCTTGATCTTCCGCTACAGTTTTGACTGTAAACTGTAGTAAAATTACGCTAATTTGTTTTTATACCGATTTATTTTGAATTGAACGAGGTCAGTCCTATGTCAGCTAAGAAGCCAATGGCTCTAGTGATCCTTGACGGTTACGGTTACCGTGAAGACAACCAAGACAACGCTATCGCGAACGCTAATACTCCAGTTTTAGACGGTCTTATTGCTAACCAACCTAACACGCTAATCTCGGCTTCTGGCTTAGATGTAGGCCTACCTGATGGCCAAATGGGTAACTCTGAAGTGGGTCACACCAACATTGGTGCGGGTCGCGTGGTATACCAAGATCTTACTCGTATTACTAAGTCAATTTCAGATGGTGAGTTCGGCCAAACTGAAACGCTAGTGAACGCTATCGATAAAGCGGTGAAAGCTGAGAAAGCGGTTCACATCATGGGCCTTATGTCTCCAGGTGGCGTTCACTCTCATGAAGATCACATCTACGCGGCTGTTGAAATGGCAGCAGAACGTGGCGCAGAGAAAATCTACCTACACGCATTCCTAGACGGCCGTGATACGCCGCCACGTAGCGCAGAAAACACACTGGCACGTTTCCAAGAACTGTTCGCTAAGCTAGGCAAAGGCCGTGTGGCTTCGCTTATTGGTCGTTACTACGCAATGGACCGTGATAACAACTGGGATCGCGTTCAAGAGTCTTACGACCTGCTGACTCAAGCAAAAGCAGAATTCACGTTTGATACAGCGGTTGCTGGCCTAGAAGCGGCTTACGCTCGTGATGAAAACGATGAGTTTGTAAAAGCGACTGAAATCAAAGCAGAAGGCGAAGAGTCTGCCGCTATCGTTGATGGCGATGCGGTTATCTTCATGAACTACCGTGCCGACCGTGCTCGTGAAATCACACGTGCGTTCGTTCCTGATTTCGATGGTTTTGCTCGTAACGTATTCCCAGCGATCGATTTCGTGATGCTGACTCAATACGCAGCAGACATCCCGCTTCTATGTGCATTCCCACCGGCTTCTCTAGAGAACACTTACGGTGAATGGCTATCGAAGGAAGGTAAAACGCAGCTACGTATCTCTGAAACAGAGAAATACGCACACGTGACGTTCTTCTTCAATGGTGGTATCGAAGACGAGTTTGAAGGCGAAGAGCGTCAACTTGTTGCTTCTCCAAAAGTAGCAACTTACGACCTACAGCCAGAAATGAGTGCACCAGAGCTAACTGAAAAGCTAGTTGCAGCAATCAAAGGTGGTAAATACGACGCGATCGTTTGTAACTTCCCTAACTGTGACATGGTTGGCCACACTGGCGTTTATGATGCAGCGGTTAAAGCGGTAGAGTCGCTAGACGAATGTCTGGGTAAAGTGGTTGAAGCAATTAAAGAAGCCGATGGCCAACTGCTTATCACAGCTGACCATGGTAACGCGGAAATGATGGTAAACCCAGAAACGGGCGGCATCCACACGGCGCACACTAACCTACCAGTGCCACTTATCTACGTAGGTAGCAAAGACGTTGAGTTCAAAGAGGGCGGTAAACTGTCTGACTTAGCACCAACGATGCTTTCTCTGTCTGGTATCGCAATCCCGGCAGAAATGTCAGGTGATGTGATCGTTAAATAGTCAGTAGTTAAATAGTTGTTTGGCTCAGCGGCTCACTGAGCTTTAACGATTTTGAAAGCCCGCACTTAAAAGTGCGGGCTTTTTTATAGATGTGAGATACGAGTAAGCGAGATGAGAAGAGCTTAAGAACGGATGCGTGATGTGAGATACGGGTAAACGAGTAGCGAAGAGCTTAAGGACAGGTATTGGGTAAGAAAAACATGCAGGGGAGAACATAAGGGCACGACCTTAAACAAAAGACGAAAAGAACAGTCTTGATGAATATCGAAAGAGTGACATTGCTTGAATGATTAGGTAGCTTAAGGCTCATACTATACTTATCTTTTACCTTATCTCTAGGCTGTTTATATGAACTCAAACCCAGACCGCTGGAAGCAACGACTGCAAAACTTAATGAAAGCGCAGCAAAGGCTTGAGAGAGCGTGCTCACAAGATAGCTACAATGAGTTAGAGCTCGCTGGGTTAGTACAAACTTTTGAATTTTCTTTCGAACTGACATGGAAGACCCTTAAAGACTTACTTGAGTTTGAAGGGTTTGATGTGGCTTCGCCGAGGAGCGTTTTTCGTACGGCCTTAGAAGCTAAGCACCTGTCTTCGGAGCAGTGTGAGATTATGCTTGAAGCACTCATAAAACGAAATTTATTGTCCCACACCTATGATGAGGAAAATGTCCTTGAAGCTAAGTCACTGATCTTAGAGTCATTTTCATCAGTGATAGGGCAAGTCACACTCTATTTAAAGCTTAAATGTGATCAAGAGGGTCAATGCGAACAAGAGGTTAAATGTGATCGATAGTTATTTGGTTAAACCAGACTCGGTCGGCCTTAAGCCTCATCAGTATCAGTTGATTGAGGATATTGTTTTGAGTCATGCCGCAGTCATTCATGCCTGGGTATTCGGTTCTAGAGCCCTTGGAACTTATAAAGATAACTCCGACATCGATATTGTTATCGAGGGGCATGGGATTTCGTTAAGTGTCGTCGCAGGCTTGCAAGATCGTTTAGAACAGTCGTCGCTTCCATTCAAGGTTGACTTGCTCGTTAAGCATAGAATTACATCAAGCGAGTTACTTGCCCATATTGACACTTATGGGATTAAACTAAAGTAACCGAACGTATTATTATCAGCGTAACGGTGATGTTGATTCTTGAACCGATTGTTTACGTTTTGCCAGTTTATCTCGAATCTGAGTACCTGAATTGACTCGGTCATGTTTTTTATCATCAATAGAAAACGATAATAGTTTCATTAGCGCTATAGCTCCACCTCTACGCTTTCGATCTTCATAAGATTTAATCGTATCAGTGGACATTACCATCACCTCTTTGTATGAAATTTTAAATATAGACTATATGTTGTCTGGTGATAATGGCGCTTCTTGATGGCGAAATTTTATATTATTGATCTAGTGAGATAAGGTTTACTTCTTTTTATTTAAGATCGAACGCTCAAAATCTAACAACCACTCTTTACGATTCATACCGCCGGTGTAGCCGGTTAATGTTCCATTCGCGCCGATGACTCTATGGCAAGGCACAACAATACTAAATGGGTTCTTGCCATTTGCACCACCCACAGCTCTTACTGCTTTTGGGTTATCCATTATTTTCGCTTGTTCACCGTAACTGATGGTTTCGCCATAAGGAATGGTTGTTAAAGCTTGCCAAGCTACTTTTTGAAAGTCAGTGCCTTTTATCGCTCTTAATGGCAAATCGAATTCTATTCGATGACCTGCGAAGTACTCATCTAACTGTTTCGCTGCCAGTTGGCAAAGGTCATCTGGATTGCTAATCATTAGCTCTTCGTGATTTATATGGTCAATTTCAATAAGCGACACACCATTGCTAACAATGATCATCTTGCCAATTGGTGCGTCATAAAGCATTTTGTAAGTGGTGTCTTCCATGTCATCTTCCTTTTTTTAGTCTTTTTCTGCTCTCAAGCTCTTCGAATCTCGTAACTGCTCTTAATCTCTTAAATCTTTTCGCATCCCGGTTACTCGCATCTCGTATCTGCTCTTATATCTTTTCGCATCCCGTATCTGCTCTTATATCTTTTCGTATCCCGCATCTGCTTTACCCCTTACACGAAGCGCAAACAAGTACCCTGAAATACCGCCGACAATGTTCCCCAAGGCTAAGCCTATAAACAGCCCTTCGACACCATCAATTTGGCTGCCTATCCAAGCGAATGGCAAGGTAAAGACAAACAAACGCATGAAGCTCCATTGAAAGGCTTTGAGTGGTTGATGCATGGCATTCATCCCACTGATCAGCATCATCACAATGCCTTGGAATCCATAGCTAAAGGGCACGACTAACAGGTAATGCCACAATATGCCTCGGACGGATTCTTCTTGAGAGAACAGGGCAGCCAAAGGAATGCTCAACGGCACCATCATTAAGAAAATCAAACCTTGGAACATCACAGCAAAACGCATACTCAGAAACAGTGCCTTAAAACTGCGTTGTGGGTTGTTTGCGCCAAAGTTCTGCGCCATGAAAGGCGTAAGCGCCGAAGTAAGAGACATCAACACAATGATAAGAATGGACTCGATACGTTGCGCTGCGCCATACGCCGCCACGGCTTCAGTCCCTTGTTTGGCCAGCATCATCATGATGATAGCGCCGGCAAGTGGGTTCAGAGCGTTAGACAAAGCCGCTGGGGTGCCTATTTTTAAGATCTGTCGCCAGTCACTGACGATGTTTGTCAGCTTAGGCGGCGCAAGCAGTTTTTCTCGCACCATCAATACGTAGAGTGAGCCACACAAAGCACCAAACCAACTGAAACCACTGGCAATCGCAGCGCCTTGAATCCCCAGTTCAGGAAAAGGCCCATACCCGAAGATGAGTAGCGGATCTAAAACGCCATTGATAAGGCCAGCCAGTAGCATAATCTTGGCGGGTGTTTTAGTATCGCCGCTGGCACGAATGGCGCTGTTGCCTGCCATGGGGATGACCAAAAATGGGATCGCGAGATACCACACCGACATGTATTCCGATATCAGCGGCAACAACTCTTGCTTTGCTCCTAGCAGGGTAAACATAGGTTCTAAGGCGATAATACCTAATGTAGACGCGCAGCCGACCAGAAGCAGAGCCAGCAATAAGCCATGACAGGTAAAGCGTGCTGCATTTTGTGCGCTGCCTTGGCCAAGCAATCGACCGATACATGTCGATAAGCCAATGCCAATCCCCATGGTGATGCAGTTAATCGCAAAGGTAACTGGAAAGGTAAAGCTCACTGCTGCAAGTGCTTGTGTGCCGAGCAGTGAGATAAAGAAGGTATCGACCAAGTTAAACATCAAGATCGCCACCATACCGAATATGGTCGGTATGGTCATGGTACGCAATGTACTCTCAATTGGGGCAGTTAATAGCCCGTGCTTATCTTGCATGCAAAACGCCGATAGAAACCAAAAGCGTAGGATAAACAGATGCGGGATACGAGTAAACGAAAAGCAGGGAAAGATGAGGGGTGAGAATCTGCACTTTAGCTCACAATTTTTTCGTTCCCCCCTTGGGATCTTTCACATCGCCCCCAACATATTGTTTGACCCACGCTAATCGTGGCAACTATCAAAATTTAAATGGAAATTATCAGGAGATAAGACCGATGAATATCCGTCCTCTACATGACCGAGTTATCGTTGAGCGCCAAGAAGTTGAATCTAAATCTGCTGGTGGCATCGTTCTAACTGGTTCTGCCGCAGAAAAATCGACTCGCGGTATCATTCTAGCTGTCGGCAAAGGCCGCATTCTAGAAAACGGTTCAGTGCAACCGTTGGACGTAAAAGTTGGCGATACCGTTATCTTTGCTGAAGGTTACGGCACGAAAACTGAAAAAATCGACGGCAAAGAAGTTCTGATTATGTCTGAAAACGACATCATGGCGATCGTCGAGTAATCTATTTTTCATTTAACTCTCAGTAAAAGTTATCAGAGCCAGTATTGGATGATTCATATCGTCATTCCAGAAATGAGGAACGAATTATCTGGAATCTAAACAGAGTGCGATTTGAGTAGATTCTGAATCACGTTCGTCCCTCACTGTTCAGAATGACGCGATAACGCTGAGACGCCCCGAAACAAAGAATTTGAAAGGAAATTAAGATGGCTGCTAAAGACGTTAAATTTGGTAATGACGCACGTATTAAAATGCTAGAAGGTGTAAACGTTCTGGCTGACGCAGTAAAAGTAACGCTAGGTCCTAAAGGCCGTAACGTTGTTCTAGACAAATCATTTGGCGCACCAACGATCACTAAAGATGGTGTTTCAGTTGCACGTGAAATCGAACTTGAAGACAAGTTCCAAAACATGGGCGCGCAAATGGTTAAAGAAGTGGCTTCGCAAGCGAATGACGCGGCGGGCGACGGTACGACTACAGCAACAGTTCTTGCTCAAGCAATCATCACTGAAGGCTTAAAAGCCGTTGCTGCTGGCATGAATCCAATGGATCTTAAGCGCGGTATCGACAAAGCAGTTATCGCTGCAGTTGAAGAGCTAAAAGGCCTTTCTGTTCCATGTGCAGATACAAAAGCTATCGCGCAAGTAGGTACTATCTCTGCGAACTCTGATTCGACAGTAGGTAACATCATTGCTGAAGCGATGGAAAAAGTAGGTCGTGATGGCGTAATCACGGTTGAAGAAGGTCAGGCTCTACAAGACGAGCTAGACGTAGTTGAAGGTATGCAGTTCGACCGTGGTTACCTATCTCCTTACTTCATCAACAACCAAGAAGCGGGTTCTGTTGATCTAGAAAGCCCATTCATTCTTCTTATCGACAAGAAAGTTTCGAACATCCGTGAACTTCTTCCGACTCTAGAAGCAGTTGCTAAGGCATCTCGTCCACTTCTTATCATCGCTGAAGATGTAGAAGGCGAAGCGCTTGCAACTCTAGTTGTGAACAACATGCGTGGCATCGTTAAAGTGGCTGCTGTTAAAGCGCCTGGTTTCGGTGACCGTCGTAAGTCTATGCTACAAGATATCGCTATCCTAACGGGCGGTACGGTTATCTCTGAAGAGATCGGCCTAGACCTAGAGAAAGTAACGCTAGAAGACCTAGGTCAAGCTAAGCGTGTAACTATCACTAAAGAAAACTCAACCATCATCGATGGCGCGGGCGAAGAAACAATGATCCAAGGTCGTGTTTCTCAAATCCGTCAACAAATCGAAGATGCAACGTCTGACTACGACAAAGAGAAACTTCAAGAGCGCGTAGCTAAGCTAGCTGGCGGTGTTGCAGTAATCAAAGTGGGCGCTGCAACTGAAGTTGAGATGAAAGAGAAGAAAGACCGCGTTGAAGATGCACTTCACGCAACTCGCGCTGCCGTTGAAGAGGGTGTGGTTGCTGGTGGTGGTGTTGCACTTATCCGCGCTGCATCTAAAGTTGCTGGCCTTGAAGGCGACAACGAAGAGCAAAACGTCGGTATCCGTGTTGCACTACGTGCAATGGAAGCGCCTATCCGTCAAATCACGAAGAACGCAGGTGATGAAGAATCTGTTGTTGCTAACAACGTTCGTGCTGGCGAAGGTAACTACGGTTACAACGCGGCGACTGGCGAATACGGCGACATGATTGCTATGGGTATCTTAGATCCAACTAAGGTAACTCGCTCTGCACTTCAGTTCGCAGCGTCAGTTGCTGGTCTTATGATCACAACAGAAGCGATGATCACTGATAAGCCACAAGATTCTGGCCCTGCAATGCCTGATATGGGTGGCATGGGCGGTATGGGTGGCATGATGTAATCATCCCCCTTTCTCTATAGCAGAGAAAGTCACACATAAGCTTTAGAAAACGGAGACTTCGGTCTCCGTTTTTTTTGCTCTTAAAGTCTTATTTATTCGCATCCCGTATCTGTATTTCAGCTTCACCATCACCCTTTTTTCCAAAGCTCCTTGGTCAGCCTGCCTTGTGCGTAAACTGTTGTTCATCAATTTTTTGCAGCATCATGTCACGCTTAAATGGTTTTGGAAGATAATCGTTCATTCCACACTCGAAGCAACGTTTAATATCATCATCGAGCACGGATGCCGTTAAAGCGAGGATATGTGTTGCCTGAAGTTGCAGGTTTTCTTCATAGCGCCTGATTCGCTCTGTTGCCTCAAAGCCATCTACATTCGGCATCATGCAGTCCATCAAGATAAGGCCGATGTCTTGATGATGCCCTTTATATAAATCAATCGCTTCTTGTCCATCATTGGCAACCCAATATTCAATCCCTAACTTATCTAAATTGATACATACCACCTTCTGGTTTACGCGGTTATCTTCAACTACGAGGACTTTTTGACGTACAGTCGCTTCTATCGGCTCAGGTTGATGTTGAGGGGGTTGTGGCTGTGACCTTTCAAGCACGGAGTTCAACATGCTACTTAAGCGGGAACCGAGCATAGGAAGAGTCACATAGCCTGAGATAAAATGACACTCACTCATAGGATCACTAAGATTATCTTTCACTATGATGATTTTCACCTCTGGTGCTAAGCGATGCAGTGTTTTGGCTTGGTTAATATCTTCCATCAAAGCGATCTCTGGGAGGTCAGTTGCCGCCAAGTTTGTTTCGATTGATTTTAGTTGTGGTGAGTAACCAAGGCGGAACAAGTCATCGAGTAAAAGTTTCGATGGCGCATCTGAATAATAGACAACGGTTTGTTTACGATTTTTATGTTCAGAATGATCTGATGGCACTACGGCTAATTGGAAATGAAAGCAACTGCCCACGTCTTTCTCTGACTCAACGTTTATCGAGCCTCCCATCATTTCCACCATACGTGACGAAATACTAAGCCCTAATCCGGTCCCCGCAATATTGGAGGTGATGTTGGTATCTTCTTGGCAAAACGCTTTGAAAATGTGCTCTTGTTGGTCTGCTGCGATACCAATACCCGTATCTCGAACAGAAAACTCGACCACACACTCTGTTTCCAATGATGGAAGCCGTTTAGCGGTGAATACGATAGAGCCTTGTTCTGTAAATTTGATCGCATTTGAGGCTAAATTCATCAACACTTGGCGAATTTTATTCCCATCAACATGAATGTACTCTGGGAGCTCGCCATCAATTTCAACTTCCAACTTAATCTGCTTTTGATAAGCTTTAGAAGAAATCAGAGTCACGCTATCAAACAGCAGCTCTCTTAAGTCTGTCGTATGTGGATTAATTTCCAGTTTACCCGACTCAATTTTGGACAGATCGAGAACATCGTTGATCAACATAAGTAAGGTTTGAGAAGAGGTATAGATAGTCCCAAGGCAGTCTTTCTGTTCTGCGGATAGTTTGGTTTCTGCCAGTATTTCTGACATACCAATCACGCCATTAAGCGGTGTCCGTATCTCATGAGACATATTGGCAAGAAAGGCACTTTTTGCACGGTTTGCTTGTCGTGCTTTCTCTTGTGAAACAATCAATTGAGTTTCAAGTTGACTGGCACGCCACACAACATAAAGCAGCACCAGTAACGTCACCCCTCCTAATGCGGCTGTCGATAAGTAGCTGTACAACTTTATCTGCGTCAGGCTCTCTGCGATCTGCTTGGGTGTTTCGGTGAAAAGTAAGTTGAGCTCATCTTCAACATGATAAATACTGCTGGTGAGTTCTCCTTTGAGGCCGCTATCAGAGCTGTACCCGACACTCTTTAACCCTCGCTGCAATCGCCAAAAGTGGCGTTTAAAATTATTAAACGAAGCTAATGCACTGATCGTTCGGGAATTCTGTTCTATTTCATCTTGGATTTTGAACAATGAATCGACAATCTTATCTAATGTTGTCTGATCAAAATCGGTAAAGAACTGATACATGAGATCTTGTGTTTCTAAAGTCAATTCTTCAAGCTGCACATTATTGGATTCATGTACGAAGCGCTCAAGTGTCAACGCTGCATTTTTTAGTTTCTCAATGAGCCCAATTTGGTCCCTCTTGCCATGTATGCTGACTAACTCAAGGGCTAATAATGTAAAGGCGGTGTGGTACTCGTCGAGATACTCGACAACTTTGGCATAATTAAAAGAAATATTGAGGTCGCTTCGTACGATTTTCCCATCGATCTCAGCCAGCTTTTCGATCAGCTGACTTCGCTTTATATTGAGTTGTTCTTGAATCTCTGGTTGCCTTGTGGAAACAAACTGCTGCTCTTGTCGTCTGACATAGAGCATAACGCTATAAGCTTCAGAAAGACTGAGCTGGAGATTAATCATGTCCTGCTCTTTGTTCTTCAGAGCATGGCTAACATAGATATAGAGGCCTAAAAATAACACGATAGCCAAAAAACCACGCGAAATAATCGCTTTAATGGTCTGTTTATTCGTAGGTTCCTTAATCATGCTATTCCCACTGTTTCATATCGTTCTATTCCTATATTAGAATTTAGTTTATTTTCAGAATTTTACGAACATTAGTTTTTGAATACCTGAGGTCTGTTGAGCTTTTATCAATAAATTTTTTAGGATGACATCGCTTTAGATGCGGCAATAAGTGTGTGGGCTATAAGCTTGTGAAACATGTTGATTTTCTCGCCTAGATTTTTGTTTGGAATAATAAGCGTTAGAGCGGAGGTTTCGGTCTCTGTTTTTTTTGCTTTTCGCATCTCGTTCACTCGAATCCCGCATCTGCTCTTAACCATTGCTCTTTATGATTTAGCGGCTTATATTCAACAGTACAGTTATTACATTGATTTAACATGGGTAGCTGTTGAATAAAGGACAATAAATGCTTGATTAAAAATGGATTAATCAAGTGAACAATAAGTCAGTGGAGACTCCCCAATGAAAAAACTACTTTCAGTACTTGCTGTGTCGGCAGCAGTAATGGCACCGGCAGCATTTGCTTCTTCGCCTGTTATGTTTTCAACGATTAACGGTTTCAACGCACCTGATTCAGATGCGGTTGGCGGTGTGCGTTTGGCTCTGCTTCACGGACAAGTAAACGACCTTAAAGGTGTCGATCTTGCCGTTGTTGGTATGTCTGAGACGCAAACGACCACAGGTGTGAACCTTGGTATTTTTGGTGCATCAAAAGTGAACCAAGAAATGACCGGTGCATCTCTAGGTTTCTTCAACTGGAATACGGGTAAAACAACCGGTGTTAACCTGGGTGCTGTGAACATTACTAATGATGTGAAAGGCGCGAACGTGAGTTTTGTAAACTACTCAGAAGGTAACACTATGGTTGATGTTGGTGCAGCGAACCTTTCAGAAGTGTCTACGGTTCAGGTTGGTATCTTCAACAAAACCAACAAAATCGAAGGCGTACAAGTTGGTCTGATCAACTGTGCTGACAACGGTTTCTTCCCGTGCTTCCCGATTGTAAACTTTGCTAAGTAAGGCTTAGTGTTACTATAGTGATTCATAACGCCTAAGTGCATCTGACTTAGGCGTTATTGCAACTCAACATTTTCTTATAGATATCCAAACGCCCCTCCAAAATAGATAAGCATATTGTTTTATATTTTCTATTGCAGTATTTTTACTTATGAGTGCAATGTGCGATAAATTCCTAATGATGATTTATATGCTTTGATTAACCACCATACCGTCGATTTTAAAAAGGCTTTCTTAGGCCTGACCGCCAGTTTTTTAGTAGTTTTGAGCTTGTTGCTCGTTGATTCAGCGGAAGAATCAGATAAACAGTATGGAATGGAAAACCAAGGCGTAACACGCTCTTTAGCGGAGCTCACACAGATCATAAATGCGCTTGAGTACAACATCACTGCGCTTTATCCACTGCATGGGGATACCTACGTATTCTCGCATGACAAAAAGATCGAGGGTGAGACGTGTTACTTCACCAGTGAGGAGCAACATGCCCCTCGTTTTGATTTTATGTTCTCTGGCCCTCGCGAGATGTGCAACCCGGAATCGGACCTTTATACCGAAGCGGGTAAGCGCCTGTTCATCGCGCCGACCATGGCTTATTTTGCCAATACCATTGATACCATCTCTGCGATTTATTTCATTTCAAAAGACAAATTCATTATCTCTTCGCCTTCTGATTTTGCCAGTTACATTAAGGGCGACACCTTTG
Source organism: Vibrio sp. 10N.286.51.B11 (assembly GCF_041469245.1). Classification (NCBI taxonomy): domain Bacteria; kingdom Pseudomonadati; phylum Pseudomonadota; class Gammaproteobacteria; order Vibrionales; family Vibrionaceae; genus Vibrio; species Vibrio sp. 10N.286.51.B11. The sequence goes on along the minus strand of NZ_JBFRKI010000019.1, from coordinate 68,281 downwards.
ATTCGGTTGTGAATAGCAGGCCTTATTGGGTGAACACGATTCGCTTTGGCTTAGCTCAAGGGCAAGACCAAGTGGTGTATACCGGCCAATATGATGATTACTTAACAGGTCAGAAAGTGGTGACCTTAACCAAAGGAATCTACGTTAATGGTGAGTTTAAAGGGGTATTGGGTGTCGATGGTTATGTCTCGAAACTAGTATCGAACCCTACCCATGGCTATAAAGTCACAAATACTCGAGGCGCAAACAAATACGGGTTTATGGATTTTACGTATTCCAAGCCTCTGTATGTTGATGACATTAACACCCAGCTATATCTGAGTATTGAAGAAGATAAGAGCGAGCACTTTCTGCATGTATTGGAGATGGAGAAGATTCAGCTTTCGATACTGTTGGTTTTGTATCTGCTCTCGGTTTTATGGCTATGGCGCTTCTATACAAGACAAGAGCACCAGCGTTTAAATGAGCTAGCAATGCGCGACCCATTAACGGGCTTGCTGAATCGACGTGGTTTTGAGGCTCGATTACTGGCGCAAGATGAAGAGCCGATTATTGGTGTTGGCGTGTTTGATATCGATGATTTCAAAGTCGTTAATGATCAGCATGGCCATAAAGTGGGGGACGAGGTGATTTGCCATGTTGCTCGGTTGATGCTGAACAGCGTTAGACAGCAAGATATCGTGGCTCGATTTGGTGGCGAAGAGTTTGTTGTCGCGATTACGGGTGAATCGTCTGAGTTGCTTTCATCGATCTTTGAGCGAATTCAAAACGACATTAGCCTACAGAGTTATCGATGCCCTACGGGTGACAAGATTAGTATCTCAGTGTCTGGTGGCGCGACGCTTTACTCTTTGTATAAGTTCGACAGCGTAGGGCACTTGTGGGAAAACCAGAGTATTCGTTCGTCTGATGAGCAGCTCTATAAGGCAAAGGCTGCGGGTAAGAATCAGGTGTGTATTCAGGTGTATTAATTAGTTGGATACACAAAGGCCTAGTCGTGTGACTAGGCCTTTTTAATGTCTGTTTCAGGTTGAGGTTACTTCTTCACGCGGCCTTTTCTCATCCACTTCTGATGCACACCACGACGCAGGCTCTGGAAGCTGTTTTCCACTTTATCGACACCAAGCAGAATCACTAGCGCCATTAGCGTGATAATGACCGATTGGGAAAGATGCCCTAGTGCGATCATCATACCTAATGCTGCGAGTACCCAGATAATTGCGGCTGAAGTCACGCCATGAATCTTGCCATCCAGTGTCATCATTACACCAGCCCCAAGAAATCCAACACCCGTAATTATCTGACCAAGCACACGAGCTTGATCGAGTGTGTTGGGGGATAGGCTGATCGCCATGGTGAGGAAGAAATAGGTACCACTGATGATCAGAATCGACGTTCGGATTCCGACGGGTTTACCGCGTGTTTGCCTTTCGATTCCGATTAAAGAACCACATAACATGCATGCAGCGAGGCCTGCCCAGCTAAAGGGGGCAAGGTTGAGAGTTTGTTCTATAAATTGTGACATATCACCCCTCCTAAAAATTTAGAATAGAGCCGAGTATGCTAATAATAGACCGGACGATCGAACAAAAACTTTTTGTCTTAACGATTGATAAAGATTACTTAAAACCTAGCAGCCGCTTGTTGTTAAGGTGAAGGCTGGTGTCGTGGTCTCTGTCGCTTCTTGGTACTCAAGGTAGCAGTTATCAGCCTGTTTTTTTCGGCTAGAAGGCGCATAAAGAATAATGCCATCATTCGCATCTGTGTTGGTAAAGAACCAGTCAGCTCGACCCGTATCCCAAACAGCATCTAGAAAGGTTGATTCGATGAGCTGTGACCAAGTTTGATCGTTCATCGCTGCAGGATAACCATAGACCACTGAGATATTGTCACCCTCAACATTAATCGATGCGCTAGCTGCTTTATCTAAGCCCAATGCTGATGTCTTACCATAAAGCATAGCACTTGCGCCCTCCATTCCGCCTTTAAGGCCGTTTAATGTCGAGATACGAGCATCGGTTTGAAGGTTGAGGAACTTAGAAGCTGCAGTGACCGACACAATACCTAGAATCACGATCACCACGACCAGCTCGATGATGGTGAAACCTCTTGAGCTGAACCTAAGCGCTGGTTGAGATGTGGTTGCTGGTGGAGCAACTGAGGTATTGTGTTTCATTGATACAACTTCTCTATTCAATGTGTAGGTCGAGCGGTGTCTTGCTGCTGCGTCCGCCAATCTCACGGGTTAACTTAGGTACTAGGTAGCCAGAAACCTCAGAGATTAATCCTTTAAAGTGATGCTTCGCCTCTTCATCTGAAATATAGAAGTGCGCTGCGCCCTGAACCTTATCAAGTACATGCATATAGTAAGGTAAAATACCGGCGTCGAATAGCTTTTCGCTTAATTCTTTCAATGAGTTAGCGCTGTTGTTTACGCCTTTAAGCATCACGCCTTGGTTGAGCAGAGTCGCACCACTTAACTTAAGCTTGTGGAAAGCTTGTTTGAGCTCTAAGTTAATTTCGTTGGCATGGTTAATATGGCTCACCATCACCACATTAAGGCGAGTTTGAGCTAACAATTGGCATAGTTCATCCGTTACTCGAGCGGGAATCACAACCGGTAATCGGCTATGAATTCGAACTGTTTTCACATGTGGAATTTGTGCGATAGCATGAATTAGCCACTCTAGTTCGCTGTCTTTTGCCATCAGTGGATCGCCACCCGACAAGATAACTTCGTTGATCTCTGGGTGAGCAGCCACATAGTCTAGGCTGGTTTGCCAAACAGACTTCGAGCCCTTGTTATCTTGGTAAGGGAAGTGACGACGGAAGCAGTAGCGGCAGTTAATCGCACAACCGCCTTTCACAATCATCAGTGCACGGTTCTTGTATTTGTGCAGTAGCCCAGGAATGGCGTTGTCTTGCTCTTCCAGTGGATCAGCGGAATAGCCTTGGTGTACCTCAAACTCTTCGCTTAGCGGTAAAATTTGTCGTAGCAATGGATCGTGTGGGTTGCCTTTTTCCATTCGTTCGACAAAGCTAAGAGGTACCCGAAGTGCAAATAACTCACGAGCAGCGAAGCCTGCTTGCCATGGTGTTGGGTCTATTTCCAATGCCTCAAGCAGTTTTGTCGGGTCAGAGATCGCATTCGATAGTTGTTTGAGCCAGTTTTGCTCAACAGATTCGACTTTTCGGGTTATGATATGCGGCATTGAAATTAACTCAAAGATGTGGAAGAGAAAATCATGGCGTCAGTAAGCACCAATGAATTCAAAGGCGGTTTAAAATTCATGATGGATAACGAGCCTTGCTCAATTATCGAAAATGAATACGTTAAGCCAGGTAAAGGCCAAGCGTTTAACCGTGTTAAACTTCGTAAACTGCTGTCAGGCAAAGTGTTAGAGAAAACATTTAAGTCAGGCGATACAGTAGAACTAGCGGACGTTGTAGACGTTGAACTAGGCTACCTATACAGCGATGGCGAATTCTACCACTTCATGAACAACGAAACATTCGAGCAAATCGCTGCTGATGCAAAAGCAGTAGGCGAGACTTCTAAATGGTTAGTTGAAAACGACGTATGTACTCTAACGTTGTGGAATGATAACCCTATCACAGTAACTCCACCAAACTTTGTTGAGATCGCAGTAACAGAAACCGATCCTGGCCTTAAAGGCGACACACAAGGTACTGGCGGTAAGCCTGCAACTCTAGCAACTGGCGCGGTAGTTCGCGTACCTCTATTCATCGCAATCGGTGAAGTTGTTAAAGTTGATACTCGTACTGGCGAATACGTTGGTCGTGTGAAGTAATTGACTTCAAGTATCTGAAAAAGGTCGCTTAGGCGGCCTTTTTTTGTATCCCAAGATCAGATTCGCGTAAACGAGATGCGGGATGCGAAGAGCTGGAAAATCAAGAGTGAGTAAGCCAGATGCGATTCACCTTGGTTACAAGGCTACATTATGTGATTAGTGTCATATTTTGGTTGTATTCTGGATGAAAATCAAAAATTTTATCTAACTTATAGATTTACAAGGTGTTTTTGGCGTTTATATATCGCAACAAAAATATCTCAATACAATATGTGGCTGTTTAGTATTGATTTTGTGAATGTGTGTGGTGGGAAGGGAAGCTGATTACAATATTGTTAGAATGAGTAGAGTCTACTAGCTTTATACGCGATGTTATTAAGCAACTATGTGGATATTAATATGAGACTTAATGCAATTACGTTGGCTCTTGGTTTGGTTAGTATCGTCGGGCTTTCAGGATGTGATGACGATGATACAACCGTGTCAACCACGACTCCGAGTGAGACTCCCTCGACTCCCAACTCCCCATCTGAAACGACTAAATACAGTGTGACTGCCATTGATGGTTATTTACGTCATGCTCGAATTTGGTTAGACCTTAACGGCAACTATGTTTTAGACGACGGTGAGCCTAATGCTATTTCTGGTGAGGGTGGTGTTGCAGATTTAGACGTCACCGATGTCGACAACCCTGAACAGTACCCTGTCGTTGTGCAAGCGATCTCCGGGCAGACGATTGATGAAGATGAACCTGATGTTACGGTGTCTGACGACTATATTATGTCAGCCCCTCCAGGTGAAAAAGATGTCACCCCTTTGAGTACGCTAGTTCACGTATTGATCGAGCAAAACACTACAGATTCTGACGATGCTGCTGCGGTTGAAGCAGCAAAGCAAGCTGCCATTCAGCAAGTCGCTGATCAGCTAGGCTTAGATGAAGATGAAATCTTAGGTGATTTTGTTGAGTCAGGTGTTGAGGCTGCCGCTTATGCCGCTGAAAACTTGGTTGATTCAAATGTTTTGCCTTCATCTCCTCAAGAGTTGCAAGAAGTTGCTGAAAGTGAAGATAAAGGGACTAAGTTTATCTCTGTGATTGCATCTGTGAATAATGAAATCAAAAAGAAAATTGAAGAAGTTGCAGGTGATAGCGATAAGACATTTGATAATGTTGGTGGTGCGACAGAGGGTGTCGATTTTTCTAATGACACAGATGATGACGGCGTCCCCAATGACTTAGATGACTTTCCGAATGATCCCGATGAAAGTCTGGACTCCGATGGTGATGAGATCGGTAATAATGCCGACCTAAATGATGATACGGTGGACGGAGAAGATGACATCTACCCTGATGCCAATGATGCGTTTCCAACGGATCGTTCTCGTGCTGGTGACCATGATTCGGATGGGGTAGACAGTATTGATGATGTCTTCCCACAAGATCCAACTGAGTGGGCTGATAATGACTCTGATGGCTATGGTGACAATCAAGATGTATTTGATAATGACCCAACCGAATGGGCAGATACGGACGGTGATGGTGTTGGTAATAATGCCGATAAATTCCCATCGGATCCCAACGAGTCCTTAGATACGGACGGTGATGGCGTTGGTAATAATGCCGATGAATTCCCAACCGATGCGACCGAATGGGCAGATACGGATGATGATGGCTTAGGCGATAACGAGGATGACCCGTATCCAAACGATACGGATAACGACAGTTACAACAATGATGTTGATGAATTCCCAACCGATGCGACCGAATGGGTCGATGTGGACGGTGATGGCGTTGGTAATAATGCCGATGTTCATCCAGAGGATGGAAATAAGTCAATTGCTGATGTTGTGGCCAATGTTAGTGCAACTGATGTAGCAATTTTCAACATAACAGATCGCGATATCATTACACTGGATATTGAGGTCGAAGAAATGGTTGAGACACTGAATAGCGGAGAGATTGTTACCACCATAACTACTCAATATATCACTGCTGATGACGTGGTATATGGCACGACACAAAGTGTCGATCACCTGTTAAATGATGACTTTACTCGTATCCAGATCTTTGCGTACGACTATAACCTCGATGGTACTGCACGTTACGAAGGCATGTCTCTTGAAATTGGTACTAGAACCGAAACAAGCGAGACGTATTGGCGCTATATCGATGAGGGTGATGCATCTCTTGAGGGCGGTTTCGGCGGTAATGGTCGTGTCTATGAACAAGGCGTAGCCTTAACATCTAGAGTTCACCCAAATGACTTATCTCAAATAGATACAATACATAGTGTATCAGTGGAATTTGAGGACGTCGCAGAGGGCGTTCAAGCGGTCGAAACGTTAACCGAATACACGGTAAATGGCTTTGATATCGACGATGTTCAAACCCATCAAGCTCAATGGGCTCAGACTTTAACCACTGTAACGCAGGATTACGTGCAGAGTTTCGTGGAGTCTAAGCAGGACTGGGGTGCAGACGGTTACATCAATGTTGAACTTCGATTTAATAATATCCCTGATGGTAGCTATGTCTACGAATATTCGACACCAATATGGGCAAACCCACAAGATGGTGAATTCCATGAGTACGCAGACGTTAACTTTAATGATGGCAAATGGGACGATCTTACAGCGTACTGGAATTACTACCGCAAAGAGGTACTGATTAATGGTGATGTTCTTGAAAGTGGAGAGCGTTCGGTTCTAGACGAGGAAACGAACACATTACTCATTGTCGATGGTGATCCAATCAATACCTTATTCCAAGAGTGGAATGCCGTCTCTCGTTCTGTCAGTGATGTGGAAGAAAATAAACACATAGAGTGGCAGCACTACCCATTAGCGGATTATTCATTTACGACTGACACTGATAATGTCGGACAGGCCTATCGCGTTTACCAGAAACAATCTAATGGCCTTTGGGTTGCTACCTCATTTGATGAGTGGGGAACACAAGCTGTTGTGGATCTACCACAACAGGTAGAGGATGCCCGTGTTGCTGGCACAGAGTTGGAGCTTATTGATGACCAAATCATTCCAGGCCTGAGCCGATACGCTACGCTGTTACCTACAAGCAGTTTCCAATACGATGACAATGGGCCAATTCAATGGCACGTCGTAACACAAGACTATCTGTTCACTGATACTGGTATTCCAACACTGGTTACACTGGATCTTGGTGATAGTGGTGTGGTTCCTGGTTCGTTTACCGGAGTGAATGATGTTGATATGGTGCTTATGGTTCCGGTCGTCGATAATCCTTGGTCTTGGTACGATGCCTACTATCGTAGGGGCATAGATACATGGGGCATGGATCTAACAGAAGGAGACTTTAGTTGGAACAATAGCCTAGGAATGTTCTTTTTAGACGAGACAGCAGCTCAAGACTATCTTACACAGGTTCTAAACCAAGATAGTGACGACGATGGCTTTAAAGACTACGAGGATGCTTTCCCTAATGATCCAAATGAATGGGATGATAGTGATGGTGACTATGTTGGCGACAATAGCGATGCCTTCCCTTATGACTCATTAGAGTGGGCGGATTCTGATAGTGATGGTTTAGGCGATAACCATGAGAATGCAACCGAAGGTTTAGATCCGAATAATGCTGATTCAGATGAAGACGGCGTTTATGACGGTGAAGACCTTTATCCAACCGACCCAAATAAGTGGACTATTACCGCCCAAGAGTTTGCGGAGCAAGAGGGGACTCTTTACGGATTCTTCAGCGATTGGAGCGAACTATCGTTCGTAGATATTCTGTTTAAAGAAACCTTGAGTTATGGCGGTGATACGTTAACCCTTACGGAACTCATACAGTACCGTGGTGATCAATCCTTTATCCAGCTACCACTTGAAGCTGAGGGGGACGTACAGCTCACTGAAAACGGCTGGCAAACTCCGGTAGGTTATACGATAGACTTCTCTGGAGAGCAACTTATTGCCTATCCAGAAGACAATTCCAGTTTCTATTATTCAGTAGAATCAGAAGTGGTAAACCTATCGGGTATGGCATTGTATGAAGTCTACTTTGAGTGGTTCGACTTCATGGAAGAGGCGAGGTTCGCTGAAGGCTCACAAGCGGTAATGTTTACCTTCTCTCCAGCCGTAAACCAGTACTTCCTATGGGAGGGTGGTAGTCCGTACGTGAGGTTCTCTGACGTCGGTTATGATACGGATGGTAGCTCTATTACAAGTCTGGACGACATTATTGTGTCGCAGTCGGTCGGTGAGTCGGTTTCCACAGATCTTACTACCTCTGTTGGCCTCTACCTAGACTTTGATATCGAGTTAGTGAGTGATGGCACGGCGCATTATTACTTCTTTGATTGGGACGCAGGAACGGCAAGTCGCGTCGCTACTGCGGATTACTTACGTTACACATTACACGGTGAAGATATCGTCGAATTTACCGTACCAGTTGAGGCTATGCCCTACATGGGAGAGGGGGATACGCCTACCATGATCTTTAGCATGTACAATGGTGAACTTACGGTAGGTGAGATTGAGGCGCCAAGTGCTGAACCGTCGGACGATACTATGTACGCTTTCAATGGTATTGCCGCACAGTCTATAGAAGATGGTGTAGTGTTGAGCGATTACCTATTTACCTGCTACTTGGGTGATAGCGATGATCAGTCAAGCCCAATCATGGCTGACTATGAGCTTGCGATTACGGATTGTGGCGGTCGAACTCACATTACCAGCGAAATGGTCGAGGGTCTAAACTTCCAACGCGTTAAAGGCAATGGAAATACTCGTGACTACTTGTTCAATGCTGATGGCACAGTGCATGTATTGAAGGGAGAGGGCGGTAACTATACTGACGATTGGGTCATAGAAGATGGCTTGGTTAAGATCAGCTATTCTGATGAATCGGAGAGCTTCACGACTTACTGGGCACTGTTAGATTCGTTGGATGATACGTGGTCAATCAAGTTCTATGAGAACGAAGTTGTGGACGGTCAATCAAGTAGCTATATCTGGATGGATACTATTATTCAACAAGATCGTCCGATTGTGCTTGAAGAGTGCTACATCGGTGATGCAGAACCTGTTGAGGGGCAACCTATCCCGAGTATGAGTGACTACGAAACGGCGATCACGGATTGTGGCGGTCGAACTCACATTACCAGTGAGATGGTCGAGGGTCTAAACTTCCAACGCGTTAAAGGCAATGGAGATACTCGTGATTACTTGTTCAATGCTGATGGTACTGTACATGTATTGAAGAGTGAGGGTGGTGACTATATCGATGACTGGGCCATAGAAGATGGCTTTATTAAGGTTAGCTATTCTGATGAATCGGAGAGCTTCACGACTTACTGGGCGTTATTAGAGTCAATGGAGCAAACTTGGTCAATTAAGTTCTTCGAGGAAGAAACGTTAGGCGGTGTGACTGAAAGTTGGATATGGGCAGATACCGTGGTGCAACAAGATAGAAACGCTCTGCAGTTTGACCCGACTAACTTGGTATTGATGGAGTACGATGGTAACACCCTCTTTTTCCATGATAACGGCAGTATGAGCTATATCGGCAATGATGGCACTGAGACCTATGGGAACAGTTGGATGAAAACTTCAGCTAATACCATGATGATAACTTATGAAGATACCTCAACCGAGCAATGGGTACTTTTATCACAAACTGATGATGAATTAACTATCTCTAGGGATGGTTCAGAGGAGGTGCTTACAAATGTTACCTACGAGGGAACAGTAACGGTCTGTGAGGATGGTGATTCACCGTGGGATGATTTTACGGACCAACCCTCTGACTTTGGCACTCGTTCGGACTATGACAGCGCAGTCGCCAACTGTACCGTTGGTGGTGCTCAGTTTATAGAGTCTGATTTCACAGGTAATGGCAGTGAAAGTTCTCGTTGGGAGCTCATCGATCTTTGGGAGATAAATGGCACCGTCATGGCTGTAGTTGAAGAAGAGGTTGTGTTCCATAGTAACGGTACTGGCTACTTTGACGATGATGAGGGATTGTTCGGGTTCGATTGGGTGATTTTGAATGGTGAGGTGACCTTAACCATAACCGAAGAGGAATTTATAGGAGCCAAAGACACCTGGAATAAGGTTGATCAAGATGGAGAGTATATTACGACTAAATCCTTCTGGAGCGATCCAACCTGGAGCAACCCTGCGCCGGCAGAGGGAGAAGCGGAGATAACCTCAGGTGTGATGCGATTTGTGGGGTTTGAATCGCCGTAACGCATATAGACTTATCATCTAGCATAGAATAAACGCCTAGGGTCAAACCTAGGCGTTTTCTATTTAACTGTTAAATCATAAAAATGAAGATAATAGACAGTGCGCTGATTAGGCCTGCAACGAAGTAGCAGCCAACTTTACCCGCAACACCGACATGGAACTTAAGGTCGTGCATGCCGTGGTGAAGACGGTGCATTGCGTGCCACATTGGCAGTGCTAGCGTACCGATGATGAATAGCGCACCGATAATGCTGGTGGCGAATTCAGACACACGCTCGTAGCTCATTGCGTCCGCATCGATGATGCCCATTGGCACTAAGATACCCAGCACTAAGATCGTGATTGGTGTGATCATCGCAAACCAAGTACCGCCAGCGCCAAATAGGCCCCACCAGATTGGCTCATCAGAGCGTTGTGGGTTGTGGTTAACAGGTTTTACTTTGTAATTTGTGTTCATAACGAAAGCTCCTTACACCACAACAAGAACGATTAAAGAAATAAAAGCCACCGCTGCCCACTGGGTCAGTACGATGATTTTTTTATCAACCAATTTGCCTTTAAGACGGATTGGCATTACTTGAGGCATCATGCTGAAGAAGGTTTGAGCGTGCAGCAAGCTGCCTAGCAGTGCCACGATGTTGATACCAACGACGATAGGGTTAGCCATAAAGCTCAACCAACCAGCCCAAGCTTCAGGGCCTTTCACTAGTGCACCCAAACCGAAGGTTAGGAACAGAGTGAATAAAATCAAAGGCAGTACAGTCGCTTCACGTAGCATGTAGAAGCGGTAGAACGGATGGTTGCTCCACCACGTTCTCTTCATCTCACGAACATAAGGCTTACGATTGCTCATATTATGCCTCCTCTGCTGTTTTTACTTGCGATCCGTCTGGCTTGAACATCGAGATAACGAAGTCCATTGAAGACTCAACTTTACCTTGGTTTACTGCAGCCGCTGGGTCTACTTTCTTCGGACAAACGTCAGAACAGTAACCTACAAACGTACAGCCCCAAGCGCCATTGTCGCCATTGATAAGCTTCATACGTTCAGCTTTACCATTGTCACGGCTATCTAGGTTGTAGCGGTGAGCAAGAGCAAGTGCCGCAGGGCCGATGAACTCAGGGTTTAGACCAAACTGAGGACATGCTGCGTAACACAAACCACAGTTGATGCAGCCAGCGAACTGCTTGTATTTCGCCATTTGCTCTGGAGTTTGGATGTTCGTGCCGTCTTCTGGCTTACGGTCGTTACCAATGATGTAAGGCTTGATTGCTTCAAGGCGCTCGATGAACGGCGTCATGTCGACAATCAAATCTTTTTCGATTGGGAAGTTAGCTAAAGGCTCAATCTTGAAGCCATTCGGGTAGTCACGTAAGAAGCTCTTACACGCCAGTTTTGGCACGCCATCAACCATGATGCCGCAAGAACCACAAATCGCCATACGACAAGACCAACGGTAAGACAGGTCTTTATCTAGGTTGTCTTTGATGTAACCGATCGCATCAAGTACTGACATGGTTTCATCAAACGGAACTTCAAAGGTTTGAAAGTGAGGTTCTGCATCGTGCTCAGGGTCATAACGCAGGATTTCAATTTTTTGGATTCGATTCGCTGACATTATGCTTGCTCCTCTTCGCTCTTCTTAGCATTCTCTTCTGCTGCTTTTTCAGCGGCAGCGGCTTTCTCTGCAGCTTCACCGTACAGACGAGCTTTAGGTTGAGATTTGGTGATCTTAACGCCGCTGTAGTCGATGGTTGGTGCTGCATCTTCGTTGTAGAAAGATAGAGAGTGTTTCAGGAAGTTCACGTCATCACGTTCTGTGCAGTTGTCGTCTAGACGTTGGTGTGCACCGCGAGACTCTTTACGAAGAATCGCTGAGTGAACCATCGCTTCTGCAACTTCAAGGCCGTAACCCACTTCGATAGCGTAAAGTAGGTCAGTGTTGAATACTTTTCCTTTGTCTTTAATGCTGATCTTCTTGTAGCGCGCTTTCAGTTCAGTGATTTTGTCGATGGTTTCTTGCATCAAGTCTTCTTGACGGTAGATACCACAACCCGCTTCCATGGTGTGACCCATTTCAGTACGGATATCAGCCCAGTTCTCATCGCCTTCTTGGTTTAGTAGACCTGCGATGCGCTCTTCAACCGCTTTCACTTGCTTAGCGATAGACTCTTCGTTCCAGCCTTTGAATTCAGCAGCGCGTTTCACCGCTTCTTCACCAGCAACGCGGCCAAATACTACGAACTCAGCCAGTGAGTTAGAACCTAGACGGTTTGCACCGTGCAGACCAACTGAAGCACATTCACCAACAGCGAATAGGCCTTTAATGCGAGTTTCACAGGTACCGTTAGTTTCAATACCACCCATGGTGTAGTGAACGGTCGGGCGAATCGGGATTGGCTCTTTTGCTGGGTCGACGTTTACGTACGCTTTTGCAAGCTCACAGATGAACGGAAGACGCTCTTGCAGGTACTCTTCACCAAGGTGGCGAAGGTCAAGGTGTACGACATCACCAAGTGGGTGCTTGATGGTGTTGCCTTTCTGCTGCTCGTGCCAGAATGCTTGAGAAACTTTGTCACGAGGACCCAGTTCCATGTATTTGTTTTTCGGCTCGCCCACTGGAGTTTCAGGGCCCATGCCGTAATCTTGCAGGTAACGGTAGCCGTTCTTGTTGACGATGATACCGCCTTCACCACGACAACCTTCGGTCATCAAGATGCCAGTGCCCGGTAGGCCTGTTGGGTGGTATTGAACGAACTCCATATCACGCAGTGGTACACCGTGGCGATAAGCCATTGCCATACCGTCGCCAGTTACGATGCCGCCGTTGGTATTACAGTGGTAAACACGACCTGCGCCGCCGGTTGCTAGAACAACAGATTTTGCTTTGATGGTAACAAGCTCACCTTCAGACATGTGAATCGCGATTAGGCCTTGTACTTCGCCATCTTCAACGCCGCTCTGGTTTTCTACGAGAAGGTCCACCACAAAGTACTCATCAAATCGTTTGATTGTGTCGTACTTCATCGAAGTCTGGAACAGAGTATGAAGCATGTGGAAGCCGGTTTTATCCGCTGCGAACCACGTTCTCTCTACCTTCATACCGCCGAATCGGCGTACGTTTACTTCACCGTTTTCTTTACGACTCCATGGGCAGCCCCATTGTTCCATTTGGATCATTTCGCGAGTCGAGTTTTCAACAAAGTATTCAACAACATCCTGTTCACATAGCCAGTCGCCACCGCCAACAGTATCGTTGAAGTGGTTATCTAGGCTATCTTCGTCTTTAATTACCGCTGCTGAACCGCCTTCTGCCGCTACCGTGTGCGAACGCATTGGGTAAACTTTAGAAATCAGTGCTACTTCCAGTTCAGGATTAGCTTCAGCTGCTGCAATTGCTGTACGAAGACCAGCGCCGCCTGCGCCGATGACTGCGATATCTGTGGTAATTGTCTTCACAGTTATTCTCCAGTGTGATGCGGAGTATTCCGCTTGTTATTATAAAAAGCATTTAGAGAGTACTTAAACGGCATCAACCGTTTATCACCCCTAAGCCTTAAGTGGTAGGTTCAGTGTAAGAGAGGAAGGTATTCGAAAAGTTGATGCATTTGGGTTTTTAGGTCGGTAGTGCATATGGAGGCATAGAAATTATAGGTTATGTGACTGCAATCACGGCAATGAATTGTTGATAACGATTAGCCCACAAGACTTGTGTTAACGGCTTGTTGAGTATGATTTTTGTTATCAATGTGGATGTGAAAGCTGTATTGATAATTGTATTGTAGAACGTAATTTTCTGGCTTCATTAAAGCAACATTTTGCTTCCATCTATAGAAAGATAGAAGCTTACAAAAGAGGCGAAAGGTGGTAATTTCCGTCGCCTAGAATTCAGTAATATGGAACTTAATAATGCACTCAACATGGCAACCAGCCGCAACCATTAAGCAGTTAAAGCAACGTGCTGATATCCTTAATCAAATTCGTCAGTTCTTTGCTGAGCGAAACGTGATGGAAGTGGATACGCCTGCGATGAGCCACGCCACGGTGACGGACGTGCATTTGCATACTTTCAAAACTGAATTCGTAGGGCCGGGTTATGCGCACGGTCAGCCTCTGTTCTTTATGACTAGCCCTGAGTTTCATATGAAACGTCTATTAGCGGCGGGCAGTGGCTGTATTTACCAAATTTGTAAGTCTTTCCGTAACGAAGAAAATGGCCGTTACCACAACCCTGAGTTCACCATGTTGGAGTGGTATCGCGTTGGCTTTGATCATCATGACCTGATGGATGAAATGGATTCGCTGTTACAGCAGGTACTTAAATCGGGCTCAGCAGAGCGAATGACTTACCAACAAGCCTTTATTGACGTGTTAGGTGTGTGTCCACTGGAAGATTCGATGGCTACGCTAAAGCAAGCCGCAGCAAAACTTGGGCTCAGCGACATTGCAGATCCAGAACAAGACCGTGACACCTTGCTGCAGTTGCTGTTTAGTATTGGGGTGGAAGCGAAGATAGGGCAACAAGTGCCTGCGTTTGTTTATGACTTTCCGGCTTCACAAGCTGCATTAGCCAAGATTAACCCTGAGGACCCGCGAGTGGCGGATCGCTTTGAGGTGTACTTTAAAGGGATTGAATTGGCAAACGGCTTCCATGAATTAGATAAGCCACAAGAGCAGCTCAAGCGCTTTGAAGATGACAATGCCAAACGTATTGAGATGGGCTTATCGCCTCAACCGATTGACCATCACTTGATTGAGGCATTAAAAGCGGGCTTACCAGACTGTGCGGGTGTTGCTTTAGGTATTGATCGTCTGATCATGCTGGCGTTAGGTTATGACCACATCGATGACGTGACGGCTTTTCCTTTCCCGCGCTCTTAGCTCTCTATTCAGTTAGTCTTACTTACTGTTTGGCTAACTGACCAGAATCCCAGTGCCACTATCTTACTAGGATACCAGTGCCAATAACGGCAACAATGGCACCGATCCAAGCGTAGGCATTTGGTCTCTGTTTGGTGTACAGCCAAAGTATTGGTAACAACATGATTGGTGTGGTTGAAGATAACAGAGCAACCATGCCGACATTGCCTTCCTGAAGCGCATACAAGATCAGCGTCATTCCCACCGCCATCGCTAAAAATCCGTTCACTGCGGTAATCGCAAATATTTGACCATTCATCGGGTTGATTGCGCGTGAGAGCTTAGCGCCAGTTAGACGAAATGCGGAGTGAGCAACAAAAGCGGTGATCATACGAATTGCTGAAGCGGCAACAGGGTCTATGCTGGTTTGCATCACGGGTTTTGCGATGATCCCACCTAATGCTTGGCAGATAGCCGCTGTGATTCCGAGAGCTACACCAATCCACACGGTGCCCTTGATGGTTTCGAGTTGGTTGTTGGCTTGTCCTCGACGACCAAAGAATATCGCGGTTAAAACGCCGCTAAACACCAAAGCCGAGCCAATCAGCTCCACCGAAGTCATGCTTTCGCTAAATAGGAAGTAACCAAGAATTGCCGAGAACACGGCGTGACAAGAGAACAGCAAACCTGCTTGGCGCGGTCCCATTCGATTCAAACAGGCAAATAGGGCGGTATCACCAATGAAGATGCCAATTAGCCCAGACAGCATCATCGGCGTGACTAGGTCTGCTTCGACCGTTGACCAGCCACCAGTAAACCAAGCCATGCTCGATAAGATGATAGCAGTGCAACCCATGCGCCAACGGCTATAGGCGAAAGAACCTAAGTGTTGAGCAGGCTTTACTGACATCAGGCTCGCGATGGCCCAAAGAAAAGCGGCAGCAAGAGCCAGCCATTCGAATCCCATTGAAGTGTACGTCCGTGTCAAAATGTAGAAGTGGGGGATTCAATATGCACTAAACCTTCCAGATAGCAAAGACGTGATTACTATCTGGAAGGGCATTAGTAGGGATTAACGTGCTAGGTGATAATAAACAGCGCGAGGTAGACCATTGACAAGCCGACAATTCCTAAGATGATGCCCATCTTCGCCATGTCTTTGCTTTCGATAAGTCCGGTCGAGTAAGCCAGTGAGTTTGGTGGTGTCGATACTGGTAAAATCATACCAAGTGATGCTGAGAAGGCGACCACAACCAGCAAGCCCTGTAGACCACCAATCGCAACTAGGCTTTCCATCGATGCACCAATCGCAGCGGCTATTGGCATCAGTAAGTTGGCAGTCGCGGTGTTCGACATGAAGTTCGCCATTAACCAACACACGATAGACAATGTCAGTACCACAGCAGCAGGTGAGAGCGATTCATAGTCAATTGCGTGTGCGAGTGCAGCGGCTAAGCCTGTTTTATCTAAGCCAATACCAATCGCAATACCACCTGCGACCAGCCACAACACATCCCAGTTAATCAGCTTGAGCTCTTCTTTACCCATGATGCCAGTGAGCGTAAACACAGCCAATGGAATGATAGACACGACATAGGTGTTCATGCCATGCAGTTTGGTGGTCATCCACAATAAGATTGTCGCAGCGAAGGTGATGTAAACCACAATCGCTCGCCAGCTCTTTCTAAATTGTCCATCGAGCTTGAGCACCATGTTTCTTTCTTTAGAAGGGAAGAGTTTTTGTAGAAGAAACCAAGCGATGGTGAGTTGGATGATCACAAAGGGTAAGCCCATCATCATCCAGCTGAGGAAGTCGATGGTATTTTCACCCGTTAGGTATTGCAGCGCGATGGCATTGGGCGGTGTACCGATTGGGGTTGCGATACCGCCAGTATTGGCAGCAATTGGAATACACAACACGAGCGCTTTGATACCCATATCGCCTTTTGGTGCAGATGCCACGATAGGGCCGAGCAGTGCAAGCATCATTACCGTCGTTGCGGTATTTGACATGAACATTGAGAACACGGCGGTGATCAGCATTAAGCCGAGCATAATGAAGCGCGGTTCTGTACCAAATGGTTTAAGTAGCACTCGAGCTAGGTTGTTATCGAGTTCGTACTTGGATGCGGATATCGCAAGAGCAAAGCCACCCATGAAAAGGATGATGATTGGTGATGAAAATGCACCGAAGATGTCGGTATATTTGATTAACTCACCGAGATCGTGCCCCGCTGGTGGATTTCTAAATAGGTGTAAACCTTTGTCAGATATCATCACCAGTTCAAGCGCAATGATCAAAATGGAAGTGGCGAATACCGGAACAGGTTCAAGCACCCACAGCAGGGCTGCTAATAAGAATATCGCCAACAGGCGGTGTTGAATCAGCGTGAGATCATCGATTGGTATTGAATCTATCGGCATGAATAACACGCCTAAGGGAATCGCAAAACAAATCAACAGCTTGACCAGAACGCCAACATTGAGTTTAGGCATGTACAAAGACCCTATAAATAAAATATCTTCAAATAGAGTAAGTTATCTGGATTTCTGGTACTTGGAGACGGGTTGGAAAATCAAAAAGTTGTTTAAGGTTTCGACAGTTGTTTTGTTTTTGGTCAATCTTTTATCTGGGCAATTAGAGACAAGAGTGAGAAGCAGCAGGTGGCTGGGCAGGGTTTGAAAGATTGAGTTGTTAGAGCTTGAGTAGCAAATGAATCGGTAGAGTTAAGAAAAAGGCGCGTTCTTCTCTGAAATAGAAAAAGTAACGCGCCTTGAAAGCTTAAATGAGTTAACTCAAATTGTTAAGCTTGGTCAGTGTTCTCAGCAGAATCGGTAACAACATCGTCATTTGCTTGCGCTTCTTTGCCAGCAATGTGCGCGAAAGGTGTACCAAGAACCGTTTTCTCGCCATTTTGCATAGTGTCGTCAAACTTGATCGCATCTTTAGCGAACAGGTTGATAACGGTTGAACCAAGCTTAAAGCGGCCCATCTCTTCGCCTTTCTTCAAGATGATTGCTTTGTCACCTTGTGCAGGGTAATCCCATTTGTAAACCGAGTTACCACGAGGTGGGGTGATGGTACCTGCCCATACTTGCTCGATGCTACCTACGATCGTTGCGCCAACCAGCACTTGTGCCATTGGGCCAAATTCCGTATCGAAGATACAAACGACACGCTCATTACGTGCGAATAGGTTTGGAACGTTTTCTGCCGTTAACGGGTTAACTGAGAAAAGGTCACCCGGAACGTAGATCATCTGGCGCAGTGTGCCGTCGCATGGCATGTGCACGCGGTGGTAATCACTTGGAGACAGGTAAAGCGTTGCGAATTCACCGTCTTTAAACTCATCCGCTAGCGCAGCATCACCACCCAATAGCTCGCGAGCTGAGTAGTTATGGCCTTTCGCTTGAATCAGTTGACCGTCAGTAATTGGGCCAAATTGGCTTACACGTGCATCTGCAGGGTGAACAATAACAGACTCCCCTTCAGCGATAGGGCGCATGCCTTCTTTCAATTCACGCACGAAGAATTCATTGAATGTTTTAAAGTGTTTTGGATCGCTATGCAGAGCTTCATCCATGTTCACTTTGTATTGCTTGATGAACCAGTTGATGATCGCTGTCGTTAAGCCGCCCGCTTTAGCAGACGCAAGTTTGCCGACTAGGCGAGTTAATCCATGTTGTGGAATCCAGTACTGCAATCCAACTTTAATCTTATCCATTGTATTAATTTTCCAATGCTAATTGTTTTTCAATTAAATCTGTCGATGACGGTTTAGGGCGCGAGATGTTACTTAAATTCGCGCCAATTGTCAGTAAATGCACACATTTGTTCACAAAAACGCGATTAGAGATCGGCTTTTTTGTTGCGTGAATACTGACGGTTATCTTTGTTACTCGCCATGCTTTCAATGATGCGGTGGTAGTTGTCGAAACGTAATCGACTGATCTTTCCGTTTTCTACCGCTTCGCGCAGGATGCAGCCTGGGTCATCAATGTGTTTACAGTCACGGAACTTACAACCGCCAAGGTAAGGCTTGAACTCGATAAAGGCTTCAGTGATTTCGTCGGCCTCTAGGTGCCATAGGCCGAATTCACGCACTCCTGGTGAATCAATCAGATCACCACCAGAAGGGAAGTGGTATAAACGAGCTGCCGTGGTTGTGTGCTGACCAAGACCTGAGTTCTCAGAGACTTCGCCTTCTTCAATGTCTAGCGTAGGCATTAATGCATTCACTAGGCTTGATTTACCCACACCCGATTGACCAACAAAGATGTTGATACGGTCTTTGAGTTCAGCTTCCAGCTCTTTGATGCCGTAGCCAGACTCTTTACTCACGAACATCACTTTATAGCCGATCTTCTCGTACTCTTTAAGTGTTTCACGGTATTCAGCAATCTGCTCATCAGTCAGTAGATCGACCTTGTTCAGTACAACAAGCGGCGCGATGTTTACCGTTTCTGAAGCAATTAGGTAACGGTCGATAATATTAAGTGATAGCTCTGGTAGCACAGCCGATACGATAACCATTTGGTCGACGTTCGCAGCTACTGGCTTTAGGCCATCGTAGTAATCAGGGCGAGTCAGCATTGAAGTTCTCGGCTCAACCGCTTCCACAACGCCAGAAATACCGGCCATTGATTCTAAGCCTGCGCGCCAAGTCACTCGGTCACCAGAAACTAAAGTCTCGATACTACGGCGTAAGTTACAACGATGAACTTCGTTAGTTTCAAGATCTTCGATATCAGCATGTTGGCCAAAGCGCGTAATCACGAGTCCGCTTTTGGTTCCGCCAAGCATGTTCTCATCCCATTGGATAGAATCTTCTTTCTTGAGTCGCTTGTTCTGGTTGCTACGTACACGACGTACTTGACCTTTGGTTAACTTCTTTTTTTTAGCCACAATTTTTCACTTAACACATCTAACTTGATGATTGGGGACTCAAACAGGATGTTGCTGGTACCACGTGATTTCGATGGTCCTAAAGCTAGTTTGAGTATAGTTATTTGGGTATAGTACCTCTTTTACACATAAACAAATAGGCGACGCCTTATGTCCTTTAGCGATCAGAACCTTATTTGGGTTGATCTAGAGATGACAGGACTTGATCCTGAAACTCATAAAATCATTGAAATTGCTACTATCGTTACTGATAGTGAGCTTAACATCCTGGCTGAAGGACCTGTTTTGGCTATTCACCAACCTCAGAGTGAATTGGACAAGATGGACGAGTGGTGTACAACGACTCACACTGGCAGCGGCCTCGTGAAGCGAATTCAAGAAAGCACGGTTTCAGAGCAAGATGCCATCCAACAAACCATTGAGTTTCTTGAAAAATGGGTACCAAAAGGTAAGTCACCAATTTGTGGCAACAGCATTGGTCAAGACCGTCGTTTCCTATACAAGCACATGCCAGAGTTAGAAGAGTACTTCCACTACCGCTATGTTGACGTAAGCACTCTGAAAGAGCTGACTCGTCGTTGGAAACCTGAAGTGTTAGATGGTTTTTCTAAGTCGGGAAGTCACCTTGCGTTAGACGATATTCGAGAGTCGATCGCCGAGCTGCAGTACTACCGAAAAACGATTATTAACATCTAGTCGAATAAAATGATCACGTTTATCTAACTTTTCAGGGACATAAGAGCCGTTTTTTTTGCAAATCTGTGTGCTTTTACAGCAGTTGAGTAAAAAGTTTCGTAATTTTGCATTAAGGACTTGCATCACAAAAAAATGCTCTTATAATTCGCAGCCCTGAACGGAGAAAGACGTTTTCAGATTGCGATACTAGCTCAGTTGGTAGAGCGCAACCTTGCCAAGGTTGAGGTCATCGGTTCGAACCCGATGTATCGCTCCAATTTGTAGGTTACGGCGAAAGCGGTAATCGAAAGGTGAAAGACCTTTTATAATGCGATACTAGCTCAGTTGGTAGAGCGCAACCTTGCCAAGGTTGAGGTCATCGGTTCGAACCCGATGTATCGCTCCAAATTCTATTCTTAGAGCTTTGCTCAGAATGAAAATGGTTTAGTCTCATTGTCTTAAACAATGCATCCGGACGCGGGATGGAGCAG